>DATHPK010000070.1:0-23939 GCA_035483935.1 Acidimicrobiales bacterium
CTCTCCTTCCTCTCGCAGAACGAATCGATCTCCGTGGTCCAACCTGACCAAGAGGTGAACCCGCCCACCGTGGGCCAGTGCATCGGCACCGACCAGACGATGAGCGCCCCGTGATCGCCCGCCGGATTCTCGTCATCAGCCGGTCGCCGGCGCTCAGCCGGGCCATACAGTCCTCGCTCGGACCTGGATATCAGGTCGTCACCAGCACCAACGTCATCGACGTCGAAGACGAGGTGCGTGAGCAGGGACCGTTCGACGTCCTCGTCGCCGGTCCGGTCTTCGACAGCCACGCGGGCATGGCCCGGTTGGCCAGCCTGCGAGCGACGTCCGCGGTGCCTGCGGTCGTCCTGGCCCTCGGGCCCAAGCCGAAGGCGAACCTGAGCGACATCGTGCGCACGGGAGCAGTGGAGCTCGTCGAGTATCCGACGAGCAAGCGCCAACTCTCGGCGGCACTGAAGCGGGCCTTTGACATCGCAGATGTCTCGCAGTCGGACGCCGCCCCGACGATGCCGGTCGTCGCCCACGGCGTCGTGGTGGCCGAACGGCCCCAGTTCGCCGAGGTGTTCACCGTGGCCTCTTCGAGCGGCGGTTGCGGCAAGACCTTCTACGCCACGAACCTGGCTTGCTACCTGGCTTCCCAGACGGGTCAGCGTGTGTGCCTGGTCGACCTCGACCTGCAGTTCGGCGAGGTCTCGACGGCGCTGCACCTCCGGCCGCGTTTCACCATCTCGGATCTGCTCTCACGGGAGCCGGTCGACGACGACGACATCGACGAGCACGTCGAGGAGTACCTCGAGGACCACGAGCTCGGCTTCTCGGTGCTCGCGGCGCCGTTCAGCCCGGCCGACGCGGACATGATCGCGCCGAAGGACGTCTACAAGGTGATGGGTGCGCTGCGTCGACACTTCGACTACATCGTCGTCGACACGCCGGCCCAGCTGTCCGAGATCGTCCTGGCGGCGTTCGACCACTCGACCCATGTCTTGTGCATGGTGACCCTGGACCTGCCGAGTATCCGCAACATGCGGGTGTTCCTCACCACCCTGGAGAAGCTCCGCATCAGCAGTGAGTCGATCGGGGTCGTCCTGAACAAGGTCGAAGAAGACATCGGCATCGACATCACGGACGTCCAGGAGGTGTTGGACAACAAGATCGTCTCGATACTCCCGTACTCGCGGGAGGTCATGAAGTCGATCAACAAGGGCCAGCCGGCCATCGTGTCCGCCGTCAACTCGGACATCAGCAAGAAACTCGCTGGCGGCATGCACCAATTCCTCTCGGGCGAGGTTACGCCCGTCCTCGGCACGAGCAGCAACACCGCCCAGCTCGGAACTGGACGCGGCGGCTTCTGGAGACTGCGGCGGAAGGGGCGCACCGAGAAGGTGCCTGAGCTCGAGAGGGCCTGAGAGCCATGAACCTGTCAGAGAAGCTGGCCGCCGCGGATGGGGCCGCCGAGTCGTCCGCCGCACAGGTGCCCGCTGGGGGCGATCGCCGCTCGGGCGTGGAGCGCCGCTCCGGCGGACCACCTCCGAAGGACGCGCCGAGGCGGCGGAGCACCGACCGCACCTCCTCCTCCGAGGAGGCCTGGCTGCAGTCCAAGGCCGTCGTCCAGGCGAAGGTCCTGGCCGAGATCGCACCCACCGCGGCAGACCTGACGCCTGACGAGTTGCGGGCCAAGGTCCGCACGACCGTGAACGAGATCCTCGAACGCGAAGACATCGGTATCTCGCCCATCGAACGCCAGCGCTTTGTCGAGGAGATGCTCGAGGACTCGCTCGGTTTCGGGCCGCTCGAAGCACTGCTGTCCGAGAAGGACATCACTGAAGTCATGTGCAACCGCTACGACGAGATCTGGATCGAGCGCGGTGGCCGCATCGAGCGCACCGACGTCGTGTTCAACTCTTCGCAGCAATACCGGCGCATCATCGACCGGATGGTGCACGCAGTGGGTCGCCGGGTCGACGAGTCCTCACCCATGGTGGACGCACGACTCGCCGACGGTTCCCGGATCAACGCCATCGTGCCTCCGCTCGCTCTGCACGGGCCGGTGCTCACTATCCGGAAGTTCCCCGACGAGCCGCTCGTCATGCAGGACCTCATCGGGCTGGGTTCGCTCAGCATGGACTCCGCGGTGTTCCTCGAGGCCCTGGTACGCGGGAAGATCAGCATGGTCGTCGTCGGTGGAACCGGCACCGGGAAGACCACGATGCTGAACGTTCTCTCGAACTTCATACCCGACGGCGAGCGCCTCATCACCATCGAGGAGTCGGCCGAACTCCAGATCCAGGGTGCCCACGTCGTCACGCTGGAAACCCGGCCGGCCAACGCCGAGGGATCGGGAGAGGTCCGCATCCGCGACCTCGTCCGCAACTCCCTTCGTATGCGGCCCGACCGCATCATCGTCGGTGAGTGCCGTGGCGCCGAGACCCTGGACATGCTCCAGGCCATGAACACCGGCCACGCCGGGTCGATGACAACCGTCCACGCCAACTCGCCTCGCGAGCTCTTGGGCCGTCTCGAGACGATGGTCATGATGGGTGGCGTCGAGCTGCCCCAGAAGGCCATTCGTGACCAGATCGTCATGGCGGTCGGCGTCCTGGTGCAGCTCCAGCGGACGCCCGCCGGGCCCCGCGTGGTCCACTCCATCACTGAGATCCAGGGCATGGAGGGCGAGACGGTGCTCCTGCAGGACATCTTCCACCGCGTGGACATGCACGAGGGGATTGGACGACTCGTCCCAACGGGCCTGCGCCCGAAGATCCTCGACGAGCTGGCGCTCGCCGGGGTCGAGGTGCCACCGCACATTTTCCGCAATGAGGGCGACGCGTCGTTGCTCTCGTCCCGGTCCGACGGACGCCGTCATCGCCCGGCCCGGCCGGGACGCGCAGTCGAGCCACCCTCCGAAGAACTCTACGAAATGCTCGCGCGTCGTCGCGACGGCAGGTGAGGCCGGCCATGCTGGGTGCACTGCAACTCGGTTCGAGTTCCGAGACCCTCGTGGCGGCCATCCTTGTGGGCGCCGGTTTGGCGATCGCCGTGGTGGCGATCATCTTGCGGGTCCGGACACGTCAGCGCACGCTCGCGGAGATCCTCGACGACACCATGGGCACGGCGCAGGTGCCGGTCGAGGTGGTCAGCGAGTCGCCTGAGCACGGCGAGCTCTCGGCGCTGACTGTCCGACTGGCGGGCATCTTCGGGCGGATTGACACCTCCGGCGCGCTCGAACAGCGTCTCGACCGGGCTTCGATCCCGTTGCGTTCGGGTGAATACCTCGTGATAAGTGCGGGCGCGGCGCTGATGCTTGCGGTGGTGGTCGGCATATTGGCCGGGAACATCATTGGTTCATTGGCCGCGATCCTCGTGGCGGGCATGGTGGCGTGGTACATCCCGACTCGCCGCGCCAACAAGCGGGTCAAGCAGATGCAGGAACAGCTGCCCGACGCGCTGGCGCTCATGGCGGCATCCGTCGAGGGCGGCCAGACGTTCCAGCGTTCCATCGACATGTACCGGCGTGACGCCCGGCCGCCATTGTCTCAGGAGCTCGACCGGGTCATGGCAGAGGTCGCTGTCGGCTCGGACCTGGTCGTGGCTCTCGAGAACATGGCCGAGCGTTCGGGTGTCGAGGATCTCAAGTGGGCCGTCGAGGCCGTGCGGATCCAGCAGTCAACCGGTGGCCGGCTGGCGCCCATCCTCCACACGCTCGCCGCCTTCATGCGCACGAGGCAGGAGGTCCGTCGCGAGGTGCAGACGCTGTCTGCAGAAGGCCGGATGTCGGGGTACGTGCTCTTCGCCATCCCGTTGTTCCTCGTTTTTGCGCTGGAGATGAAGGACCCCAGTTATCTCGATCCGATGCTCCACGGCGCCGGCCTGATCGTGTTGATCGGCACTGCCGGCCTCATGGCGCTCGGGTTCTGGATCGTGCGGCGCATGGTCAACATCAAGGTCTGAGGACGAAGGGGGACTGTTCTCGTGAACGCGGCGTATTTCGTTCCGATGGTCGGCATCACGCTCATGGTGCTCGGCCTCGCCGGCGTCGGCATGGCCGCGTGGCGGACACACCGGTCGCAGAACCGGCTCGACTTCATCCGCTCGCTGGGGACCGAGGCCGAGGTCTACGCCGAACCGGTTCAACTGCCCGATCGGGTGCAGACTCCGCTCTTCAGCCGGATCCTCGGCCCCTCGGTGCGCGGGCTCCGCCACGGCCTGTCACGTCTCTACCCCTCGCAGGACATCGACCGCGTGCACGCGGACCTGCTCAAGGCGGGCCTCACCGGCTCGGTTCGGGCAGAGGAGTTCGTGGCGGTGCAGGTGGGCTCCGTGATGTTGGGGTTTGCCTTCGGCCTGGTCATGCTCGTGAGCGGCGCCGTCAAGCTGAAGTTCGGAATAGCGCTGATGTTCATCCTGCCGATGCTCGGCGGTCTCGTCCCGAGCTACTGGCTTCGCTTTCGCATCAAGGGTCGGCGTGAGCGGGTGACGAACGACCTGCCCGACCTTCTCGACCTGATGTGTATCTCGGTGGCCGCCGGTCTGGGTCTCGAGCAGGCGATGCAGGTGTCGTGTGCGCGGTTCGAGTCGCCAGTCTGCGAGGAGCTGCGGCTGACTCTGCGCGAGATGGAACTCGGGCTTTCGCGGCACGACGCGCTCGAGAACATGAAGCTCCGCACTGACATCGACGACCTCGTGACGTTCGCTGTCGTGCTCTCTCAGGCCGACGCGCTCGGCCTTCCCATCGGGCGCGTGCTGCAGGCGCAGGCCGACGAGATGCGCGACAAGCGCCGGCAGCGCGCGCGCGAAAAGGCAGCGAAGGTGCCGGTGAAGATCCTTTTCCCGCTGGCGCTTTGCTTCCTGCCCGCCATCCTCATCATCGTGCTGGGCCCCATCGTGGGTCCGATCAAGCACGCCTTCGCCGGCCACTGACAACAGACGGACAACCTCTACGAGGGAGTGGGAGTTTCGGCCCACTGCACCCAATCCGCAATGGTCGTGCACCTGTCGTTTGTCGAGTGAGTCGTACAATGACCAGGGGAAATTCTCACCGGAGCCGGTGGGGAGGAGGAGCCGCACCGGACCTGATCCGGAGCGGAAATGAGGGGGATCCATGACGAACACAGCCTCGATCCTGTGGCCGGGCGCGGCCGCAGCTGAGACGATCGGGAGCCAGAGCGAATGGACGTTCTACTCGCAGGTTTCCGTGTCCGGGCCGGCGGTCTCGACGACCGTTCATCGCGGCCGCCAGGTGCAAGGCGGCGCGATCGCAACGCTCACTCGTGACGACGCAATCGCCAAATCGTCCGATCACGACTTTCGGGATTCGCAGGCAGCGCCCCGGCGTATCGACGACGATCGTCAGTGGGGACCTTGGTCGTTGACCCAGCGCGAGCTCGAGGTGCTGCAACTCCTGGCCGAGGGTGCGACCAACAGCGAGATCTCGCAGCGGTTGTACATCAGCCCGAAGACCACCAAGAACCACTTGGCAGCCATCTTCCAAAAGCTCGACGTCACCAATCGCACGCACGCGCTGGTGCGCGCCGTGGTGATGGGCCTGGTCACCATCGAATAGGGACGCCTCGTCTCGGGCCTTATTTGGTCCTTTCAGCCTATGGAAATGAGAATGGGCTGTGCCGACAATGAGTCTGGGACTTCAAACGGGTAGCCGGGCAACCGTCCGGAGCTCTTTGGGGTGAGAGAGGGGAATATTCAAATGACTCAGCTGTTTCTGAACGCGTTCTTCGCGGTCCGCGGGTACCACGGCAACCTGCTTGAGCGTGCGCGGACAGAGCGCGGCGCCTCCATGGTGGAGTACGCCTTGCTCGTTGGCCTCATCGCCGTCGTCGCCGTTGTGGCGATCGCCGCGCTCGGTGGTGGCATCTCGCACCTGTTCAGCAACGCGAACACCTGTGTTGGTGGTCTGAACGCAGCCAACTGCTAGTTCGAGCGGCTGAAGCCGCGTCGAACCGCAAAGCATTTCCCTAAGGGAATATTCCCCCTTCCCCAAAGGGATGACGGTAGGGCTGGGCCGGCTTAGCCGGCCCAGCCCGCTGTCCGTTTGCAGCGATGTCCGTAGTGCCGGGCCCGGGAATTCACACAGTGGCGACCCAGAGTCTTTAGGTCAAAAAGACTATGGAAATCGATGCAATAGATGTCGATATTTGTAGATGGGAACGACATTCCGTCGGTTTCCCATTTGGGGTAATGAGGGGGACAGTAATGCTCGGATACTTCATCAACGCGTTTGTCGCGGTCCGCAGCGCACACGGCGTGCTCCTGCAGCGTGCCCGCACGGAGCGTGGCGCCTCCATGGTGGAGTACGCGTTGCTTGTGGGTCTGATCGCCGTTGTCGCTGTTGTCGCGATCGCTGCATTGGGCGGAGGCATCTCCGGCCTGTTCAGCAACGCCAACACGTGCGTCGGTGGACTCAACGCAGCCAACTGCTAGTTGAACCGGCGGGACACCGCCGTTAGAAGTACAGAACGACGAGGCTGCCTCATCGAGGTGGCCCTGTTGCCGGGGGGCAACTTGGAGGGCTGGAGCGAATTCGTTCCAGCCCTCCGTCGCGTCTTGAGGCGGGCCGGCGGTGGCGGGAGTAGCCCTCGGGGCGGGAGGAGCGGACAAGGCGGGCGCCGTGGGCTACCGCTGGATTCTCCGGCCGATCACAGTCGGCACGAGAGGCGGCTCGGGACCGTCGACCAGCGCGTTCGGTCCGGGGAGCGAGAGGACCCTGGAGCCTCCGCCCCGTAATTTCCCTGATCACGGCCCGACTGGTGCCCGTCGTGGCATTCAAGCCACGATGTGCGACGGCGACGCCCGGACATTTCATCGTCGGTTCACAGAACCGATACGGCGACGAAATAGGGTCCGGCGACACTGATTCCCGTCCCCGCTCCGATGAAGCACGTCATGGCGGGGCCGGTTCCACGACACGAGAAGGGCACTACAGGAGAGTTCATGAGCTACCAGGCCGAGTACATCTGGATCGACGGGACGGAGCCGAGCCCGTTGCTCCGGAGCAAGACGAAGATCGTCGCCGACGGCAAGGAGCCCCCGATCTGGGGCTTCGACGGATCGAGCACGAACCAGGCCGAGGGCAGCGATTCGGACTGCGTGCTGCAACCGGTCTTCTCCTGTCCGGACCCGCTGCGTGGCGGAGACAACAAGCTCGTCATGTGCGAGGTGCTGCACACCGACATGTCACCGCACCCGTCGAACACCCGGCGGGCTTGCGTCGAGGCGGCCGAGAAGTATGCCGCGTTCGAGCCGTGGTTCGGTATTGAGCAGGAGTACACCTTCTTCGAGAACGGCCGGCCGTTGGGCTGGCCCGAGACGGGGTTCCCCGCGCCGCAGGGCCCGTACTACTGCGGCGTCGGCGGCGACAAGATGCCCGGCCGTGAGATCGTCGAACGTCACACGCAGGCGTGCCTCGACGCCGGACTCGGGATCGAGGGGACGAACGCCGAAGTGATGATGGGGCAGTGGGAGTTCCAGATCGGGATCTTGCCGCCCCCGCTCATCGGCGACCAGCTCTGGGTGGCGCGGTGGCTCCTCTTCCGCATCGCCGAGGACCTCGGCGTCTACGCGACGCTCGAGCCCAAGCCGATCCTCGGTGACTGGAACGGCGCCGGCGCGCACACCAACTTCTCCATCAAGGCCATGCGAGAGGATGGCGGCTGGGAGGCGATCATCGCCGGCTGCGAGGCCCTCTCGAAGCGGGTCGACGAGCACGTCGCGAACTACGGCATCGGCATCGAGAGCCGGCTGACCGGCGCCCACGAGACCGCGCACTACACCAAGTTCTCGTACGGGACGTCGGACCGTGGAGCGTCGATCCGCATCCCGTGGCAGACGGCCAAGGAGAAGAAGGGCTGGATCGAGGACCGCCGGCCCAACGCCAACATGGACCCCTACGTGGTGAGTCGGCTCATGGTCGAGACCGTGTGCGGAGACGCCGCCGGCTGACGGTCGCCGCTCTTTGGTGGCAGTGCGAGAACGCCGCCGGTTCCGGGAATCGCCACCCCGGGGCCGTCGGCGTTTTTGTTTGTCCGGACAGTCGCGGTGTGGGCCGGACGCGGATGCTGCGACTCAGTCCGCCTCGGTCTGGTCGCTCGGCGCCTGCGCGGTTAGCGCGACCTCGCCCGGACGAGGCAAGGGACCGTACGTCAACGCGGCGGTGTCGCCCTCGATGAAGCGGCTCGTGTCGAGGCCGTCTCCGGCGTCGGCCATCTCGTCCATGCCGATGGGTCCCTCGGGCTTGCCGGCCAGGAACTGCTTGATGATCGGGTTGTCCGTCTGGACCATGTCGGCCTTGCTCGCGAACTTCACCAGGTTCGAACGGAACAACACGCCCATGTAGTCGGCGGTGCGCATGACCGACTCGATGTTGTGCGTGATGATGAAGAAGGTGGCACCCGTCTCCTTCTGTGCGGTGACGACGAGCTCGTCGAGATAGGCGACGCGCACCGGGTCGAGCCCCGAGTCCGGCTCATCGAAGAGCACGATCTCGGGCTCGGTCACCATGGCGCGGGCCAGGCCCGCCCGTTTCTTCATGCCGCCGGAGACCTCGCCAGGGAGCTTCTTCAGGTGATCCATGAGGCCGACAAGCTCGGCGTTGCGATGGACGAGCTCCCGGATCTGCGCCTCGTTCTTGTGCGTGTGCTCGCGCAGCGGGAAGGCGATGTTGTCGTAGAGGTTCATGGAGCCGAACAGCGCGCCATCCTGGAAGAGCACACCGAACTTCTTGCGCACCTCGTAGAGCCGTTTCTCGCGCAGTCCCACGATCTGGTCGCCGTCGACCCAGATCTCGCCGCGTTCGGGCTTGAGCAGGCCAAGGATGTTCTTGAGGAGCACCGACTTCCCGGTGCCCGAGGGGCCGAGGATCGAGGTGATCCGGCCCTTTGGCACGTCGAAGGTGATGTCCTCGAGGACCGTGTGCGAGCCGAAGGATTTCGTGACTCCACGCAGCGAGATGATCGGTTCGCCCGGGGCGATCCAGCCGACGGCGTCGGCCTCGGCGGTGTGGCCGGGTCGGACGGCGACCTGCTGCTCGGTGTCCATATGAGGAGAACCGGTGCGCAAGCCGCGCCTTGCGCCTACGACGAGGTGCTGGTGACCGGGGTTGTCAGCCGCCGAGAAGGCTGCCGACGGTGTCGCCGAGGCCGCCGGTCAGGCCGCCGACCGTGTCGCCCACGCCGCCGACGAGGCCGCTCACGGGGCTGGTCGTCGTGGTGGTGGTCGCCGAGCTGCCCGTCGTGTTGCCACTCGAACCCGAGCCGCCGGATCCGGTGCCAAGCAGGCCGCCCAGGCCGCCGAGCGTGTTCGTCAGCCCGCTCACGGTATTGCTCAGCCCGCTGGTGACACCGCTGACCGTCTGGCCGACCCCGCTGGTCACGCCGCCGACCGTCTGGCCGACCCCGCTGGTCACGCCACCCACGGTGTTGCTGAGGCCGTTGGTCACGCCGCCCACGGTGTTGCTCAGGCCCGAGGTCGTCTGGCCGACGCCGTTGGTCAGCCCGCTCGTGCCGCTGCCGGCGGCCGAGGAGGCGCCGCTGACGACGTTGAGAGTTCCGCGGGCGCCGCCCGATCCGTTGGCGCCCGAGTTGCTCGTCGACGAAGAGCCCGAGACGGTCGTCGACGACGAGGGGCCGCCCGATCCGGTCGACGCCGAGGACGAAGCTCCCGCCTGCGTGCTGTTCGCTGGCGCTGCGGCACCGGCGGCAGAGGGCGACGTGATGGCCGGTGCGGCGAGCGCCGTGCCGGCACCCGCCGGCGGTGCAGACGGGACCGAAAGCGCGTGCGGGACGACGAACGCAGCCGCGACCGCTGCGCCCGTGATTGCGACGGCTCCGACCAAGCCGTCGCGCAGGCCGCCGCCCGTCCCGCTGCCGCTCTGCGTGTGCACGCTCGCACCGCGGTGCGCGGCCCGGAAGACGGTGCGCTTGATGAGTGCGCCGGTCGCAATGAGGAAGCCGGCCAGCGCTTCCTTCGATTCGGATACGACGGCGAACTCGCGCTTGAGGGCCTGGCGCGCACGCCAGAGCAGCGTCTCGATCGTCCCGATCTCCACACCCTCGTGGTCGGCGATCTGCTGGTACGTCCAGCCCGATCCCTCGCGCATCGCGAGCACGTGGCGGTGCCGGGTGGACAGGCGGTCCAGGGCGCGGTTGACGAGCTCGCCGTCGACCGCTGCGAGCACGAGCTCCTCGGACGTGTCGTTGGCGACGACGCCGACCGGCTGTTGCGCGGTGAGCTCCATGTCGTCGGTCGGTGTGCTGCGCGAACGGCGGCGCAGCATGTCGGTGCAGATGTTGCCGGCGATGACGGTGAGCCACGGGTAGAAGCGCTTGTCCCCGGCGAAGCGGGGGAGTGCCTTCCAGGCCCGGGCGAAGGCCTCCTGGGCCGCGTCCTCAGCCTCGTGCCGGTCGTTCAACCGGCGGAGACAGAAGCGCAGGAGCCGCTCGTAGTAACGCGCATACAGGTTCCCGAACGCGGCCGAGTCGCCGGCCTGGCACCGCTCGACGAGCGCACGATCGCGGTCCAGATCGACGTCGTCGCAGAGGCCCGTGAGTTCTTCCTGGCGGAGCGCCACCTGTACGTCCCTCCCCCTCCAACACCCTCCCGCTAGGAGGTTGGTCACATTATGGCTGTAATTGCCCGGTTGTTAAATGCCCGCCACTAAATATTCAAAACGCCGGTTGGCGCTTCAACCTGTGGTCACCTGGGAAAAAACCTCGACAGTCGTTGATCTTGTGAGGAATTGTCAGGGCGTTGACTCAGGGTGGCGGGTCGGGGGCTGGGCGGAGTCGCCCGGGGCCGCCGGGCCCGGGGGCGGGGTCCATCTGCGAGCCAGCTGAGAAGGCGTTTCGGCCCGGCGTGGCGCCCGCAAGGTCGGGCCGTCCCCTTCGTTTTCCCTGCTGCAGAGCAATTGGATGGGGAGCGGGTGCCTTCGCAGCGCCGCGTCCCCGGGAGGCCTCAGAAGGGGGGAGACGTTGCCGCAAGGGCGTGACATGACCGACGGCACTCCCGACGCAGTCTCCGCCGCCCCGACCGCGCCGCTGAGCCGGGAGGAGATGGCCCGCCGCCTCGGCACACCGAGCGGGCGCCCCGACCCCGGCGCCGTTCTCACCCGCCCCAGCCGGCCCCTCACCGACGACGGCAAGGTCGCGACGGCGGTCCGCGAGACCGGCAACATGTTCGCAACTGCGTTCGAGGCGCTGCGCCAGGCGCCGCTCAAGGGCGTCCCCGTGGCCGAGTTCTTCGACCAGTGCTGGTTCCTGGCCCGAGTCACCACGCTCCCGCTGATCCTGCTGTCCATCCCCTTCGGCATGGTGATCGCGCTCGAAGTCGGCTCGCTCCTTCAGCAGATCGGCGCCCAGTCACAACTCGGCGCGGCCATGGTCCTTGCCGTTGTCCGCGAGCAGGCGCCGGTCGCAACGGCGCTCCTCATTGCCGGGGCGGGCGGGTCGGCAATGTGCGCCGACCTCGGCTCGCGCCGCATCCGCGACGAAATCAGTGCCATGGAGGTCATGGGCGTCAACCCGCTCCACCGCCTGGTGCTGCCGCGGCTCCTGGCCGCCACCGTCGTCGCCATCCTGCTCGATGCCGTCGTCAGCGTGGCCGGTATCGCGGGCGGCTGGTGGTTCGGCACCCATGCCATCCACATCACGTCGAGCAGCTTCTTCGCCACCTTCGGCGAGCTGAGCCAGATCGCCGACCTCGGAATCGCGCTGCTCAAGGCGGGGATCTTCGGCTTCATCGCCGCGATGGTCGCCTGTTACAAGGGCCTGTACTGCAAGAGCGGGCCGAAGGGCGTGGGCGACGCGGTCAACCAGGCCGTCGTCGTCACGTTCATCCTCTCGTTCTTCGTCAACTTCCTCCTGACCGTCTTCTACTTCAACTTCATCCCGCAAAAGGGCATCTGATGGCGATCGACACCCCCGCCCGCCCGGAGCCGCAGCCTTCGTCGCCTGCACCGCGTCGCCAGCCGCCCGCGCTGGCGTCGAGCGCGCTTCGCTCCGGCGACGCCTTCCTCGGCATCTTCGACGCCTTCTACGCGCAGATGCGGTTCTACGCGCGCACGCTGCGGGCCCTGCCCCGGGCGCTCCGCTACCCCAAGGAGATCCTTGTCCTCATGTCGGACATCTCCCTCGGGTCCGGCGCGCTCGTCGTGGGCGGGGGCATGTTCTTCGTCGTCGTCTCCATTTCGTTCTTCACCGGGACCGAGGTCGGCCTCGAGGGGTTCAACGGCCTCCAGCAGATCGGGGCCGAGGCGTTCACCGGCGTCATCACGGCGCTCGCCAACACCCGCGAGATCACCCCACTCGTCGCGGGCGTCGCCCTGGCCGCACAGGTCGGGGCGGGCTTCACTGCGCAGCTCGGAGCCATGCGGATCAGCGACGAGATCGACGCCCTCGAGGTGATGGGCGTCAACAGCATCGTGTACCTCGTTGCCACCCGGGTGTGGGCCGCACTGATCACGATGATCCCGCTCTACCTCGCCGCGCTGTTTGCCAGCTACCTGGCGTCCGAGCTCGTCGTGACCCGCTTCTTCGGACTGTCGGCGGGCACCTACACCCACTACTTCCGGCTCTACCTCCCGCCGCTCGACATCTTCTATTCGTTCCTCAAGGCGATGGTGTTCGCGATCCTCGTCACGTTCGTCCACTGCTACTACGGCTATAACGCGACGGGTGGGCCGGCGGGTGTCGGCGTGGCGGCTGGGCGTGCCATCCGGCTCTCGATCATCCTCGTTGTCGTCGTCAACCTCTTCATGTCGCTCATCCTCTTCGGCGGCGTGAACGCCACCGCGAGGTTGGTCGGATGAGGCGGCTGTTCAACGTCCTCGTCAGCCTGGCCATCCTGTTCGGACTGGTTTTCGGCACTATCGAGCTCGTGCGCCTGGCGAACGGCGACTTCGCGGGCGACTACAAGCTGAGCGGGATGTTCCCGAGCGCCGGCGAGGGACTGCATCCGGGCTCGGCCGTGGTCTTCCGCGGTGTCCAGGTGGGCCGGGTCTCCACCGTCTCCCTCGACGAGAACCAGGCGCAGGTCACCGTGCTGATCGAGCCGTCGTTCAAGGTGCCGGCGGCGTCGACGGCGACGATCCAGCCGGTCAACCTCTTCGGCGCCGAGCAGGTGTCGATCTCCTCGCCGCACGCGAACTCCGACGCGGGCCCCTACCTGACGGCGGGCGGCACCTTCGCCCACGCGCAGAGCAGTGACGAGCTGAGCGACCTCTTCGCCGCCGCCACCCCGCTGCTGAACCAGATCAACACCACCCAGTTGTCGACGCTGCTCGGTGAGCTGGCCCAGGCGTCGCAGGGGGAGGGGCCGAAGATCGCGGCGGGGATCGACTCGGGGACACAGCTCGCCGGCCTGCTCGACCGGACCCTGAACGCGCAGATCCTGGCGCTCGACTCCTTCGCCAAGTTCACCCAGGCCATCGCACCCGCGGCCGGTGATCTCAACAACCTGAACACAGAGATCAACGCGGGTCTCCCCGGGTTCAACGCAGAAGAGGCCGACTACCAGAACCTGATCAACACGCTGGTCCCGTTCTCGGACCGCCTGGCCTCGCTGTTGTCGACCTACCACCCCGACATCGCCACGATTCTCACGTCGGGCGACAACGTGTCGCGGGTCCTTCTCGCGCAGCAGGACACGATCGGCCAGGTCATCAACGGCGCGTACCACTACTTCGAGAAGATCGCCGAAGGCACCTCGGGCGTCAACAAGCTGCCCGACGGCAGCACCTACGGCTACTTCAACACGTTCATCCTCTTCGGTGACGTCAACAGCCTCGTCTGCAACCTCATCGCGCCGCCGACGGGCGGCATGTCGTACCTCGAGCCGCTCCAGCAGGCGCTGGCGGGAGCAGGCTCCGCCTTCAACTGCTCGTCCCAGCTCTCCACGTTCGCCGCGCTCCAGGGCAGCTCGCCCACGCCGTCGGTCGTGACGCCGTCGACCGCCACGTCGCCGACCGCGGGCGCGAACAGCGCGGGGTCGGCGGCGGCCAACCAGGTCTACGGCATCATCGGCCAGCCCGACACGTCCAAGCCCACCACGCTCGGTGGGATCCTCCACCAGCTACTCGGGGGATCGTCGTGAGGTTCTGGCGCCACTTCCCGCCATCGGCCTTCAAGTTCGCGCTCTTCGCGCTCGTCTGCATGGTGCTGCTCGTCGGTCTCGCCGTGAGGATCGGCAACATCTCGCTCTTCAGCAGCCGCCACACGGTAAACGCCGAGCTGTCCGACGTGACTGGCCTCGCGGGCGGGGACACGGTCAACATCGCCGGCGTGCCGGTGGGTCAGGTGAGCAGCATCGGCGTACAGCACGGCCACGCCCTCATCTCCATGAGCATCAACAACACGGTGACGTTGCGGCGCTCGACCGACGTCGGGATGCGCTGGCACAACGTGATCGGCCAGAAGGAGATCGAGCTCTACCCGGGCAAGTCGGGGGCGATTCTTCCCGACGGCGCCACCATCCCGATGAGCCACGACGTGACCGACGCCAGTATCGACACGTTCTTGAACTCGCTCGGTCCCGTGCTCTCGTCGATCAACCCCAGCGAGGCCAATGCCTTCGTCGAGAACGTGTCGGGCGCACTCGAGGGTGACACCGCCCAGATCAACCAGCTGATCAACAGTGGTGCGGCCGTCTCGACCACGGTGCAGGCGCTCGACAGCCAGGTCGGCTCCATCATCGGGAACCTCGACCAGGTGCTCACCGCGCTGGCCTCACGCTCGGGCGACATCGACAGCCTGGTGACGAACCTGCAAACGGTGTCCTCGGCGCTGGCGTCCAAGAACTCGTTGCTCGACGAGGTGGTCGGCAACCTGTCCCAGGTGGCCACCGACCTGGCCGGCCTCATCGGCAACAACCACACGACCATCACCAGCACCATCGACAACCTGCAGGCGGTGGCGGCGGACATCCAGAACAACCAGACCAACCTGTCCAACAGCCTCAGCACGCTCGGGCAGGGCCTGGCGCCCTACATCCAGATCTCGCAGTGGGGGCAGTGGTTCGCCGTCGAGACGATCTACACGTGCCTGGCCGGCCAGACGGTCTGCCCCTACTACCAGCCGAGTAACCCGCCCGCCGGTTCTGGCCCCTTCGGCAGCCCGCCGTTGCCCGCGCCGCTCCAGAACGTGACCACACCCGGGCTGCCCAACCCGAGTGCATCCTCTTCGTCGAAGGGGGCTGCGTCGTCCTCGTCCTCGTCCTCGTCCTCGTCGTCCTCGGCGTCACCCCTGGCGGCGTCGAGCCTCGGGCTCGACCTGCAGGCGGTCAGCGGCGCGGCCGGCAAGAGCACGACACCGTCCACGGCCGGAGGCAACAAGTGAAGGCCGTCACCGAGCGCAATCCCAAGCTCGTCGGCATCGTCGCGGTGATCATCATGGGGGCGGCCATCCTGGCCATCCTGCTGCTGAACCGGAGCTTCTTCTCGTCCGGCTACACGATCGACGCACAGTTCACCAACGCGGCGGGCATCTCGAACGGGACGTCGGTCATGGTGGCCGGCGTCAATGTCGGCTCGGTCAGCTCCGTGAAGGTCAACGGGAACGCCGTCGACGCGCAGCTGTCGGTGAACAACGGGGTCGAGCTCCCACACATCACCCGGGCGGCCGTCGAGGTCGAGACCCTCCTCGGCGTCGTCGACGTGACGCTCGAGCCGGTGAGCGGTTGGAACGACCCGCTCAAGTCGGGCGCCACGATCACCGACACCTCGGTGCCGACCGAGTTCTACCAACTCCAGAACACGACGCACGCCCTGCTGTCGAAGACCAACGCCGAGGCGCTCAACAACCTCGTCACCTCACTCGCCAACATCACGCAGGACAAGCAGACGCAGGTCGCCCAGATCATCTCCGGCCTCGGTGCGCTCACCACGACGGTGGACCAGCGCAGCGGCCAGGTGTCCCAGCTGATCGATTCGGCCAACTCGCTCTCGTCGACGTTGGCCAGCCGGGACCAGCAGCTGCTCTCGGTCGTCAACAACCTCGACACCGTCTCGACCGGCCTTGCGTCCAACGACCAGGCCCTCTCCAACCTGATCACCAACGTCGACTCCATGGCGAGCCAGAGCAACAGCCTGGTGAGCCAGGACTCGCCGGCACTGAACTCGTTGCTCAGCAGCCTCCACACCGACCTGACCGTCGTGAGCCAGCACCAGGACGACCTGGCGGAGGGCGTCAGCTATCTCGGCGGCGCGCTCAAGGGCTTTTCGTCGATCGCCTACAGCGGGTCCACCCCGGTGTCGTGGGGCAACATCTTCTTGAACCCCGCCTCGCTGACCAACACCTTTGGCATCATCGGGCCCTGCGGCACCCTCGACCAGGTCCTCAACCAGGTCCTCGGTCCCGACCCGCTGGCGTGCGACCAGCAGACGGGGCCCCTGCCGGGCACGGGGTCGAACCCGGAGCCCGGTGGTGGTCCCAGCCTCCCGAACGGGTCGTCGACGACGCCGACCACGGGTGCGGGTTCGTCGACGTCGACCAAGGCGTCGTCGCCTTCGGGTGCCGCCGGCGGCGGCCCCAACTCCGGACTCGGTGGGCTGTCGCAGCTCATCAGACCTTTGCTGCAGGGAGCGAAGTGATGGGCATCCGGCGCATCCTCCATTCCAAGGTCTTCACGTTCGCCGTGACCGCAGTGATCGTCGTGGCGGGCCTGATGATCGGCATCCAGGTCACGAAGGGCAAGCCGACCTATCCGATCAACGTCGTGTACTCGAGCGCGCCTGGCCTCTTCACCGGCGCGGCGGTCGACGTGCTCGGCGTGAAGGTCGGGTCCGTCACAAACGTGCAGAACGTGGGAAACACGGTGCACGTCACGCTTGCGGTGAACCAGGGCACCAAGATCCCGTCGGCCGCGTTCGCGTCGCTTGTCGCGCCGCAGTTGCTCGGCTCGCCCGACGTCGACCTCAACCCCGGCTACACGAGCGGCCCGTACCTCCCCTCGAACGCGACCATCGGCGTGGACCACACCGCGGTGCCAGTGTCTACCGACGAGCTGCTGAAGGAGCTCCAGCATTCGCTGAGCGCCCTGAACCCGCACGCCGTGGGGAGCCTCGTGTCCAACCTGGCCACCGACCTCGACGGCCAGGGCCAGAACCTCAACAAGCTGATCGCGTCGGCCGCCGGCACGGTGCAGCTGCTGGCGGAGAAGGGCAACGACCTGGGCCAGCTCAACGGCACGCTGGCCCAGCTGACCGGGACGCTCGATGGCGACACGGCGCAGATCGAGCAGCTGATCGAGCAGTACGACACCGTGTCCTCGACGGTGGCGCAGCACTCGGGCCAGCTGAACGACGCCATCACCCAGCTGTCGCAGGCGAGCGCCAACCTGGTCCAGCTGCTGGTGCCGAACCTCCAGCCCCTCGAGGCGGACGTCGGGACGGTGACGACCGTCGGACGGACGTTGGACCGCAACCTCTCCAACGTCGACGAGATCCTCCAGAACGGCAACAACCTCTTCCACGGGGCCCAGCGCGCCTACGACCCCAGCTACAACTGGCTCGACCTCAACCTGGAGACCGCCCCCGGCGTCAGCGGCGCCTACCTGGCCGGGTTGATCCGCGACCGGTTGGCCGGCATCTGCCGCCGGCTGGCCGCCAACCACTCGAACGGCCTGTCCGCCGCGGTCCTGGCCACGCTCACCCAATGCGGCAACCCGTCGTCCAGCTTCTTCGACCCGCTCGTCAACGAGATCCCGACGATCATCAATTCCCTGACGGGGCAGAGCCCTTCCACCACGGCGCAGTCGCTGCTGCAGCAGGGGCTCCAGCAGATCACGAACGCGACGCAGAACGCGGGCAGCGGCAGCACGACGCCGTCCGCGGGCGCGAACGCCCCGACGAGCCCGGGTCCGACGACGACCACGACGACGGTGCCGCCGACCACCACCACGACGACGCAGCCGTGCAACCTGCTCACCGAGATCCTCGGGTGCAAGTCGGGCTCGTCGTCCTCGAGTTCGGGCTCGTCCGGCTCGTCCGGCTCGTCCAAGTCGAGCGGCTCGAGCGGCGGCCTCGGCGGCCTGTTGTCCAACAAGGTCACGGCCGCCCAGAACGCCGTCGCGATCGCCGCCCCGGCGACCACGTCGTCGAGCCAGGCCCCGAGCCTCACCGCCCCGGCGGCAGGGTTACTGCCGCCGCTGCCCCAGGACCCGTCCCGTGGCCATCACGCCCGTCGTTCGCCTGGCCTGCTCTCGCAGTGGGCCCACGACATCGCGAGCTGGTTCTGATGCGCACCGGAATCCGCCGCCGCGCCAACCGTCTGCTGGTCGTCGCCGCGCTCCTCGCACTCATGGCCGGGCTGACCGGGTGCTCCATGGGTGGCGGCTCGTCCCAGCGCACCGCCACCGCCGTCTTCAGTGACGTCGGCGACCTGGCCAACGGCGCCCAGGTGCAGCTGGCCGACGTGCCCGTGGGCTCGGTCAGCTCCATCGCGCTCGATGGCGACAAGGCCAAGGTCACGCTCACCTTCGATGACAACGTCCGCATCCCTTCCGACGTCAGCGCCGCCATCGCGCGCACCACCATCCTCGGCGACCAGTTCGTCCAGCTGACCGTTCCCAAGAGCCAGACCGGCGCCGGCGCCGCCAGCGCGCCGCAACTGGCCGACAACGCCGTCATCACCAAGACCTCGACCGCCGCCGACGTCGAACAGCTGGTGCAGGCGGGTGCCGAGGTGTTCGGCGCCATCTCGACGACCGAGCTCGAGGAGATCATCCAGGCGGGTGGGCAGGGCTTCACGGGCCAGGCCGCGTCGCTCAAGGCGTTCCTCGAGAACCTCGACTCGGTGGCCACGACCTACTCGCAGCACACCGCCGAGATCACCAGCGCCGTCAACGGGCTCAACAGCCTGTCCTCGACGCTTGCGCCGGCCAGCGGCACCACGGCGACCGCGCTCGACACCCTGAGCAAGACGGTCTCGATCCTGGCCCAGAACTCCCAGCAGTTCGAGAACGTCCTGCAGTCGCTCGACAACCTGTCGACGCAGGGTCGCAGCCTCCTCGAGACCTACTACCCCCAGATCGTCACGCAGCTGCAGACCCTCCAGGCCGTTAGCAGCCAGGTGGCCCAGCACCAGTCCGACCTCGCCGCGCTCCTCTCGGCGATCCCGGTCGCCAACGCCAACCTGCCCAACGCCGTGCGCAACGGCTACGTGCAGCTCTACGAGAACATCATCGTCTGCGGCATCCCGGGCCTCGGGTCGAACAACTCGCAGCCGGCGTTCTCCTGCGCCAAGACGTCGGGAGGCTCGGGCTCGTGATCAACCGCCGTCTCCTGATCAACCTCGTCGCCTTCTTCGTTGTCAGCTTCGCGCTCGTCGGCTACGGCGTCGTCAACCTGCTCGGCAACCCACTGGCCAGCCCGACCGTGCTCACCACCGAGTTCCCCAACGCGTCGGGGCTGTACCCCGGCTTCGAGGTGGAGCTGAACGGCGTCCCCGTCGGCACGGTGACCTCGACCGCGCTCACAAAGACGGCCACCAAGGTCACGATGAGCATCAACCCGGGCATCAGCGTGCCGAGCAACGTGCAGGCGTCGGTGCAGATCGCCAACGACCTCGGCGAGCAGGTAGTCAACCTGGTACCGAAGCAGCACACCGACCCGCACACGTTGGCGAGCGGGTCCAACGTGCCCGCGCAGCCCAACGAGGTGCCGGCCGACGTCGGCCAGGTGGTGGAGACGGCGACCAAGCTGCTCCAGGCCATCCCGGCCAACGACCTCAACAAGCTGATCGGCGAGCTCGCCACCTCGCTGCAGGGCAACGCCGGCAACCTGCGCACGCTGATCGATGCGGGCACGACGTTCAACAAGGAGTTCGTCGCTTACGAACAACAGTTCACCCAGCTCCTCGCCAATGCGCCCCCCTCCCTCGATGCCGTCACCGCGGTCGCACCCGAATTGCGCCAGGACCTCGTCAACACCGCCGCGCTCGTCCAGGTTCTCGCCCAGCAGGGGCAGACGGGCCTGCACAACCTGTTCGCCAACGGCTCGTCCGCCTTCACGCAGATCAACAACTTCATCACGTCGCAGTCGGCCAACATCGGCTGCTTCCTGCACGACACGGCCGACATCCTGACCAACCTCGCCCAGCCCGCGAACCTCAACAACCTCTCGCAGGGACTCGCCTACAACCAGTACTTCTTCGGCGCCGTCGACAAGATCGCCGTGGCCGGTGCGGCCAAGGGGCCGACCAAGAACAGCCCTCCCGACCAGAACCAGGTGTTCCTGCGCACCCGCCTGCTCCTGCCGCCGATCCTCTCCGAGCAGGGCGTGTCGTACGCGTCGGCCAACCCGATCCCCGACACGCTGCCCGGCGCCGGCTGCACCACGGTCTTCGGTCAGGGTGTGGGTCCCGCCACCCAGGCCGGCTTCAGCCCGGCGGCCGGCGGCCACCTGGTCGCGCCCACTCCGCAGGAGTCCGACGTCGAGCTCAACGCCGGCCCGCAGGTCCCGGTCAGCAACGCCTCGTACCGGGTGCCCCGCAGCAGCGCCGCCCTGCTGCTCGCCCTCGGTGCCCTGGTCGCACCCGCCTTGATGCTGGCCTGGGGCGCCCGCCCGTCCCGCCGCCGCGCCCGGCGCCGGGCCTGAGAAGCCGCACCGTCGTTATCGAGGCGGACCGTCGTTATGAAGAGGACAACCCGCAAAGAGACAAGAAGCAGCGAAAGAGCACCACGCAGGACCGGAGGATTCGGAGGGAGATGCACATGAGGAACCAAACCATGGAACGAGGGGTCAAGGTCGTGGGCGCAGTCCCGGACCCGGCCGATGACAACACGACGGACGGGACCGCCGGCCTGCCCCCGGTGGCGCCTACGCAGGGGCCGCCGCCCCGTTCCGCCGCACGCCGTCCCGGCGGCACGCCTTCGGGGCCGAGCCGCCGCCGCTTCCGCATCGTCGCCGCGGTGGCCGCGCTCGGCCTGCTCGGGACCGTGCTCTTCGGCGTCCTCTACGTCACGAAGAGCTCGACCCCGGTCCAGGACCCTGCGGTGCTCAGCGCGTCGCGGGCCTTCCTGACCGACTTCTTCAACTTCACGCCCAAGACCGTGGACGCGGACTTCAATGCCGTCACGGCCATGGCGACCGGCCCGTTCTCGTCGCAGGCCAACGAGTTCTTCAACTCGACGATCCGCAAGCAGCTTGCGACGGCGGATGCGTCGTCCCGTGGCAGCGTGCGCTACCTCGCCGTGCAGCAGGAAGGCAACCCGCCGGGGACGGCTTCGATCTATGCCGTCGTCGACCAGACGTACGCCAACAACAAGTCCACGTCGCTGGGTTCCGACGTGGTCCGGCTCACCGCCGACCTGCAACAGGTCAACGGCACCTGGAAGATCTCCAACGTGACGGTGCTCGAGGGCGCCACCCCTGCCAGCGCGACCGGCAACTCGGGCTCGGGCTCGGCCGGCTCGTCGGTCCCCGGCCAATAGCGGGGCGCCATTTCCCGAGGTTTCACACCCGGAGCGTCCGAAACCGCGGGCGAACATTCGCACGGTCCTGGAACCCTGAACGGTCGGGGGTGCGGGTCGGGTTGGGTGGAATTGACCCAATTGCCTAGACGGAATCTCCCGATGAGGCGGAATCGACCCAAATAATTGTTCTGCGGATGCATTCCGCCTGTGTCATGCTCTGCTCGCGTTCGGAGGGAACGCACGCGCGGCGACTATCGCCGCCGAATCGGGAGGGCAGATTTGGCAATGCGATTCTTTCGCGCATGTGTTCTATTCGTCGCGGCCACGGGAAGTCTGATGGCAGGCGGTTCTCTGGCAGTTTCGGGTGCAACCCCGGCGGGTGCGAGCCCCACCGGGATCACGGTGAACTGCCCGACCGACAACCTGCAGGATGCGATCTTTTCCGCGGCCGCTGGCTCGACGCTCCTGGTGAGCGGAACCTGCACCGGGAACTTCTACGTGGACAAGAACCTGAACTTTCTCGGTCCGGCGATCCTCGACGGCGGCGGCGGCCCGAACCAGTTCGGGACGACGCTCAACGTCGCTTCTGGAACCGTGGTGGCGACCAACCTGACCATCCAGGACGGGGTTGGGATCGACAACCTGGGCGGCGGCATCTGGAACGGCGGTCAGTTGACCCTGAACCACTCGACCGTGACGCATAACACCGCGGGTGCCATCGGCGGCGTGTTCAACATGGGTCAGTTGACCCTGAACAGTTCGACCGTGTCGAACAACAGCGCCACAAATGGCGAGGCCGGCGGCATATTCAATTGCGGCGACAATCCTGGCTTCCAGTCCTTTGGTCTCTGTACGGGCGCCCCGGCCAGCCTGACCCTCAACGGTTCCGTCGTGTCGAACAACGTCGCGGGGTGCTGCGACGGCGGTGGCATCTGGAACGACCCCCAAGCAGTCATCTCGCTCAATCTCTCGACTGTGTCCGGTAACACCGCGAACGGCAACGGCGGCGGCATCGCCAACAACGGAACAGCGACGCTCAACATTTCCAAGGTGTCGGGTAACACCGCTGGCACCTACGGCAACGGCGGCGGGATCGAGAACAACGGCGCGGCGACGCTCAATTTCTCGACTGTGTCCGCCAACACCTCGGGCGGCAACGGCGGCGGCATCGACAACAACGGCACGGCGACGCTCAATATTTCGAATGTGTCGGGTAACACCACTGCCAACAACAACGGCGGCGGGATCGAGAATCACGGCACCACGACGCTGAACGCGTCAAACCTGTCGGGCAACTCTGGCGGAAGTGGCGGCGGGATCGAGAACAATGGCACGGCGACGCTCAACGCGTCCATGGTCTCGAACAACGCTTCGACGGGCGGGTCGGCATTCTTCGCCGGTGGTGGTGGCGTGTCCAACGGCCTGTCCGACACGGGCCCGACGACGCTCAACAACTGCATCATCCAAGCCAACACTGCGGGATTCGTCGGTGGAGGCATCTTTGCTGGAGGGGGTCCGATGAAGATCAACAACAGCATCGTGAGGGGTAACTCAGCGGACGCCACCGGCGGCGGAATGATCGTGTGGGACGGACCGACGACGGTCGCGAACAGCGCCTTTTCCAAGAACTCGGACCCGGGCGTCCCCATCCTGGACACCCTGCCCGGCGTCTTGGTCGCACCCACCAACTATCTCGGCTTCGGCAACAACCCGGTCTTTACGACAACACACTCCACGTACAGCTGAGGCGGCGACAGGGGGACCGATTCGCTGTCGTCGAGTTGGAGCACGGGGTCCGGCTTCGGTCCCCGGGACATGAGGTCCGGCGGCACGTCGGGGTGGCGGCCGTCAGGCCGTCAGGCCGTCAGTACACTTCCCATCGGGCTGCGTGCGGGTCTGTGGTTGAAAGTCGAGGCCAGCCGCAGGCAAAACGACCCACGTAAGGCGACTTGTGGTCGCTGAGCATGGTGCGGCTTAGAAGTAAGCCCTGCCCGCTGCGTCCCCGGCTGTCGGGGGCGGGCGGAGACGAGGCGATGCGCGCCGTAATGGTGCCGTTGGGCCTTCGGGCCGCCGGCGCCGGCGCGTCACCCTCGCAGCAGGCGAGTGTGGGGTCAAAGACCAGGTCAGCCGCACGCAGCCCCGATCGCAGCTGGCGGTTTCGCCGGTCGTGGCACCGGTAGGATCGTCGCCGCCATGAGCGTGTTCACGAAGGTCCTGAAGGCGGGGGAGGGGAAGAAGGTCCGGCGCATCGCCGAGCTCGTCCCGTTCATCAACGATCTCGAGCCCGAGATGCAGGGCCTCTCCGACGACGCCCTGGCGCATCGGACGGTCGAGTTCAGGGAGCGTCTCGAGAACGGCGAGACGCTCGACGACCTGCTCATCGAGGCGTTCGCCACGGTGCGCGAGGCGGCCTGGCGCGTCCTCGGCCAGCGCCACTTCGACGTGCAGCTCATGGGCGGCATGGCGCTGCACTTCGGCTGGATCGCCGAGATGAAGACCGGCGAGGGCAAGACCCTCGTCTCCAC
>DATHPK010000071.1:0-3843 GCA_035483935.1 Acidimicrobiales bacterium
GGTCGCCCCGTCGTGCCCGAGGTGTAGAGCATCTGCGTGCCCATCACCGGGTCCTCGATGTTCGACCCGTCCTCTTCCGCGACGACGGAGTTGTACATCTCGAACCCGGGGAGGTAGCCGCCGGTGTTGATCTTGACGAGCCCGGGGCCTCCGCCCGCCGCGGCGCCCAGGACCCGCTCGCCCAGCTCGCCCGAGCAGACCAACGCCTTGGCCCCGCAGTTCTCGACGATGTACGAGGCCTCTTCGCCCGTGAGGTGCCAGTTGATGGGGGTGAGACGCAGTCCGATGCGCTGCGCCGCGTAGAGGACCTCGATGAACTCGGGCCGGTTCGTGCACATCAGGGCGATGGCGTCGCCCGCTTCGAGCCCGCGGGCCCGCAACGCACGGGCCACGCGGTTGATCTCGTGGTTGAGGTCCTCGTAGGTGCGGTCGCCGTGCGGGGAGATCACCGCCAGGCGGTCGGGAATGCGCGCCGCCCACCAGGCGTGCAGCATGCCTTCGGCGGCCGCGGCGCGCTTGTCGTCGGGCAGGCTCATGGCCGGGTCACGAGGCCTTTCGCTCGGGCTCGAAGAGCGGCAGCCGGCGGCCGTCGCTCAGGGGCTCCCACGTGACCGTGACGGGCATGCCGCAACGGACGTCGTCGGGTGGACAACCCACAACGTTGGTCAGCATGCGCACCCCTTCCTCCAGGTCGACCAGTGCCACACAGTAGGGCTCGCCACCCGAGAAATTGGCGCCGGCGGCCTCGGGCCGCTGCTCCACCACCGCCGCGTAGACCGTCGCCCGCCCGCTTGCCGTGCGCCACTCGAGCGCATCGGCCCCGGCCGCGCAGTGCGGGCAGAAGACCCGCGGGTAGAAGACGCCGCGGTCGCACGACGTGCACCACTGGACGAGGAGCCGGCCCTCCCGCGTCGCCTCCCAGAACGCCTCGCTCTCCACCCCCACCGGCGGCTCGAACCGGGTGGGTGTCTCACCGGCTCCCCGTTCGGGGCTCACAGCGTCGCCTCCGTGCCGAGCACCGCGGTGGACATGACCGAGAGGAACATCCCCGAGCCGTGCGCCACGGCCACCTCGGCGCCGGGGACCTGGCGCTCGCCACACCCGCCGCGCAGTTGCCGCGTCGCCTCGGTGATGAGGAACATGCCGTACATACCGGGGTGGGTGAACGAGAGGCCGCCCCCGTTGGTGTTCATGGCGAGCGAACCGCCCGGACCGAGGTGGCCGTCGACGACGAACGGGCCGCCCTCGCCCTTTTTGCAGAAGCCGAGGTCCTCGAGGTGCAGTAACGCGGTGATGGTGAAGCTGTCGTACCCCATGAGGAGGTCGACGTCCGCGGGCGCCATACCCGCGGCCTCGAAGGCGCGCGGTCCCGACACGGCCCCTGGGGTCGTGGTGAGGTCGGGCATCTGGCCGATGACCATGTGGTCGGTGCACGTCGCTGCGCCGAGCACGTAGACGGGCGGCTTCGCCAATGTGCGCGACCGCTCGGCGCTGGTCATGACGAAGGCGCCGGCTCCGTCCGTGACGAGGCAGCAGTCGAGCAGGTGCAGGGGGCTCACCTGTAGCGGCGAGGCCAGCACGTCTTGGACGGTGATCGGATCCCGATATCGAGCCCGCGGGTTCAAGGTGGCCCACTGCCTGGTGCTGACGGCGATCTGGGCGAGCTGTTCGGACGTCGTCCCGTAGTCGTGCATGTGTCGCGCCGCCGCCAATGCGTAGGGCCCCATGGGCGTGCGCAGGCCGTAGGGCATGTCCCACTCCGCCATCGGGTTGGGTCCGGCGGGCCGGCGCCACTCTCGCCGCCGGCCCTGGGTCCGGTCGCTCCGCGGTGTGGCGGCGTACACGCTGACCACGACGTCGCAGATGCCGGCGGCGATCGCGGCGGCTGCGTGCTCGACGTGGACCTCGTAGCTGGAACCGCCGGTCATCGTGGACTCGACGAAGGTGGGGTGGACGCCGAGATATTCGGCGAACGCCACTGCTGACTCGGGATGGCAGACGCCGTCGACGTCCGAGAGCGCGAGTCCGCCATCCTCCAGCGCCTCGAGCACCATGGCGACTTCGAGATCGCGACCGAAGCGGTCGAGCTCACCGGTAGGGGAGACGTCGTCGGCCACGCCGACGATCGCGGCGGCACCGCGCAGGCTCCGGTCCACCGCGCTCATCCCCGACGGCCCCCCGGCCCCATCCCCGTCGCCGCCGAGCTAGGCGTTCTTGGGGAGCTGCGAGAAAGGCGTCGTGCGATCGTTGCTGGGTTCCTTGGGCAGCCCCAGCACCCGTTCCCCGATGATGTTGCGCTGGACTTGGTCGGTCCCTCCGTAGATCGGGGGCGCCTGGGCGAACAGTGCCATCTCCGTGACTCCGCCCGCGAAGGGATCGCGCGTCGACTGCTGCAGCTCCGCCTTCCCCTCTGCGTCGTACGCGTGCAGCATCCCCGCCGGACCCAGGATGCGCAGCCCGAGGTCGCGGGTCAGCCGGACGATCTGGCTCATGGAGAGCTTGGAGATGTTGGGCATGCCGGGGATGTCGCCACCCTTCTCCTTCACCGCCTTGACCCGTAGGCCGTTGAAGCGGCCGATCTCACCGAGCGTGTGGAGGCGGGCAAGATCCTGGCGGACCCCGGCGTCCTTGTTGCGGCCACGCGACTGCGCCAGCGAGATGAGCATGCCCGCGCCGCCCCGCATCGCGCCGAGCGCACCTAGGGGATTCTGCGACCGCTGTTTGCCACCGGCGGCGGGCTTCGGCCCGACAAGGTCTCCGACCCGCTTGTCGAGCATGCCCATGACGGTGCCCGGCTGCGCGAGGCCGCCACCGGCAGCGTTTCCGCCACCGGAGCCAAGGCCGGCGCGCTCGTTGGCCAGCGTCGTGTTGGCGGCGGCCCAGCCGTTGTTCAGCCCGCCGATGAGTGCGGAGTCCGCGACGCGGGCGTCCGTGATGAAGACCTCGTTGAAGAGGGCGTGGCCGGTCATCTCCTTGAGGGGCCGCACGTCCACCCCGTCTTGGAGCATCTCGAAGGCGAAGTACGAGATCCCCTGGTGCTTGGGGACGTCGGGGTCGGTCCGGGCGAGCAGCATGCCGAGGTCGGCGTACTGTCCGCCCGACGTCCATACTTTCTGACCGTTGACGATCCACTCGTCGCCGTCCTTGATGGCCCGGGTCTGGAGACCGGCCAGGTCCGACCCCGCCTGGGGCTCGCTGAACAGCTGACACCAGGCTTTCCGCCCTGTGACGATCTCCCGGACGTAGAGGTCGATCTGCTCCTGCGAGCCGTGCGTCGCGATCGTCGGGGCGGCGAGGAGGAGACCCAGGCCGGCGGGGGCACCCATTGCGCCGAACTTCGCAATCTCCTGTTGGACGAGGACGGTGTCCGAGCGGGCCATCGCCTTGCCGTAGGCGTTGGTCGGTAGCCCCGGGGCCGACCAGCCGGCCAGACCCATGCGCTCCCACCATTGCGCCACCGTCAGGTCGGGGTCCCAGTTGTTCTCCAGCCAGGACCGGAGCTCGCTGAGCCGCTCGTCCGTGCTGATCGTCTCGGTCGCGGTGTCGGTCACGTCTCGAAAGCTACCGGGTGCGTCGGGAACCGGGCGACTCGGGCTCAACACCGGTAGCGTGCCGCCCCATGCAGGACGATCGCCTCAACGCAGCGTTCGACGCCTGGATCCAGGCGCAGACAGCCGCCCTCGACGTGGTGCGCACCGCGACCGGGGTTCCCGAGAGCGAGGTCGACCTTGCCGAGGGCTACCGCTGGGTGACCCGGCTTTCCCGCCTCGCCCTGGATTGGATCGTGGAGGGCTCGGACCCGCTTCATCCCCAGATCTTCACGCTGCAGGACGAGTACAAGAA
>DATHPK010000072.1:0-2140 GCA_035483935.1 Acidimicrobiales bacterium
GCGTGGTGCAGGAGGCCCGCGATGAAGCGCCGCGCCACCTCGGAGAGCCCGTAGCGATCGTTCTCGTCGACGAACGCGTTGCGCTCGCCCTCCCACAACGAGATGTGGGTGTGCATCCCCGAGCCCTGCACCCCGCCCAGGGGCTTGGGCATGAACGAGGCGAACACCCCTTCCTGGCGCGCCATCTCCTTGATCACCATGCGCGTGGTCATGACGGTGTCGGCCATGGTCAGCGCGTCGGTGTAGCGCAGGTCGATCTCGTGCTGGCTGTGCGCGTCCTCGTGCTGGGTGTGCTCGACCGGGATGCCCATCTCCTCGAGCATCAGCACCGAGCGCCGGCGCAGGTCACTCGTCAGGTCGGCCACGCTCAGGTCGAAGTAGGAACCCGAGTCGAGGGTGACGGGGCCGCGGCCGGGGTCGGCGTCGGCAAAGTAGAAGAACTCGACCTCCGGTGCAGCGAAGAACGTGTAGCCGGCGGCGCTGGCCTTCTCGAGTGTCCGCCGCAGCGCGTGGCGAGGGTCGCCGTCGAACGGTGACCCGTCGAGGTTGGCGATGTCGCAGAACACTCGAGCAACCTGCGCGTCGTCGTGATGCCAAGGCAACAGCTGGAACGTCTTGGGGTCCGGGCGGGCCAGGACGTCGGCCTCCTGGACGCGGCTGAATCCGTCGATGGCGGAGCCGTCGAAGGTCATCCCCTCGTCGAGGGCGTTCTCCAGCTCCGCGGAGGTGATGTTGAAGCCCTTGGGCGTGCCGAGCACGTCCGTGAACCACAACTGAACGAAGCGGATCCCCCGCTCCTCGACCGTACGCAGCACGTAGTCCCTCTGGCTCTGCACGCCGGAAAGCTTCGCATGTAGCGGAACCGCACCTCCACACGACAGAGGAGACGGCACGAACCGAGCCCGAAGAAAGCCCCAGGTGGGCCGGTATCCTGGGATGATGACGTACCTACGCCTGGCCGCCGCGCAACTCGACACCGTCGTCGGCGATCTGTCCGGCAACGTCGACCGGATCGTGCGGGCGCTAGGAGACGCGGAGGCCGCGGGGGCGGACCTCTGCGTCGTGCCCGAGTTGGCCATCCCGGGGTATCCACCCGAGGATCTGCTCCTCAAGCCGGGGTTCGTCGCCGACAACGTGGCGGCGCTCGAGAAGGTGGCGGCGGCGACAGGGCAGTGCGCCGTGGTCGTCGGCTTCGTGGGAGAGGCACCGGGTGGCTTCGGGTTGGCGAACGCCGCGGCCGTGTGCGCCGGAGGCCGAATCGCGGGGATCTACCGCAAGCACTTCCTGCCCAACTACGGGGTGTTCGACGAGCAGCGCTGGTTCTTGCCGAGCTCGGAGACCCCCTCGCTCTTCGGCATCGCCGGGGCCTGGGTCGGCGTGTCCATCTGCGAAGACGTGTGGTTCGACGACGGGCCGGTGGCCCATCAGGGCCGGGCCGGTGCGGATGTGGTGGTGAACCTGAACGCGTCGCCCTACAACCGGGGCCGACGTGCCGAGCGTCTGGCCATGTTGCGTGGTCGGGTCGCCGAGGCCGGGTGCGCGGTCGCCTACGTCAACCAGGTTGGTGGGCAGGACGAGTTGGTCTTCGACGGCGACTCGCTGGTCGTGGGCGCCGATGGCACGCTGCTCGCGTCGGGCGTCCAGTTCGACACGGACCTGGTGCTGGTAGATCTGCCTATCGGGCCGCATCGGCCGCACGCGGTGACCGAGCTGCTGCCGAGAATCGTGGCCAGCGAGCCGCGGCCGAGCGGGCGGCTCGTGTTGGCGCCGACAACCCCCCGCGAACCATTGAGCGACCATGCCGAGGTGTACGCCGCGCTGGTTCTCGGCACCCGCGACTATCTGGCCAAGAACGGGTTCCGCGAAGCAGTCATCGGATTGTCCGGCGGCATCGACTCGTCGCTCGTCGCGGCGATCGCGGTCGATGCGTTGGGTGCCGACCGAGTGCACGGAATCTCGATGCCGTCGCGCTACTCGAGCGAAGGATCGCGCCGCGACGCCGAAGTGCTCTGCCAGCGACTCGGAATCGATCTCAAGGTGGCGTCGATCGAGGAGGCGCACGTCGCGTTCGCCTCGATGCTGGCGCCCGTCCTCGGACGCGAGCCGTCCGGCCTGACCGACGAGAACCTGCAGTCGCGCC
>DATHPK010000073.1:0-3473 GCA_035483935.1 Acidimicrobiales bacterium
TGGCGCGCCCGACGGTGGAACCGCGGCGCCACCACCGTCACCGTCCACGGCGACGGGCGAGTCTTCAGTTGGTCGGATGCCGCTCAACGATCTCTCTCCTGTGGTCTACCTGATCATCCTGCCCGCACGGTCACGAGGACCGTGCGGGCGGACGCTCTGATCAGAACTTGTATCCCTCGGCCTTCCACTGGGCCTCGTACAGGGGCCCGTAGTCCGGGAACAGGTTGGCTTCGGGCCCCGCGGGCACGTTGGCGGCGGTGACAAGCGCTATCGGATACGGATGGTCGTACATCGCCAGCGGATCGATCGGCTTCTTGTTGACGAAGTACTTCAGGAGCTGATCGGCCACGGTCCAGCCGCTCGCCTCCGGATTCGACTCGGCGATCGCCGCCGCCGGTCCGCCTTGACGCAGCGACTGGAACGCCGGGTCACCGCCGTACATGCCGAACACCTTCACGCCGGTGAGCCCGGCGTTCTTGATCGCCTGCACGGCCACCGGGAACTCGAAGTCCTGGTCCACGAGGACCGCCTTCGCCTCGGGATGGGCGCGCAACATCGCCAGGGTCGACTGCATGGTGTCCTGCACCGAGTTGGTGAAGTTCACCTGGTGGCTGGCCACGACCTTCATGCCGGCCTGCGCCAGCATCGCCTGGGCCACAGCGTCGCGACGGGCCAGCGCGTTGATCGGGCTGTAGAACTGAGCGACGACGTCGCCCTTGCCGCCGAGGGCGTCGATCATGTACCGCGTGACCGTCGCGGAGAGCGCGGCGTCGTTGGGCGCGTAGTCGCCCGCGTACAGTGGCGCCCCGTTGTTGGTGATCGCCCCACAGAACGAGACCGCCGGGATGTGCTGCGCCTTGGCCTGCGTGAGGCCCTGCTCCGCGGCGGACTGCTCGATCGAGACCGTGACGATCGCGTTCACCTGCTGGGTGACCATCGCCGAGACATCAGCGGCCATCTTCGACGGATCTCCCTGGGCGTCGGCGACGTGCACCGTCCACCCCAGGACGCTCGCCGCTCGTAGGAACTGCGCCTGACACGCGGCCGCCGCGGGGGAGCTTCCGAGCACGTTGACGAATCCGATCGTCTCCTTGGGCACCTTCCCGCCCAGGCCTGATATGGGCGCGAAGCTCCCGAGGGACTCGGGCACGGCCGACGCCGACTGCTGCACGGTGACGGTCGACGACGACTGGCCGCCACCGGAATTGGCGTTGGCGCTCGTCGTCGTGCTCGACGACGAACTTGATTTCTTTCCACTGCCGCCGCATCCCGCGACGACCAACGCCATCGCGACGAACGCGACCGCGATTAGACCGGAAGCCCGGTGGCCCACGTCAGCACTCCTCTCCAAGGGTTTGAATAAGGCATACGCAATCTCCCTGTGCGCGCCTGCCCAAAGCGATTCATACCATCCGCGGTCGGTGGCGTCAACCGTTCGTTTGGTTGATTCTGCGTTAATGTCGTGTGAGCCTGCCCGTGGTTGACCGAGCGGTGGGCGACGAAGTACGATTCGACCAATCGGTTGGTATAACTGGCGACCCATGAGGAGAGCCTGAGGTGAGCGAAGCGTGAAGCTGGTCGTGGAGGATCGTCGCCGCTGGGTGCTGCCGGAGCTGTTGCGGGAACGTGCCCGCGACCTGCAGGACAAGCCGTTCCTGTCGTTCGCCGTCGATGACGCATCGGTGACGTACGCGCAGGCGGATGAGCTCAGCGACCGTCTGGCCGCCGGCCTAGCGGAGCTCGGCGTATCCCGCGGCGACCGGGTCGCGGTGATGATGGGCAACCGGCTCGAGTTCGTCCTCACGTGGTTCGCCCTGAACAAGCTCGGCGCCTTCCACGCCCCGATCAACACCGACTACCGCGGCGACTTCCTCGAGCACCTCGTCAACACCGCCGGCGCCAAGCTGATGGTGCTCGAGCATCGCTTCGTCGACACCGTCCTCGCCTCCGAGACGAGAATGCCGACGCTCGAGGAGCTGATCGTGGTCGGCGGCGAGCCGCCGGCGGGCACCGGTCGTTTCACCGCCCGCTCGTTCGCCTCGGTGCCGAGCGCCGAGGAACCGCCGGAGGTCGAGATCACCCCGGCCGACACCTATGCGGTGCTGTTCACGTCCGGCACCACGGGCCGCTCCAAGGGCGCGTTGATGCCCTACGCGCACGGCCACCTGCTGAACGAGCGCAATCTCGAGCTGCTCGACCTCGACTCCGAGGGGATCTACATCAGCGAGCTCCCGCTGTTCCACATCAACGCGCACATGACCGTCTACGGGTCGCTGATCGTCGGCGCAAGCGCTCGCATGGAACAGCGGTTCTCGGCAAGTCGCTGGCTCGACCGCCTGCGCGAATCGAACGCGACCCACTCCTCGATGCTCGGGGTGATGGTCGACTTCGTGCTCCGACAGCCCCCGACCGACCACGACCAGGAGCACTCGTTGCGCTCTGTCTGGATGGTCCCGTGCTTGCCCGACCTCTCGCGGCGCTTCCGCGACCGGTTCGGGATCGAACGGATCGTCACCTCGTACGGGACAAGCGAGATCGGCATGGTCGCTCGCCGCGTCGTCGATCGCTCAGAGAACGTCTCCTCCGGCCAGGTCGGGGACGAGTTCTACGAGGTCCAGATGGTCGACGAGGACGACGAGCCAGTGCCCCACGGAGAGGTCGGCGAGATCGTCGTCCGCACCAAGTACCCGTGGATCGTGACCCACGGCTACTTCGGCATGCCGGAGCGTACGATCGAGGCGTTTCGCAACCTCTGGCTGCACACCGGAGACGCGGGCCGGTTCGACGAGGAAGGCAACCTCTGCTTCGTCGATCGCCTGGCGGACCGGATGCGCCGACGAGGTGAAAACGTCGCGTCCGCCGACGTCGAGCATGTGCTCGGCACGCACGCCGTCGTGGCCGAGGCAGCCGTCGTAGCCGTCAAGGCCGACGAGGAGGGCGGCGAGGACGAGATCAAGGCGTGCTTGGTCCTGACCTCGGGCGGGACTCTCGACGCCGAGGCGTTCTGGGAGTGGTGCGACGAACGCCTCCCGTACTTCGCGGTCCCGAGGTACCTCGAGGTGTACGAGGCGCTCCCCAAGACGCCGACCGAGAAGGTCATCAAGCAGGAGCTGCGCAAGGCGAGGCCGGGCGCAGAGGTGTTCGACCGAGGCCCGACGGGCCGGGTCGCAAGAGCCTAGAGCCAAGCCGAGGAGGCCGTACGTGAGTGAATCCGTCGTCGTCGACCGGGATCTCCACGTCGCCGCGCGCGACGGAATCCAGCTCGCAACCGACGTGTATCGCCCGCAGGGCGACGGGCCCTTCCCGACGCTCATCTTTCGCGTCCGGGGGAGCCGGTCTGCCGCGTTCATCACCGGCGTTCTGATCGTGAACCCCCTCGAGGCCGTCCGTCGCGGCTACTCGGTGGTCATCCAGGAGGTCCGGGGGCGCTCGGGCAGCCAGGCGCGCTGGCATCCGTTCGTCCACGAGCGCGA
>DATHPK010000074.1:0-8210 GCA_035483935.1 Acidimicrobiales bacterium
GAGCGTGCGCCCGGCGGCAGCGTTCTGCGCCACGATGCTCGGGTTGACGTAGTAGACGACCGGGTAGTTCGTCGGAGACACCGGCTGGTACCCGGCCGCCTCCGCGGCCGCCGGAGTGCTGTACGGCGCGACTGCCTTGCTGGTCGCCTGGATGTACTGGGCCGCGTTGACCTGGTCCGAGAACGTCGGCTCGGCTGCGCAGCCCGACCGTGCCATGTGGATCTGGTTCGGGTTGTTCCCGCCGTTCCTCAAGAGGAGTTGCGCGAAGGCCGAGGGAAACGCTGGTCCGGTGTAGTGCCAGTTCTCCTTGGTGGAGTTGTATCCACCGGCCGCGCTCGCGTCCGCTCCGTTCATGTTCATGTTGGCTCCCGGACCGCCCATCGCCATGAGCGGGCTGTTGGTCACCACGAGGCCCGAGTGGTTTGTCCCGGTGCAGCTGGCCGTGCTCGCGCTCGTGGCTCCGGCTCCGGCACCGGTTCCGGCCGAGGACGAGCCGCCCATTACCATCCCACTCATCGCCGTCCCGGCGGATTCCCCTGACGCGGCGGGGTAGTCGGCGCTGAGAAAGAGCGCCAGAGCGAGCGCACCGAGCGCGAGGCAGGTGAAGACGCCGTGCCGTCGCAGCGACTGAGCCAGTGGCGTCGGGCCCACGTAGGGCGCGGCGACACGCGCCGGCATCATCGCCATGGCCAGGACCGCGATGATCGGCCCCGTGTTGGGGTCGGTGCCCGACCCGGTGAAGATGCCGCCCAGCCCTTGGCCACTCACCCAAAAGGCGAGCGAGAGCACCGCACCCGCAGCGAGGAAGCCGCCGGGGCGGCGGCTGAGCAGGGGGCCGAAGCCGATGACCAGCGACACCGCCGCCAGGATCCAGGCCCACTCGGTCCCGGTCGACGACAGGGTGCTGCCCACGCCGTGGAGGAAGTGGCCGTACGCGCTCGGCTCCCCCGATTGCATGCCGCTGATTGCGCTCGAGAGGGACGTCGGGGTCCGGTTCTGCGGCAGGAGGAAGAGGACGGCGGCAAGCGACCAGTAGCCGGACCACACCACGAGGGGCGTCGCTGCACCACCGATGCCACGCGCGGCCGCCGAAGAGGCCACGCCCACCGCATCCGGGTCGCGGTCTCGACGGGTCGGCCAAGCCAACAGCCCGAGCATGGCGTACATGAAGACCGACCCCGGCGCGCCTGTCAGCGCGCTGGCCGTACCGGTGAGGACCATGCCCATGCCCTCGCCCAGCACCCAGACGCCCAGCGCCCAGGCGAAGGAAAGGGCCAATGCGTAACGAACCGTCGGCCGGTACAGGAGCCCGAAGCCGATGACGACCTGAGTCAGCGCGAACAGCGTGTTCCAGGCGGCGATGTGTGGCTCGATGAAGTGGCCGAGGTTCGTGATGACCCAGGAGACGACGGCGGGTTGGCCGTTCGCGTTGTTGAGGACGTAGGTCTGGACGAACCCGCGCCCGAACATGAAGGACTGGAACTGCAGGCCCGCATCGAGAAGCCAGAACAGACCCAGGACCACTTGCAAGGTGCGTTGCGTTGCGATCGGGCGCCAGAACCGCTGGCGCACGGGCTCGAGACCATCGACGATGTCCTCGTCCTCGTCCTCGTCCTCGTCCGGAATTTCAGCCGTCTCCGTGCTCACCATGGCGCTCCCCCTTTCTGCGTGTCGGGCGATCTAGCCATGATCCCGCCTTATCAGGTCGACGCGATCGCGGGGATGTTTTGGCCGACCAGCCAGCTGAGAGACGACAGCGCCTGGCCGAGCGTCCAGTTTGGTGCGCCCTGATCGTCGAGATTCTTCAGGCCTCCGGCGTTCAACAATCCGCTCAGCTTCTTGTCGAGATGACCGTGGAGGTCCGGCGGATTCGAGTCGCTGAAGCGCTCGTGGCCCGTGGAGTCGATCAGGAAGTAGCCGTCCGTGTGGTCGACGTCGTAGGTGAGCGGTCGGCCGGTCCACCAGTCGAGCTTGGGCGGCTGTTCTTCGGGCACGATCTGGACCGAGACACCGAAGAACCTCCACAAGGCGTCGAGGTTGGCCGGCGTCCCGGTCAGCATGACCCAGTCGGCGCCGAACTCCTTGGAGTAGGCGGCGAGTCGGGCCGGCGTGTCCCGGCCCGGATCGACCGTGATCTCCATGAACACGACCTTGTTCCCCAGCCCCGCGGCGCGCACATCGCGTTGGAGGGCGGTGAAGGCGCCCGTGATGAGTGGGCACTCGTCCTGGCACAAAGACAGGAAGTTGGCCATGACGATGTCCTTGCCGCGGTAGTGGGCGAGCGTGGTGGGCGTCCCGGCCGACGTGATGAACGGGATGTTGCCGGGGATCGTGTGGTCCTCCACGATGCCCTGCGACGCCGGCGGCGCCGCGGGCGGCGGGGGGTCGCCGGACCCACAGGCGGACAGGGTCGCCGCGATGACGAGCGCAAAGAGACCGAACACTGCGAGACGTGAACGAGACGCGCGCCATCGTCGGGTCACGACTGCAGTCGGGCCGCATCGAGCTCACGGTCGATGCGCTCGGCCTTGCGCTCCTCCAGGTGCATCCAGCGGAGGGCGACCGGGATCATCGGCCACAGCATCAGCGTGTCGCCCAGGACCCACATGATGGTGCCACCGATGTGCAGATCGGTGACGTAAGAGGGTCCCCACGTCCGGTGCGTTGCGAAGTAGGCGGGGAAGATCTCGTGGCTCTCGCTGACCAGGCTGAGCCCGCTGAAGGTGTCGATGGGGATGGCGAGGAACAGGTAACCGAACTGCAGACCCGGATGCAGCCGGTACGCGTTGGGGTCGTTGCCGAAGATCTGGCGCCAGAACAGATAGCCGACGACCAGGAACGCGAGGTGCTCGGCGTTGTGCACGCTCTCGTGTTCGAGGGTCAGGTTGTACCAGCTGGTCAGGTGGCTGAGCGGGATCAACACGGCGTAGAGCAAGAACGCGACCGCCGGGTGACCGAAGAACTTGGCAACAGGCGAGCGCAATGTTTCGGTGACCGCAATGTGGGCCGCGCCGCTCGTGGACTTCCAGGCCAGTTCCAGGGGCGATGCGATCGCGAAGAGGGGCGCGGCCACCATGATGAGCAGCAGGTGTTGGACCATGTGGTCCCAGAAGAGTTCGCCGTCGTAGACCCCGATGAAGCTGAAGATGGCCACTCCGGTGGTGAGCAGGGCACCAATCCAGGCCACCGTCTTGCCGACGGGCCACGGATGACGAGGGTGCAGCGCGTTGTTGCGGCCGACACCCCAGACGTAGAGGGCCAGCGCCACCACGATCATGGCCAGGGGTACGAAGGCGAACTGGGTCGAGACGAACTCGCGTCCGGCCAGTGGCGGCAGGGGTGCGTCGTAGAGCGCGGCCAGCACAGCCGGGGACTCTACTACGCGGTGTAGTAGAGAAACGACGCGGCGTAGTAGTAGAAAGAGCGGGTGGCATCCGCCCGGGCAGAACTCCAATGAGGCGCCTCGGCGACCTCGAGCGCCGGGTGATGGACGTCCTGTGGGAGGCCGAAGCGCCCCCGATGTCCGGGCGCGACGTCTCCGACTCCCTACCCGACCGTGCGTACACGACGGTCCTCACGGTTCTCGAGCGTCTGCGCCACAAGGACTTCGTCCGGCGCACGACCCAGGGCCGCGTGCACTACTTCGAGGCCGCTGACAGCCGGGATGCCTACGTCGCCGAGCTGATGATCGAGGCCATGGGCGCGAGCGCAAACCGCAGAGCCGTGTTGGCGCGGTTCGCCGCGTCCGTGTCGCCGGCCGAGGCTCAGGCGCTGCGCGACGCACTCCAGCTCGGCTCCGGCGAGGACCATCGGTCATGAGGCTCGTGATGACCGCCATCGCGCTGGCCACCTTCTCGGTCGTATTGCTCGGCCCCGGGAGCACGTGGCTCTCTCGTGCTCGCTGGGTCCACCGAGCACCTCGTGCCGGAGTCCTGCTGTGGCAGGGCATGGGTCTCGGAGCCATCCTCTCGGGTATCGGCGCGGGATTGGCGCTTGCGGCCACCCGGTACCGGGCCGGCTTCGCAGGCGGGACCAGACAGCTCGTGGGCAGCCTCTTCAGCAACCATCCGCTTCGAGGACTCGGTCTCTATGACGCCCTGGGATTGACGCTGGCTGCCGATCTCCTCATTGTCCTCGGCGTCGTCCTCGGCGTGTTCATGGTGCGAACGGTACGGCGGCGGGCGCGGCATCGAGACCTCCTCGATCTGGTCACCTACACCGCGCCCCAGTACCCAGGGACGGAGTTCTTGGCCGACCGAAGAGCAATCGCCTACTGCCTGCCGGGGTTCCGCCCCCGGATCGTGGTGAGCGACGGAACGCGGACGCTTCTGGATAGGAACGAGCTGTGGGCCGTGATCCACCATGAGCGGGGTCATGCGCACGCGCATCACGGTCTGGTGATGTTGCCGATGGCCAGCTTGAGCAGCCTCTTTCCATGGATCCCCTACGCCAGGTACGCGCCCGAAAGCATGGGGCTTCTCCTCGAGATGGCGGCCGACGACTTCTCCTCCAGGCGCTCGGAGCGACGGCTGCTCGCGGCTGCGCTGGTCGAGATGGCCGCCAACGGTTGGGCGCCGAGTTGCGCCTTCGCCGCGGCCGGCACGGGCGCGCTCGAACGCGTCTCTCGTTTGCTGAAGGCCGACCCGACGTCGAAGTCTTCCGCGGTGCTGGCGTCCGTGCTGGGGCTCGCCGCTGTGTTGGTCCCCGTCTCCGCCGCGCTCCTCACCTGAGCTGCATTGGACGGTCGGCCGGGAGGCGCGGACGACCACGACCCTGGCGGCTTCGGCCACGCTGCGCCATAGTTCGAACGTGGCAAAGCCCATCGATTGGGAGGCCCTCCTCGTCAAGGGCTACGAGCCGTTCAAGATCAGCCAGCGCATCTTCCGTCGCCTTCCCTCCGAGCCGCGTTGCAAGCTGTGCCTCAACCCGTTCGGTGGCTTTGCCGGCAAGGTCATCGGGATCCTTGGGCGCAAGCCGTCTCGCAAGAACCCGAATATCTGTCAGTTCTGCTTCGATCATCTGCCACCGGGCGGCATAGAACTCGACATAGGAGTCGTGTTCGCCGACGTCCGTGAATCGACAAGTCTGGGTGAACGGTCGAACGCCACCGCGTTCGCAGAGCGGCTCAACGAGTTCTACGCAGCAGCCACGAAGGTGCTGATCTACAACGACGGCATCGTGGACAAGCTCATCGGAGACGAGGTCATGGGCTTGTTCATCCCAGGTGTCGCCGGAGAGAACTATCGGCGCAAGGCCGCCCTGGCGGCCCTCGAACTCGCAGCAAAGGTCACCGATCTACCCGTTGGCGTCGCTGCCAATGCCGGCGTCGCCTTCGTCGGCAACGTGGGGTCCGGGACCGTGCTCGACTTCACTGCACTCGGTGACGCAATCAACGTCGGCGCCCGCCTGCAGGCCCACGCGTCGCCAGGTGAAGTGGTGCTGGCTGCTCCGCTCTACTCGTTGATCGAGGAAGAGCATCCCGGTGGCCGCCATGACCGCCTCGCGATTCGTGGCCGGAACCAGCCGGTCGATGTCGTAGTCCTGGCCCCCTCGGCCTGACTGCCGTAACACCATCCACCCGCCGTTACCCAAGGGTTCTGACCCACGGGCGCCCGTGCACCGCAGGCCACTCTCGAGAGCCGCTCCCTCAGGCCGAGGGGTATCGGCGGGCCTGCCCGTTCGTCCGACGGCTCCGTTACCTTGACGAACGGCCGGAGTCCCACGATGGACCGATCAAGAAGGTGGAACGCATATGAGCGAACCGGAAGGCCCGTCCCAGCCCCTCGTGATGTCCCTGGCGGCACTGACGATCGTGAGCGGCATCGTCGACGCCGTGAGCTATCTCGGCCTCGGTCACGTGTTCACCGCCAACATGACGGGCAACATCGTCCTGGTCGGCTTCGCCCTGGCCGGCGCGCCTGGGTTCTCCATTGCCGCCAGCGCGACCGCACTCGGCGCCTTCGTGTTCGGCGCCATCGCCGGTGGCCGCATCTCGCTGCGCGTCACACAGAAACGGTCGCTCTTGGTGACGGCGGTCACGCTCGAGGCCGCTTTCACCGTCGTCGCCGCAGTGATCGCCGCCAGCGTGGCCGTCCTCGGCGCAGGCTGGCCGCGTTTCACAGTGATCGCTGTGCTCGCCTTCGCCATGGGCATCCGCAACTCGGTCGTGCGGAAGATGGGGGTCGCCGACATGACGACGACGGTCATCACGACGACGATCACGGGGCTCGCCGCCGACTCGAGGCTCGGAGGCGGCAACAACCCGAACGCCCCGCGTCGAGCCATTTCCGTCGTGTGCATGTTCCTCGGAGCGCTCGTCGGGGCCACGTTCGTCGTCCACGTGCACCCCGGTGCCGCGCTGGGCCTGGCCGCCGCGCTCACCGTCGGGATGGCGATCTATCTCCGCGTGACCCCACCGGTGCGGCTCGGCTTGGCCTCGTAGACGGCGGGCTCTTCAGACCGCCAACCCGTCCTCCAGGTAGACGCACTCGCCCGGGCCGGTCCCGAGTGCTGCGCCCACGCGCCGCCGCAACGGCCCGCTCAAGATCTCGAGCGCCTCCGCCGGCGGCGCCACCCGGTACTCGGACAGCTCCTCCTCCTGTAGCCGGATCGCCGCGAGCTCGTCGTCGTCAAAGACCCCGCAGTCGAAGAGGAACCGCATGCCGCCCGCGTCGGTCGGGCGGGGGCGGAGGAAGTCGACCGCCACGAGGCGGCCGTGCGTCACGTCGAGCCCGACCTCTTCGCGTACCTCGCGACGACAGCCCTCCCACGGCGTCTCGCCGTCCGCCTCCATGATCCCGCCCGGGATCGTCCAGTGCTTCTTGTAGGTCGGGTTCACGATGAGCAATCGGCCCGACCCGTCGAAGATCATCGCTCCCGCCGACGCCGGGATCCGCGGTAGCACGAACGTTGCCCCTTCCCCGTCGCCCAGTTCGCTCACATCGCTGATATCGCTCACGCGATCCCCAGACGCTCAAGCTGCTCGTCGGGCGCCTCCACGTCCTTCAACGCTCCCCGCAGCAGCTCCACCATGTCCGACTCCGCCACGGCGCGACGACCGGCGAGGTTCTCGTTCTCGCCCGGGTCGTCGGCGAGGTCGAAGAGAAAGTGGGCGTCGATCGCCCCGTGCCCCACCCAGAGCGGCAGCCGGTCGCCGGGTGCGAACGGTTGGCGGATGACCGGGACGTCCGTGCCCGGCATGAAGTCGAGCGTGGCCCTGCGGTCCGGTGGCGGCAGGCGGACGAGATCCTCCAGCCCATGGACGGGCATCGTCGACCAGCGGTTCGACCACATGGACAACGGGAAGGCGTCGCCCATCGGGCCGCGCGCGTACTTGCGCCGACCGTCGGTGACCTGCACCCAGTTGCCGAACACGCCGCCGATGGCCCAGTCGCGCACCGACGACGCAGACCCGGTCAACAGCGGCACGAGCGACCGCCCGTGCCGCGGACGCGTCGGCCCCGTCTCCCCCGGCTGCCCCCCCGCTCCCGCACCAACCTTCACCCCGAAGACGTCGGCGATCGTCGCGTGCAGGTCGACGTTCGTCGTCAAGGCATCACACGTCGACCCACCCGGCACTCCCGGCCAGTGCACGAGCAGCGGGATATGCCCGAGCGTCTCGTACTGCATCACGCCGGGCTTGCCCCAGATGTCCTTCTCCCCGAGATAGTGGCCGTGGTCAGTGCACACGATCACGGCCGTCGAATCCCACAAGCCCCGCTCCGACAGCGCGTCGAACACGCCGCCGACCCACGCGTCGATCATGGAGAGCTTCGACCCGTAGTTGGCCCGGATGTGACGGCCCTCTCGCTCGCTCAAGCGCCCCTTCTCCACTGCGCCGACGTCGTAGGGCGGCCAGATCAGCAGCTCGCCCTCCCAGTCAGGGTCGTAGCGCCCGGCCCACGGGTCCGGCGTGTCGAAGGGCTCGTGCGGGTCGAACTCATCGACGAACAACAAGAACGGCGCGCCCGCAGGGCCCTGGGATGGTGCGCCCCGCCGCAGCCACTCGGCCGCCGTGTGCATGGTGCGCGGACCGGGATAGTCCTCTTCGGCGCGGAAGAAGGTCCGCGACCGGTCGTAGGGACGGTCGTCCATGTCGGCGAATCCGCTCCGTTCGCGCCAGTACCACCCGCCACCGCGCGCCGGTAACGCCGGCGCACCGACCCAAGACGGGTCGCTGTACGTCCGCCAGGGGTCGCCCTCGTGGCCGC
>DATHPK010000075.1:0-3984 GCA_035483935.1 Acidimicrobiales bacterium
TTCGAGAACTCGACCGGGATGCCGGCGCCGATCATCTCGTTGCGGATCCGCCGCAAGATGTACTCCTCCCGCGACGTCTGCAGCAACTGATAGTCCTCGATCGTCGACGTGTGCGGCTCCAGCCCACGCCATCCCTTTGCCGCCGCCTCCTCGTACGAGTCGCGGAACAGGTAGAACTCGAGCTCGGTCGCCGCCAGCACCCGCAGTCCCCGCTCGGCCGCCCGTTCCAGCTGTCGCCGCAGTATCTGTCTGGGCGACACCTCGACCGGCGCGCCGGACCCGTCACTGAGGTCTGCGATCACCCACGCCGTGCCCTCCAGCCACGGGATACGCCGGGCCGTCGCGAAGTCCGGACGGCAGACCACGTCGCCGTAGCCGGTGTCCCAGCTGGCGAAGCGGTAGCCCGGAAGAGGCGTCATGTCCACGTCGACCGCCAACAGGTACTCGCACGCCTCGATCCCGTGCTCGGCAGCGTGCGACGCGAAGTAGTCCGCCGTCACCCTCTTGCCGACAGGTCGCCCCTGCATGTCGGGGAACGCGATGACCACCGTGTCGATCGATCCGTCTGCGATCCCGGCATCGATCATCTCGCGACCTGGCATGCGACATGTTGACTGCGCCGATGGCGGCCGTCCAGCGCGTGGGTACTCTTGGCCCATGCCGGCGCCGCCCCTGATCGGCCTGACGACCTATGTGGCCGACGTCCGCTGGGGATCGTGGGAACGGCGCTCCGGCGTGCTGCCGCAGTCGTACTACGAGCTGACCGCGGCCGCGGGCGGCCGGCCCTTGTTGGTGCCCCCGCCCGGCACCGCGCCCGACGGCCCGGAGGCCGGGGCGGACGAGGTGGTCGCCGTGCTCGATGGGCTGGTGCTGACCGGCGGCGGCGATGTCGACCCGCTGGCCTACGCCGCGCCACCCGACCCACAGACGGGCGGTGTGGACCCGGTCCGTGATGCCAGCGAGCGGGCGCTACTGGCTGCCGCACTGCGGGCCGACCTGCCCGTGCTTGCCATCTGCCGAGGCTGCCAGCTCCTCAACGTGGAGCTCGGCGGCACGCTCCACCAACACCTCCCCGACGTGATCGGACACCAGGCCCACCGCAGCGCACCCTTCCAATTCGGTGACGTCGCAGTGGAGACGGTGTCGGGGACGCTCACGGCCGAGGTGTTCGGCCCGAAACCGGTCGTCAAGTGCTCACACCATCAGGCGATCCGTGACCTGGGTCGAGGACTGGTCCCGACCGCCGCCGCCGATGGCGTCATAGAGGCGGTCGAGCTCCAAGGCACGCGCTTCGTCCTCGGTGTGCAGTGGCATCCCGAGGAGCAAGGCGATCGGCGTCCCTTCGACGCGCTGGTGCAGGCGGCACGGCGCTACGCCGAGGAGCGCTCGGTCCGACGCAGCGCGTGAACCCATGAACCCCAACGTCACGGGCCGCGTCGCCGTCGTCACGGGAGCGAGCCGGGGATTGGGGGCCGGGTTGGCTGTGCACTTCGCCGCGTCGGGCATGCATCTCGGTCTGTGCGCACGACACAGACCGCGCCTTGTTGCCCGCACGAGGCCCACGGCGCAAGGGGGGCACATCGTCTCGTCCGAGACGCCCTTGCTGGCGGCGGTCGACGTCACCGACCGGGAGGCCTTGGCGCGCTTCGCCGACGCCGTGGTCGCCCGGTTCGGCCGCATCGACTTGTGGGTCAACAACGCCGGACTGCTCGGGCCCATCGCCCCGCTGGCGCTCGCCGACGGAGCCGCGGTGGCGCAGACGATCGAGGTCAACGTCATCGGTGTGGCGAACGGGTCGGCCGTGTTCGCCGCGCACGTACGGGAGCGGTCGGGCCGTGGGGTCCTCGTGAACCTGTCTTCGGGGGCGGCGACGAAGGCCTACGAGGGCTGGGCGGCGTACTGCGCCTCGAAGGCGGCGGTGGACCAACTGACGCGGGTGGTGGCGCTCGAGGAGGCACGGCACGACCTGTTCGCGTACTCGCTCTCGCCGGGCATCGTCGACACCGACATGCAGGCGGCGATCCGGGAGGCCGACCCGGCCTCGTTCCCTGAGCGTGACCGGTTCCGGCGCTTCGCCGAGCTGCAGGAATTCAACACGCCGGGATGGGTCGGCGACCATATCTTGCGGCTGGCGTTCGGGCCCGAGCGGCCCGATTCCGTGACCTTGCGGATCCCTGACCAGCCGACCGCCCCTCCGTCTCGGTCGGGGTCGGCCCGATAGTGTCTGCCCCTATGCCGAAGAGCGGTGCCCGCAAGGTCGTGAAGCCCATGGCGGCCGCGGCCGTCACGCTGGGGACGATCGCCAGCATCTGGTGGTTCGCCCTGAAACCGCGCCGAAAGAACAAGGGCGGCGGCGGCGCCTCCAACGGGAAGAGTTAGACGTCGTTGGGGCTGGTCAGCCGGGTCGTGTTACCCGGCCAGGACCGGTAGCCCCTCGACCAGCTTCGGCAGACACTCACCGATCCGTCCGTAGACGACGACGTCGGCGAGCGCATCCATCTCCGTCGGGCCGCCGTTGAGGATGACGACGACCGCGCCGTGCTGGACGGCGACAGGGACGAGGCCAGCAGCGGGGAAGACGCCGAGCGTTGAGCCGACCGCGAGAAGGAGGTCGCAGGCCGCGGCCGCCGACTCGGCCCGGGACAGGTCTTCGGGCACGAGGCTCTGGCCGAAACTGATGGTGGCCGGCTTCAGGATGCCGCCGCAGACAACGCCGTCGGTTTGTTGGATCAGGCATGTCGGGTCGGTCTCACCGCTTCGCACGCGCTCGTGGACGGGCTCGCTCGCCTGGCGGTCTCCGCAACTCAGGCACACGACGTCGCGGGTCGTGCCATGAATCTCCACGACAAGGGCGGCGTCGGTGCCCGCCTCCTGGTGAAGACCGTCGATGTTCTGCGTCACCAACGTATGGAGACGTCCGCTGCGTTCGAGCTCGACGAGAGCTCGGTGCCCGTCGTTGGGCTCGGCGTCCCACATCGTCGACGTGAGGCGGTTCTGCCATGAGCGTCGACGATGTTCGGGGTCGGCCACGTAGGTCTGCAGGGTCATCTTCTTCTCGGCCGCGGGGTCCTTCGTCCACAGCCCGTTCGGTCCCCGGAAGTCCTGGATCCCCGATTCGGTCGAGATCCCCGCGCCGGTGAGGACGACAATCCGTCGCGCCTGCTCGATCAGGGCACGAGCGCGGGCCACGTCTGCCTCCGACGTCTCCGGTTCCTGCTCCGACTGAAGGTCGTCGTCCACGGGGCCATGGTGGCACGGGGGACCGGCGTACGCTGCCCCGATGCCCACTCCCGGGCCTGCCATGGTCGAAGTGCTGCACGCGCCCGACGCGGAGGTCCGTCAGCGCCGGGCCGCCCGTGCACTGCTGGCCCGGGGTTGCGCCGAGGGAGACCGCGTGGCGTTTGCGCTGGGCTCGTCAGCGGACCTGATCTGCGCCGTCCTCGGGGCCGCCCGCGTCGGCCTCATCCCGGTGCTGTTGAACGCGACGCTGACGCCGGCCGAGCGCGACGCTCTCGCCGACGACGCGCAGCCGGCGCTGCGGGTGTTCGACCGGGGCGCACTGACTGCGCTGACCGCCGACGACTCCCGCGCCGCCGCCTCCGTCGAGCTCGCGCCCTACCCGCTCACCCGTCCCATGCACTACACGTCGGGCACGACGGGCCGGCCCAAGGGCGTCACGACAGGGCTCGTAGATGAGGATACGGCCCGCCGCATCTACGAGGACGAGGCCACGGTCTGGCACTTCGACCCGTCGGACCTGCACCTGGTCTGTTCGCCGATGTACCACACCGTGTCGATCCGCTTCTCGACGAACACGTTGCTGGCCGGGGGCTCGCTCGCGATCTTGAGCCGCTTCGACGTTGACGTCGCGCTGGACACCCTGCGCCGTCTCCGCCCCACGACCGCCTTCCTCGTCCCGACGCATCTGCAGCGCATCTTGCAGCACCCCGGTCTCGGTGCCGACGAGACCTTCGACTCGTTGCG
>DATHPK010000076.1:0-19732 GCA_035483935.1 Acidimicrobiales bacterium
CGCCTGGCTCGTGACGGGTTCCGCCTCGAGCAATTTCGTGATGCGGTGCTGGCGCTGGTTCTTGGTGAGCCGCGCCGGTGCCCCCGGGCCGCCCGCGGCGGCCTTGGTCTCGCCGCCGGACGCCGCGCCGCTCACGACCCGGCCACCCACGACAGGATCCCCCGCATGGCCGTGCGCCGGTGTGCCGCCTGCTTCCAGACGATCGAACGCTGCCCCTCGAGCACCGCCTCGGTGATCTCTTCGCCCCGGTGCGCGGGCAGACAGTGCAGCACCACGCCGTCGGGGGCGGCCAGCTCCACCAGAGCATCGTCGATCGTGTACCCGTCGAACGCGGCGAGACGCTGGGCCCGCTCGTCCTCCTGTCCCATGCTCGTCCACACGTCGGTGTAGAGCGCCGCGGCGCCTTTGGCCGCCTGCGCGGGATCGTCGGTCGACTGCACCGTGCCGCCCCGGCCGGCCCTGTCGGCGAACGACTGGAGCGCGGAGAGCTCGGCGGCGGGGAACGAGTAGGCGGACGGGGACGCCATGCGCACCTCCATGCCCTCGAGCAGCGCCGCCTTGGCCAGCGAGCGCGCCATGTTGTTGGCGTCGCCCACGTAGGCGAGCGTGCGGCCCCCGAGCGCCCCGAGTGCCTCGCGCATCGTCAGCACGTCGGCGACGGCCTGGCACGGGTGGGCCTCGTCGGACAAAAGGTTCACCACCGGCACGTCGAATCCGCTGCGAGCGAGAGCCGTGGTCATGCGGCCGAAGAGGCGGTGGTCGAACACCCGCGCGCACAGGACCCGGTGATAGCAGCCGAGAGTCCGCGCCACGTCCTCCGCGGTCTCCCGTGTGTCGAGGCCGACCTCCACCCCCTGGATGTACACCGGGTGCCCGCCGAGATCCACGACCGCCATCTCGGTCGAGTTGCGCGTGCGCGCCGAAGGCTTCTCGAAGAGCAGCGCCACCCCGTCGCCGCGCAGCACCTGCGGCGGCGGCGACTCGAGCGCGCCCGCGAGGACCCGGTCCCATTGCTCCGGAGTGACGTCGTCGATGTCGAGGAAGTTCGCCACCACGAGACCGGTCTACTCTCCCGCCGCCGGCTCGCCATTCGCGAGCTCACCGAGCACGGCGCCAAGGATGTTCAGCGCCTCGTCCGTCTCGTCGTCGCTCACGAGCAAGGGCGGCGCCACCCGCACGGAGTCCGGGCGGACCGCGTTCACGAGCAGTCCCCGCTCGAGGGATTTCGCCGAGGCTTCCTTGGCAACGGGCGTGGCCAATTGCGCCGCCAGAAGCAGGCCCGCACCGCGCACCGAGACGACGCCGGGCAGCGCGGCGAGACCCTCGGCCAACCGCGCCCCGGCCCGTTGGGCGCGTCCGCAGACGTCCTCGGCCTCCATGACGGCGAGCGTCGCCTTGGCCGCGGCGAGCGCAAGGGGCTGGCCGCCGAACGTCGAGCCGTGGTCGCCCGGCCCGAACGCGGCGGCCACTTCGGCCCGGGCCCAGCAGGCGCCCACCGGCATGCCGTTGCCGAGCGCCTTGGCCATGGTGACCACGTCGGGCTCGAGGCCCTGGGCCTGGAACGCGAACCAGTGGCCGGTGCGGCCGAGCCCGGTCTGGATCTCGTCGAGGATCAGCAGCGCATTGCGCTCCGTGCAGAGCGCGCGCACCGCACCCAGGTAGTCCGAGCTCGGCACCGTGACCCCGCCCTCGCCCTGGATGGGTTCGAGAATGACGCCGGCGACCGTCTCGGGGTCCAGCGCCTTGTCGAGGGCGGCCACGTCGTCGTAGGGCACGTGCACGAAGCCTTCGGGCAACGGGAGGAACGGCGCCTGCTTCTCGGGTTGCCCCGTGGCGGTGAGCGTCGCCAGCGTGCGGCCGTGGAAGGAGTTATCGGTGCTGATCACGACGTGACGGCCGCCGCCCGCCCAACGTCGGGCCAGCTTGAGCGCGCACTCGTTCGCCTCGGCTCCCGAGTTGGCGAAGAAGACCTGGCCGCCCGCCTGCCCGGTCCCGCCGTTGATCAGTCGGTCGATCGTGCGCGCCACCTCGGGTGCCAGCGTGTTCCCGTAGAGGTTCGACACGTGCGACAGCGTCCGTGCCTGCTCGGCCACCGCGTCGGCCACGACGGGATGCGCGTGACCAAGCGAGACCACCGCCAAACCGGTGATGAAGTCGAGATACGCATTGCCGTCCGCGTCGTAAAGCACGGTGCCTTCGCCGCGCACGAACGTGGCCGGCGGCTCGGCGTAGGTGCGCATGAGCGTCTCCCGACCCGTCGGAGCGTTGGCGGCGCTCACGGCAGCACCATCGTCCCCACCCCGGCGTCGGTGAACAGCTCGAGCAGCAGGGCGTGGGGCACGCGCCCGTCGAGGATGTGGGCCCGGCTCACCCCCGCCCGCACGGCCCGGGCGCACGCCTCGACCTTGGGCAGCATGCCACCCTCGGCGTTGCCGCTGCGGATGATCTCGTCGATCACCTCGAGCGAGGCCTTATGGATGACCGTGGTCGGGTCGTCGGCCACCACCCGCAGCCCCTCGATGTCGGTCAGGAAGATCAGCTTCTCCGCGTCGAGCGCTTCGGCCAGCGCGCCCGCCACCGTGTCAGCGTTGATGTTGTAGGCCTGGCCCGCGGCATCGGCGCCGATCGTCGCGACGACGGGAATCAGGCCCTGGGCCACGAGCCGCTGCAGCATGGTCGGGTCGACCAGCGACACGCTGCCCACGAAGCCGAGGTCCGCGTCGCTCTGCGCCGCCGTGATGAGGTTGGCGTCTTCGCCCGACATTCCGACCGCGAGCGGGCCGTGGACGTTGATGGCCGAGACGATGTCCCGGTTCACCTTGCCCACGAGCACCATCCTCGCGATGTCGAGCGTCTCGGCGTCGGTCACCCGCAGCCCGTTGCGGAACTCCGTCTCCTTGCCCAGCCGCTGCATCAGCGCGCCGATCTGGGGACCGCCGCCGTGCACGACCACGGGCAGCAAGCCGACCGCACGCATGAGCACGACGTCCTGAGCGAAGGAAGCGAGCGGATCTGACTCGCCGGCTTCGTCGTCCGCAGCGTGCAGCGCGTTGCCGCCGTACTTGACCACGACGATCTTGCCCCAGAAGCGGCGGATGTACGGCAGTGCCTCCACCAGCACCGAGGCGGTCTTCGCCGCCGCCGCCCGCTGCGCCCGCGTCACTTTGGGCGACGGCTGCCCGACCGGGTCGGCTTCGGCACTCACGACGTCGTCCTGTTCTCGTCGATGTAGCCGTAGCCGAGGTCCGTCCCCAACACGACGGCCTGTCCGGACCCGAGCCCGAGATCGCAGTCGATCTGGACGTGCCGTCCGGCCATGTGGCTCGCCACCGCCGCCTCGTCATGCGGCACCGCCATCCCGGCGGCGCACACCACGGTCCCTCCGTAGGCGACCGTGACGGTGTCGATCGCGAAGGGCGTTCCCGCCGACCCGAGCTCGGAGACGATGCGTCCCCAATAGGGATCCTCGCCGAAGAGGGAGCACTGCACGAGCATGGAGTCGGCCACCTTGCGGGCGGCGACGTGGGCCGCCTGGTCGCTCGCCGCACCGCGCACGGTCACGTGTGCGACCTTCGTGGCGCCCTCGGCGTCCGCCACCATCTGCTCCGCCAGCGACCGGCAGGCCTCCGTCAGCGCCTCAGTGAGCGCCCCCAGGGTCGGCGTCTCGCCGCGGCCGCTGGCCAGCACGATCACGGTGTCGTTCGTCGAGGTGGAGCCGTCGACCGTCACGGAATTGAACGAAACGTCCACCGCCTGCTGCAACGCCTTCTGCAACGTGGGCGCATCGACGGCGGCGTCGGTCGTACAGAGGGCGAGCATCGTCGCCATGTTGGGCGCCAGCATGGCGGCACCCTTGGCCATGCCGCCGACCGTGAAGCCCGGACCTGCAATCGCCACTTCCTTCGGCACGGTGTCGGTCGTCATGATGGCCCGTGCGGCCGCCGCGCCGGCCTCCTTGCCCTCGGCGCGGGCCTGCACGATGGCCGCCAGGCGCGGCTCGACGGTCTCGATCGGGAACGGGATCCCGATGAGGCCCGTCTGGCAGATGAGGATCTGCTCGGGGGTCGCGCCGATGCCACCGGCGACCGCGCCGCAGACCCGCTCCGACGCCTCGCGGCCGGGACCACCCGTCGCCGCGTTCGCGTTCCCCGACGTGAGCACCACGCCCGCCGCGTTGCCGTTGGTGGCGGCCAGGTGGGCGCGACTGACCTGGACCGGTGCCGCTGCGGCCAGGTTCGAAGTAAAGACACCGGCGCACGGGACGGCGCGCCCGTCGGCGGTGACGACGACGGCGACATCGGGCGCGTCGTTCGCCTTGATGCCGGCCGACGCCCCGGCGGCGAGGAAGCCCTTGGCTGCGGTCACGCTCACGGGTAGAGCCCGGCGTCGGGCAGACCGATCGTCTCGGCCAGGCCCAGAGCGGCGTTCGCACACTGGATGGCCTGTCCCGAGGCACCCTTGACCAGGTTGTCGAGCGCGCACAGCGCCACGACCCATCCGGTGCGCGGGTCCACGCGCGCGGTCACGTGGGCGACGTTCGAACCCGTCGTGGCCTTCGTCGACGGCGGGTCGTCCGTCACGACCACGAACGGCTCGGGGTCGTAGGCGTCGTGCAGCGCCGCCATGACCTCGGCCGTGGTCAGCGCGCCGGCGGGCCGCGCGTAACAGGTGGCCAGGATGCCGCGCACCATCGGGGCGAGATGCGGCGTGAAGAGGATCTGCGCGCCGAGGATCTGCTCGATCTCCGGCGTGTGGCGGTGCGTCAACAGCCCGTAGGCGGTGAAGTCCTCGTCGACGGTCCCGAAGTGAAGGTTCTCCTTCGTCCCACGACCGGCGCCGGACACCCCGGAGGCCGCGTCGACGATGATGCCGGCCCGCTCCACGAGGCCCCGGCGCACCAGGGGCGCCAGCGCGAGACCGGCCGAGGTCGGGTAGCAACCGGCCGCGGCGACGAGCGTCGCCCCCCGGAGGTCGTCGCGGTACAGCTCGGGCAGGCCGAACACGGCCTCGGACAGCAAGTCGGGCGCAGCATGTTCCTCGCCGTACCACTGGGGGTACAGCGCGGGGTCCTTGAGCCGGAAGTCCGCGGCGAGGTCGACGATGCAGCCGACCCGTGAGCGCAGCGTGGGCACGAACTTCTGGGACTCCCCGTGTGGCAGGGCGCAGAAGACCAGGTCGAGCCCGTCGAGGACGTCGGGGTCCGTGTCTTCGTAGACCAGCCCCGGATAGGCGGCCCGGAGGGAAGGCGTGTGCCCGCCGACGGACAGCCCGGCATGGGAATGGGCGGTCGCCACCCCCACTTCGAACTGCGGATGGGCGCTGAGCAGGCGTAACAGCTCTGCCCCGGTGTACCCCGACGCCCCGGCGATGCCCACTTTCATCGCATCAGTATACATATTTCTGCATATTCATGCGGAGCCCTGGGGAGGAGCGATCGGGCGGTGCCAATCCGTCGAATGGGCCTCGACCCGGAAGCCGAGATCCGCATTGACGGTGATCATGGGCGCGTTGTCCTCGGCGTTCCACGTGTTGATCCGCCGGACCCCGGTGTGCTGCTCCTGCACGGCGGAGAGGTTGGCCAGCTTCATCGCAAAGCCGAGCCCGTGCCCCCGGTGCTCGCGCATGACGAGCGTGTCGTGCTGCCAGGCGGACTCGGGCGCGCCAAGTGGGATCGCCACCTCGGTGAAGCCCACGAAGCGGCCGCTGGCGTCGTGACGCGCCGCCGTCGCCACCTTGGCCCGGTTCTGCGCCGTGATCGACGCCTCCAGCGCCCGCACCCGGGCGGCATCCCAGATCTCCTCGTCCAGTTCTTGCTCCCCCATCGGCGCGTCGGTCGACATCCGCCGGCCGAGCTCGCAACGGTCGTCGAGATGCTCGTCGGGCCAGTGGTTGCCGAAGGTCACCAACGTGTAGCCCGCCGCCGTCGCACGTGGATCCTTCTGCAGCGCTTCGGCGTGACCGGTATCGAGGGGAAGGCCGATCGTCCGACGCACCATGCGCTGCACCGGTCTGAAGCCGAGGTGCTGCGCGAAAGGTGTCGCGCCGTCCACATAATCCGGCCGCTCAGGCGTCTCGCCCTCTGCGGCCAGCTCGGTACGGCCGGCGGCCGCGGCGATCCGTTCGGACGCCTCGACCAAGGCTGTGCCGACGCCGCGGCGCCGTTGTTCGGGGAGGACACGCACATCGACACGGGCGAGATGGAAATTCTCGTGCCGCGTCATCTCGAGGCCGACCACGCCCACGACGACCCCGGCCCGGCGCGCGACGAGCGGGCGCCGCTCGTGGGCACTTTCGCGGTCGCGCGCCATCGCGAGGAGCTCCTCGTACTGCCAGCCGGGCCCGTCCGGATAGCGCTCATGGTCGATGACGTTCCAGACGGCGAACCACGCGTCAAAGGCGGCGGTGTCGCCAGGGTCGATCGCCTCGACCTCGACGCCTGAGGACCCCGCGGTCACGAGCCCGGCGCGGCGAGGTGCTTTTGCCAGAAGGCGCCCTCGCTGAACACTTCGAATCCCATCATCTCGTTCACGGCGATCATCGGCTTGTTCACGGCGGCGTTGCCCGTCTGCACGATGCGGACGTCGCCGGCGTGCTCGGCGAGCAGGTCGAGGTTCGCCAGCTTCACGGCCAGGCCGAGCCGGTGACCGCGGTGGTCGGGATGGACCACCGTGATCTGCTGCCACGCCTCGTCGGGCGCGTCCGCGGCCACCCCGAGCTCGGTGACCGCGACCAAGCGGCCGGAAGGCACGTGCTGGGCGACGGCGACGTGGACCGTCACCCCGCGGTCGGCCTCCAGCGTTTCGTTCTCGCGCAGTCGCTCGGCGTCCCAGTCCTCCGCCTCGCGCTCGCCGTCGCCGGCCGGTTCGTCGGTCGACATCACCCGCAGCAGGGTGGAGTGGTCGTCGACGAACTCGTCGGGCCAAGGAGCCACGAATGACAGGGTCCGGTACTCGCCGGCGCCCGGCGCATTCGACACGATGGCGCGCAGCTCGTCCCGCCGGTCCGGATCGAACGGCAGCCGGAGCAGACGCTTGTTGCCGGTCAGCGTCTGCTCGAAGCCGAGCCGCAGCGCGAAGGGTTCCGACGCATGCCGGCCGGCGAGCCCGAGTGGCACGTCCACGATGGTGTTCAGGGTCCGACGGTTGTCGGCCGCGGCGCGCTCGACCATCTTCTCGACCAAAGCGGTGCCGACACCCCGGCGCCGGCGGCTCGGGTGCACGGCGAGGATGATCTCGGTTGCGTGGGGGTTCTCGAGCTTCGGGAACTCCATCAGAGCGATCCCGAGCACGGGGCCCCCGGAATCGGTGGCAGCGAGCAGCTCCCAGCGCCGGCTCTTACCCTCGAAGCGGACGAAGGCGCGCAGGTCGACAGCCGAATACCCGTGCAGCTCCGGCCACATTTCCCGGTCCGACGCCTCGAGCACGGTGCCGCACTCGGCAAAACCTTCCTCGTCGCCAGGGTCGATCAGCCGTACTTCCACCTGACCACCATGCCATGTTGGTCGTGGACCGGAGGCTGGGTGTCCGGTCGGCCTATCGAGGTGCCCCGGGCACGAGGATCTGGTTGACGCAGGCGCCGGTGGCCCGGACCAGCTCCCCGTCGCGCCATTCCATGAGTGAATAGCCCAGCGGCTCGAGGAGCTGCATGCTCCGGCTGTCCGGACGCACCGTCTCGGCGATGATGGCGGGGCGGCTGGACCGAATGGTCTCCAGTCCCCCTTCGATCACGTCGGCCTCCATCCCCTGGACGTCGATCTTCACGACGTCGGGCGACAGGGCGTACTCGTCCAGTGTGCGGATGACGGCGGTCGCCTCCTGCACCACGAGGCGCGCGGGGTCGAAGCCATAGAGCGTCGACCGGGTCAACCACCCCTGCGCCGCCTCGCGGTCGAACGAGCTCAGGCCCGGGAACGCGTGCCCGTTGTAGACCGGCGTGAAGAGCGTGCCCGATGAGGGTTCCGATCCCAGGCCCACCGTCTCCAGGCGCACGTTGGGCTGCGACGCCACGACGCGGCGCAGGAGATCGTGCAAGGCCGGGTTGGGCTCGAACGACACGACCTGCGCCCGGGGCAGGACCGTCAAGATCGAATAGATCGACTGGCCCACGTTGGCACCGACGTCGAGGACGAGAGGGTCGGCCTTGCCCGTGAGTCGGGGCAGCGCGCGGAACTCCGCTTCCGCCACCCGACCCATGCGGGCCTGCAGTCGGAACCGGGCCGGCCCGCTGGCCAGATCGAAGAGGCGGGGGGCGCGCACGAGCATCGAACGCGCCAGGGTGTGCAGGTCAACCCTCACGGCCGCTGCCGCCACGGCACCGGGTCGATCACTACCGGAGCGTCGCCCCGAAGCGCGACTCGGCCGCCGAGATGCAACGAGCGCGCAGCTCTCCGACCTCCTCGTCGGTGAGGGTGCGCACCGGTGAGCAGAAGCGCAGCCGATAGGCGAGGCTGCGCGCGCCCTCAGCGATCCCGGTGCCGCGGTAGACGTCGAAGAGCCGCACCGACTCGAGCAGGTCACCAGCGGCCGTACGCAGGACGTCGGCGACGGCGTCGGCCGGGTAGCGGTCGTCGACGACGAAGGCGAGGTCGATGTCCGACGAGGGGAAGCGACTGACCGCACTCGCCACCACCAGCCGGCGCGGCACTCGCCGTTCGTCGAAGAGCAGCCCGAGATCGACCTCGAGCCAGCCGATGCGACGGGCCTCAGTCGTGCTGCCAGACGTCCGGGTGAGGCCGAACGTCGTCGCGACGGCCGGGTCGATCTCGCCCACCGAGCCGATGACCAGGTTGCCGTCGTGGCCGAGGCCGTCGCCATTGCCCTCGTTCGAGGGCACGACCAGATGCGCCGAACGGGTCGGGTGCAAGCCCGGCAACGGCGACAGCCCGTCGCCACCGGGGACCAGACGGATCCCGTCGACCCTGAAGGCGTCGGCCAGCACCTGCCAGGAGGCGACCGCCAGACGGGCGTCGTCCTCCTCCTGGGCGAAGACGGCGCAGAGCAGTTCGCGCTCGCCGGGTAACTCCGCGGTGGCCCGACCACCGGCACCGGCGCGCTCGACGATCCGCGGCGCGCCCTCGTCGGGGTGCGAGAACACGACACCGATCTCATAGAGACGAACGTCGGGCTGACGGCGACCGGCGTTGTACGCCAGCGCGCCGAGCAGGCCCGGCATGAGACTGCGACGGAGATAAGGCTTCTCCGTATCGAGCGGGTTGGCCACGCGCACGTCCGGACCGCTGAGACCGACGTTTTCGTGGGCGGCGGCCGACACGAAGCTGTCCGTCCAACCCTCCGACACACCGAGGCCACACAGCACGTCCTTGGCCAGGCGCCGCGAGCGCTGGAGGGCGGTGAGACCGCCCGGCTGCGGCCAGGTCGGAACGTGGCGGGGCACGTTGGCGTACCCGAACGTCCTGGCGATCTCCTCGATGACGTCGTCGACGCCGAAGGGCTCGGGCCGGACGTCCGGTCGGTTGGTCGGCACCTCGACGACGAGGCTCTCCTGCCCGAAGCCGGAGCGACCGGGGCCGCCGGCGAGGCCCGCGCCGACCTCCTCCATCACCCTGAACCCAATCGGCTCGATCAGGCGGGCGACGTCTGATGCGCTCAGCTCGACGCCGATCTGGCGGTGCACGCGCGCAAGCGGGACGGAAACGACGAAGGGCTCGGGCACCTCGCCGCGCACGTCGAGCATGCCGTCGGCGACCCGGAGGCTCGGACTGCTCTCCGCCAGGAGCTCACAGAAGCGCGCCACCGACGGCTCGATGCCCCAGGGGTCACACCCGCGTTCGAACCGCGCCGACGCCTCGGTGCGCAAGCCCAGCCGTCGGGAAGTGCGCGCGATCGCCATGGGCGTGAAGTAGGCGGCCTCGAGGAGCACCTCGGTGGTCGCAGGAGAGATCTCGGAGGACGCGCCCCCCATGATGCCGCCGACACCGACGGGTGTGCCCTCGGCGTCGCAAATCAGGCAGTCGGCTCCGGTGTCGCCCAGGCTCCGTCCCGGCACGCCCACAGTGCGCTCCACCTCGTCGAGGGTGACCAGTTTCTCCCCGGGCTTGGCGCGGCGGACCCTGAGCCCACGACCCGGGAGCAAAGCGATGTCGTAGGGGTGCGTCGGCTGGCCCAGCTCGAGCATCACGTAGTTCGACGCGTCCACCACGTTGTTGATCGGTCGCATGCCCGCCATGAGGAGGCGGCGGGCGATCCATTGGGGCGACGGCCCGACCTTCACGTTGTCGAGCACCGTGACCGTGAGGCGTGGGCACAGGTCGAGGGACTCCACGACGGCGGTGGCGGCGGACTCGACGGGGCGCCCGCTGGCGGGCGGGGCGGGCGGCTCGGGCTCGATGAACGGCAGACCGAGTCGGGCCGCCAGGTCGCGCGCGATGCCGGCCATCGACCAGGCGTCGGGACGGTTCCCCTCGACCGTGATGTCGAAGACGACGTCGGGCTCGAGGCCCAGGGCCTGTGTCAGCGGCGTGCCGGGGTCGCCGGGCACCTCATCGCCAAGGACGAGGAGGCCGGCTCTGTCGTCGGAGAGGCGGAGCTCTTTGCCCGAGCACAGCATCCCGTTGGACCAGACGCCGCGCATCTTGCGCCGCTCGATCTCGAAGCCGCCGGGCAGGATGGCACCCACCGGCGCCAAGGGGACACGGTCGCCCACTTCGAAGTTCCATGCACCGCAGATGATCTCGAGCGGCTCCGCCCCGGCGTCGACGGTGATGAGCCGGATCTTGTCCGCGCCCTTGATCTCGTCGATCTTCAGGACCTTCGCGACCACGACGTCGCCCAGGCCCTCGCCGATGTGCTCGATCGCCTCGACGACGAGGCCCAGGTCGTCGAGCGCGGCGCGCAGCACCCCGACGTCGCCGGGGAAGGGTGCGAAATCACGGAGCCAGCTGAGCGGGGCGCGCACGGTGGTGGGGCGGTCTCTTTCCGTTCGTCGGTGTGGTCAGGTCAGAACTGCGAGAGGAACCGGATGTCGTTCTCCACGAAGGACCGCATGTCGGGCACCTCGTGACGCATCTGCGCCAGACGGTCGATGCCGAACCCGAAGGCGAAACCCGACCATTCGGCGGGATCGATGCCGACCGCGATGAACACAGCCGGGTCGACCATGCCGCAGCCACCCAGTTCGATCCAGCCCGTGTGCGAACAGGTGCGGCAGCCCTCACCGAGGCAGATGGTGCAGGTGATCTCGAACTCGGCGGACGGCTCGGTGAAGGGGAAGTAGGCGGGACGCAGGCGTGACTGCATGCCCGGACCGAAGTACGCCTCGGTGAAGATCTGAATCGTTCCGGCGAGGTCGCCGAAGGTGATGTCGCGGTCCACCACGAGGCCCTCGATCTGGTTGAAGACGGGGAGATGGGTGGCGTCGGGCGTGTCGAGGCGGAAGCACTTGCCCGGCATCACGGCGTGGATCGGCAACGTCCCGTCGCGGACGGCCGCCACCATGAGGTGGATCTGCACCGGGGAGGTGTGCGTGCGCAACAGCACCGTCTCGGGCTCGCCCACCTCGAGATACATGGTGTCGTACATGTCTCGTGCCGGGTGCGACGGCGGGATGTTGAGCGCCTCGAAGTTGTACCAGTCCGACTCCGCCTCCGGTCCCTCGGCGACCGTGAAGCCCATGCCCACGAAGACGTCCTCGAGCTCGGCCCGCGCCTGGGTCACGAGGTGCAGGTGGCCGCGCGAAGGTGGCGAAAGCACGGTACTGGGGATGACCTCGGTCAGATCGAGGCGATCGGCACGGAGGGCCTCGGCTCGCTCGGCCTCCGCCAGCTCGGTACGGCGGGCGGTGGCGCGGTCCGTGAGCCGTTCCCGCACCTCGTTGATGCGGCGCCCGGCCTCCTTGCGCTCCTCGGGGCTCAGCGAACCGAGGGTGCGGTGCGCGCGGGTGAGCGCCGACCGCTTCCCGAGCAACTCTGTCTCGACCTCGGCCAGGGCGTCGGTCGACACGGCGGACGCGATCGAGCGCTCGCCCTCGCTCGCGATCGCTTCGATGTCGAGTTCCACGTTGTCGGTCACCATGTCGCTCCGTCCCCGCTCCCCGAAATGCTACGTGCCCCGGGACCTCCGCCCCGGCGTTGCCGGAACGCCTCGAAGGCGACGACGGCGCTCGCCACGCCCACGTTGAGCGACTCGGCCCGGCCCGCCATGGGAATGGCGACGGTGGCATCGAGGCGGTCGGTCAGGGCGGGGTCGAGGCCCGACGACTCGTTGCCGAAGAACACGGCGGTGGGCAGAGACCAGTCGAGGCCGGCGTAGTCCTCGCCGGCACGCACGACGGTGGCCAGCGTGCGGAAGCCGGCGGCGGACAAAGCAGTGGCCAGGGCGCTCGGATCCGGTCGCACGGTGAAGGGCACGTGGAACAGCGAGCCGGCCGAAGCCCGCACCGTCTTGGGGTTGTACGGATCGACCGATTCGGCGGCGAACACGACGGCCCTCACCCCCGCCGCGTCGGCCGCCCGCAGGACGGTGCCGGCATTGCCGGGGTCGCGGACGTCGACGAGCACGAGGATCAGCGCACCGGGATCAGGTGACCACGGCAGGGTCGTGGCCGCGCCCGCGGTGGGGTCTTGGTCGGCATCCGCCTCCGCCAGCATCGGCAACACGGCGAGCACGGGCTGGGGCGTCACGGTGTCGGCGACGCGTTCGAGCACGCCCGGCGCCAGTGGGAACACCCGCGCCCCCGCCGCGGTGGCGCGGCGGCACACCTCCTGGGCGGCGGCATCGTCCCCTGCCGCGGGCGCGACATAGAGCGACTCGATCCGGGCGCCGACGTCGAGGGCGGTGCGGATCAGCTCGGCACCCTCGGCCACGAAGGCGCGCTCGCTCCATCGAGCGGAGCGCTTCTGCAGCAGGCCGCGCAGCCGGCGGACCCGGCGGTGCGTGAAGGCCAGCCGTTGGGTCAGGAAGCGACCTCGGCCACGGGCGCGTTCGCGAGCGCATCTTGTGCGGTCTTGACGAGTGCGGCAAAGGCATCGGGTTCGCTCACGGCGAGATCGGCCAGCACCTTGCGGTCGACCTCGACGCCAGCGACGTGGAGACCGTTGATGAGGCGGCTGTAGCTGATGCCGTTCAGACGGGCGCCTGCGTTGATGCGCTGGATCCACAGCTTGCGGAAGTCGCCCTTGCGCGCCCGCCGGTCGCGGTAGGCGTACTGCATCGAGTGCATGAGCTGCTCATTGGCGGCCCGGTAGGAACGGCTCTTGTTCCCGTAGTACCCCTTCGCCTGCTCCAGGACGGCGCGGTGGTGCTTGCGGCCGTGGACGGCTCGCTTCACTCTGGCCATGGGGGTGCTCCTCTCTTCGAGATCTCTTCGTGGGTTCGGATCGGCGGCCCGCCGTGAGGGTGCCGCTGATCGGGGTCGTGGGTCGGTTCGGTGGTGGGGTGACGGTGAAGGCTCTGGCTCAGAGGCCGAGCATCCGGCGCGTCGCCTTCTCGTCCGCCTTGGAGATCTCGGTCTCGCGGCCGAGGCGGCGCGTGCGCACGCTCGACTTGTTCTCGAGCAAGTGCGACCGGAAGGCCTTGCGCCGGCGCAGTCGGCCGGTGCCCGTCACCTTGATCCGCTTGGCCGCACCGCGGTCCGTCTTCATCTTCGGCATTGCGTCATCCCTCTTCGGTCGACGCCGCGACTTCGCTGACTGTGCCCACATCCCTGTCAGGAGCGTTCCCGTTGGCCGCAGCGGCGGGAGGGCTCTCCCCCACCGGCGGGGCGGCCTTCTCGGCTCGCTGCTGGTTCGAGGCCCTCGACTGCGCGGCTTGGCGTGCACGCTTGTCGGGGGCGAGCACCATGATCATGTTGCGGTTGTCGAGCTTGGGCTCGGCTTCGACCTTGGCGATGCCCTCCATCTGCTCGGCGATACGGTCCAAGATCCGCTTGCCGTGCTCGGGGTGGTACACCTCGCGGCCCCGGAACATGATCGTGATCTTGACCTTGTACCCCTCGGAGAGGAACTTGCCGACCTGCCGGGTCTTGGTGTCGAAGTCGCCCGGGCCGATCTTCGGCCGGTACTTCATCTCCTTGATACCGACGTGGACCGCCTTGCGCCTGCTCTCCTTGGCCCGTTGGGCCTCGTCGAACTTGAACTTGCCGAAGTCCATGATCCGGCAGACCGGTGGGTTGGCCATCGGGGCCACCTCGACAAGATCGAGGTCGAGCTCCTTTGCTATCGCCAGGGCCTCGGGCAGCGGCTTGATGCCGAGTTGCACACCGTCGGGGTCCACGAGCCGGACTTCACGGGCACGGATTCGGTCGTTGATCCGGTGCTCAGTTGTGGTTTCAGCGACGATGCGGCATCACACCTCTCACTCGGGCCCGCGGTCCGTCCGCGAGCCAATCGGTGGAGCGAGGCCGCACTACGGGCAGCGCCCGTGTCGGAGACGTTCGACCTGGCGCACGGGCGCTCACCAAGAAGGCGAGGGGGTGGACAGGTGGAGGCCTCTCAGGTGGAGGCCCCGCTTCCATGTAGTCAAGGGCACATACAGTACCAGCATGAGCAGCCTCTGGACACCGTCCGGTGAACATTTCCCCAACAAAGAGGAGGCCACGGCCTCGCAGCGCCCGGTTCCACAGCCAGGCGAGACCGATGTCACGGAACCGACACCGGAGGAGGCGCAGGCGGCGGTGGATGCCATGGCGGCCCAGCTGGCCGAGACCCCGGCCGAGGTGGTCGTGGCCAATCACTGCTACGGCCTCTTCGAGCTGGCGGCCATCTATCTCTCCCAAACGCCTCCGATGCTCTTCCAGGCCCGGTTGGCGATCGATGCCCTCGGCTACCTCCTCGAGGGGCTGAAGGGTCGCCTGGGCGAGGCCGAGCCTGCCCTCCACGAGTCCCTCTCCCAACTGCGGCTGGTCTACGTGCGCCTCGAGGGCGCCGAGCAGACCGACGCGGAGAGCTCGGCGAACGCCGGAGACGGCGGCCCGGCCTAGCGCTCAGGCCGCCCGTTCCTGCCGGCCTGCGGCGGCCGCGAGACCCTGCGCGCACTGCTCGATGAAGCCACCGAGCTGGCGCCGGTAGAGCCCGCCGGTGCCCGGGACCTTGGCGGTGAACGTCGAGTGCCAGTTGATCGTCGCGCCACCGTCGGCATTGGGAGCCAGGGTGACGACCGCTTTGTAGTCCCGTAGCGCGAGCCCCGCCTCGAGAACGTAGGCAAAGGAGACGCCGGGGCGTCGCTCGACGACCCGCTCACGGCTCTTGTGGCGGCCGGTGGTGAAGAGGCGCACCGCACCCAGGCCCTCCGGGCTGCCGTCCCCCGGTTCCAGCAGCTCGAACGAACCGATCGGCGACCAACGGGGCCAGGTCGACCCATCGGCCAGGAGCTCGAAGACCGAGGCCGGATCGCCCGCCGTCGTCGCCGTCTTGTCGATCACCTGCCGTCCCATGGCCATCTCCCTTCGGTGCCGCCCCAGCGAATGTACCATTTGGTACATGAACGGGACAACAGCGGCGGGGTCGGCGGGAGTGCAGGCCGGGTTGGACCGGTCGCCCAAGGAGCGGCTGCTCGATGCGGTGATCGATCACTTCACGACCGACGGCCTGGCCGACCAGAGCCTGCGGCGCATCGCAGAGGCCATCGGCTCGAGCCACCGCATGCTCCTGTACCACTTCGGCTCCAAGGACGGCCTGCTGCTCGAGGTGGTGCGCGAGGTCGAGGCACGCACCCAGGAACGGCTCGCCCGGGTAGCAGAGGACGCCGGGATGCGGAGCGACGTCGTCATCCGGCGGATGTGGTCCTACCTCACCGATCCGGAGCTGGCAGGCTTCGAGCGCCTCTTCTTCGCGCTCTACGGCCGCGCACTGCAGGGCGACCAGGCGGCGCTGCCCTTGCTGCGCGACGACATCGAGCACTGGCTCGAGGCCAACGTCGCGCTTGCCGCCGAGGTCGGCGTGCTGGCCGAACAGGTGCGAGCGCACAGCCGGCTCGGGCTGGCCGTGATGCGCGGCTTGCTGCTCGATCTGCTGGCGACGGGAGACCGGGCCGGGGTCGACGCGGCGCTCGAGGCGTTCGCCGACGGCTACGCGGGGCGTTGGTGGGGCGCAGGCCCCGACGATGCTGGAGTCTGAGTGCGCAGGCGGGCGGCGGCTAGCCGACCACGACGAGCGTGCGCGCTTCGTGCCGTCCGCCGTGGCCGGGCGCGAGCGAGTAGCTCACGCGGGCCCCGACGTCGATGCGGCGGGATCCGTCGACAAGCGCCGTGGCATGGAACGTGTAGACCGCGCCGGCGTCGTCGGTGACGTTGCCGAGGCCGCGGGTGGCGTCGAACGAGGTGACGCGCCCGAGATGGGGTCCGGCGGCGCCGACCCGGCCGGCCACGTCAGTGGACGATCTTGGAGAGCGGGAGTTCGAGGATGTCCGTCGCGCCCTGGTCGCGCAGCGCGGGGATGAGCACGTTGATGTCCGCCTTCGGCACCACGGTCTCGAGCGCGAAGGCGCCGCCCCCCGACAGCTCCGAGACGGTCGGCGCGCGCATGGAGGGAAGGACGGCGAGGACCGCATCGAGGTTCTCCGCCGAGACGTTGAGTTTCACGAGCACCTTGCCCCGCGCCTCGAGCGTGCCCTGGAGCAGCGTGAGGATCTGTTCCATGGCGTGGCGCTTGTCGAGGTCGTCGGCCGCCTTGGGGTTGGCGATGAGCTCGGTGTGTGACACCAACAGGGTGTCGATGACCTTGAGCCCGGCGGCGCGCAGCGCGCTGCCCGTCTCGGTCATGTCGACGACGGCGTCGGCGATGTCGGGCACCTTGGCCTCGGTGGCACCGTAGGAGAGGGCGATCTCGGCATCGATGCCGTGGGCCTCGAGGACACGGCGGGTGAGCTCGGGGTACTCCGTGCTGACACGGAGGCGGCCGGGACGGTCGGCCACGGACTTCGCCAGCTCGGCGATGCTCGTCACAGGCGAGTCGGCACCGACGGCGAACACGATGCGGGTCGGACTCGAGGTCGCCTTGGAGTAGGCGAGCTCGCCGAGTGAGACCACTTCGCTGCCCCGCTCCTCGATGCAATCGCGTCCGGTGATGCCGAGGTCGAACAGGCCGTCGGCCACGTACACCGGGATCTCCTGGGGGCGGAGGATCCGCACCTCATCGATGCGGGGGTCGTCGATGCTGGCGCGATAGGCCACGTCCGAGGCGCGGTTGACGGCAAGGTCGGCCTCCTCGAAGAGCTGCATGGTGGCGCGTTCGAGCGAGCCCTTGGGCAGGACGAGGCGGAGCATGGGGGTCAATCTTCGCAGACGAGCGGAGGTGCTTGGGGCAAGCTGTGGCCGTGCCGCCCCCCTACGACGTCTTCAACTTCTTGAATCTCCTCGGCATCGAGCTCTCGCCGCTCGACGAGGACCACTATCCCATCGCCCGCTTAACCGTCGGACACGACCTCATCGCAGGCACGGGCTTCCTGTGGGCGCCGGTCGTGATCACCTTGGCCGACGCCCTGTGCGCGTTCGGGGTCAACCACCACTGGCCCGAAGGGGCCAAGTCGTTCACGACCGTCGATTGCTCCACGAACTTCATCTCGAGCGCGAGAGAGGGCGATCTGGTCATGGCGACCGCGTCACCCTTGCACACGGGGCGCACGACGCAGGTCTGGGACGCCAAGGTCACCAACGAGACCTCCGAGCGGTTGATGGCCTCGTACCGCTGTACCCAGTTGATCCTGTACTAGGTGTGCCCGGGCAGTGTGCGGCGCGCGCCCGCGCTCAGCTCGCGACACCCACGACCGGTTCCCACCTTTTCTACCTCCTCGGGTCTCACCCTGGGCGGTAGCCCCACCCCAAACCGGGCCGCTGCCCAAACCAGCGTGCAGCGCGAGCGAGGGATTCTCGCGACTCTTCACTCCGGATGCCCGGCTTGCCTACCCGAGAGGGCCGCTGCGCAGCAGGCGCACCATCTCGATGCCGGTGAGCGCCGCCTCGCGTCCCTTGTTCGATTCGTCCGGCTCCGAGCGTTCCAGCGCCTGCTCGAGCGTGTCGGTGGTCAGGACGCCGAACACAACCGGGACGCCGGTGTCGAGCTGCACGCGTTGAATGCCCGACGCGCACTCCCCCGCCACGAAGTCGTAATGGCCCGTGTCGCCCCGGATCACCGCGCCGAAGCACAACACGGCATCGACCTTCCCGGCATTGGCGAACGCACGCGCCACGAGCGGGAGCTCGAAGGCGCCGGGTGCCCATGCGAGAGTGATGTCGCGTCGGTCCGTGCCTGCCTCGGCGAGCGTGTCGAGCGCACCGTTGAGCAGACGGAGCGTGATCCCACCGTTGAACAAGGCGCCGGCGATCCCGATGCGCAGCCCGGTCCCGTTGTGTTCTCCCCGGAGCGACGCTCCGACCCGGGATTCGACGTCGTCGAACGCACCCTCGGGCATGGAGACGAGGTCGGAACCGGCCATCAGTTCGAGGTGGCGTTTGGCGACGAGAAGGTCACGCCCTCACTGTGTCACAGGACGTCGTCGAGGCCGTGCAGAAGGTGGCCCATGCGCTCCCGCTTCGTGCGCAGATAGGCGATGTTCTCCGGGTTGGCGGACGTCTGCAGAGGGACCCGCTCGGTGATGTCGAGACCGAAGCCCTCGAGGCCCCCGTACTTGACCGGATTGTTGGTCATGAGGCGCATGGTGGTGACCCCGAGGTCCACAAGCATCTGGGCGCCGATGCCGTACTCGCGGCTGTCGACGGGGAGGCCCTGCTGCAGGTTGGCGTCGACGGTGTCGTGCCCCTCCTCCTGGAGTTGGTAGGCCCGGATCTTGTGGCCGAGACCGATGCCGCGGCCCTCGTGACCACGCAGATAGATGAGAACGCCGCGCCCTTCACCCTCGATCATGTCCATCGCGGCGTGCAGCTGCGGGCCGCAGTCGCAGCGCAACGAACCGAACACGTCGCCGGTGAGGCACTCCGAGTGGACGCGGACGAGAACGTCCTCGGTGCCGGCGACGTCTCCCATGACGAGGGCCAGGTGTTGCTCGTTGTCGAGCACCGACTCGTAGACGAGGGCGCGGAACTCGCGTCCCTTGGCCGGGATGCGAGCTTCGGAGACGAGCCGCACCAGCTTCTCGTTCTGGCGGCGGTACCTGATGAGGTCCGCGATGGAAATGAGCGGCACGTCGTACTTCTTGGCGAAGCGCTCGAGGTCGGGCAGGCGGGCCATCTCCGACTTGTCCTCGCTCACGATCTCGCACAGCACACCGGCCGGTGAGAGGCCGGCCGCGCGGCTCAGGTCGACGGTGGCCTCCGTGTGGCCCGCCCTCTTGAGCACACCGCCCGGGCGATAGCGCAACGGGAAGATGTGTCCGGGCCGGTTGAGGTCGTTGGGTCGGGTGGTGGGATCGATGAGGGCGGCGATGGTGGCCGACCGGTCGGCCGCGGAGATACCCGTCGTGGTGCCGTGGCGGTAGTCGACGCTCACGGTGAACGCCGTGCGCTGGGCCTCGGTGTTGGCCGTGACCATCAGGGGCAGGTCGAGCAGGTCGGCCCGCTCGGGCAACAGCGGTGCGCAGATGACGCCGGACGTGTGGGCCAGGAAGAAGGCGATCTTCTCCGGCGTGGCGGCCTCGGCCGCCATGACCAGGTCACCCTCGTTCTCCCGGTCCTCGTCGTCGACCACGACGACCATGCCCAGCTTGCCGATGGCCTCGATGGCTTCTTCGACGGTCGAGAATCCCATCAGGCCGCAACCTCCACCCTCAAGTCGTCTCCGAGCTGCTCGACCGAGACCAATCTGCCTCTCCACACGTCTGCAATT
>DATHPK010000077.1:0-24889 GCA_035483935.1 Acidimicrobiales bacterium
GTGACGCAGGCGATCCTGCCGATCCGCGGCAAGATCCTCAACGTCGAGCGCGCGCGCATCGACAAGATGCTGAAGAACGCCGAGATCCAGGCGCTCATCTCGGCCATCGGCGCGGGGTTGGCCGAGGAGTTCGACGTCGACAAGATCCGCTACCACAAGGTGATCCTGCTGGCGGACGCGGACGTCGACGGCAGCCACATCCGCACGCTGCTGCTCACGTTCTTCTTCCGCCAGATGAAGCCGCTCGTCGAGGGCGGGTTCGTGTACGTGGCGCAGCCGCCGCTGTACTCGACGCTGGTCGGCAAGGAGAAGATCTATCTCAAGGACGACGCGGCGAAGGCGGCGTTCCTGGCCGAGCACCCCGACCACAAGCACGACTTCAACCGGCTCAAGGGCCTGGGCGAGATGGACTTCGCCGAGCTGCGCGACACGACGATGGATCCGGCGAAGCGCTCGCTGCTGCAGGTCAACGTGGAACAGGCTGCGCTGGCCGACGAGGTCTGCTCAATCCTGATGGGTGACGACGTCGAGCTGCGCCGCCACTTCATCCAGACGAACGCCAAGGACGTGCGGTTCCTCGACATCTGAGGAGCCGGACCGGAAGTAGGTAGAGATGCCACGACAGTCGACACGCGGGAGGGGCCGCGGCAGCGCGGGAGGCGGAGCGGGCAACGCACCCCCTCCGGCCCCGCCGGGCGGGGAGGAGCCGCCGGCAGGCGGATCCATCGAGCCCATCGAGATCCAAGAGGAGATGGAGCGCTCGTTCCTCGAGTACTCCATGTCGGTCATCGTCGCCCGGGCGCTGCCCGACGTACGCGACGGGCTGAAGCCGGTGCACCGCCGGATCCTCTACTCGATGTTCGACAACGGACTGCGCCCCGACCGACCGCACAACAAGTGCGCCAAGGTCGTGGGCGAGGTCATGGGCGTCTACCACCCCCACGGCGACTCGGCGATCTACGAGGCGCTCGCCCGCATGGTGCAGGAGTTCTCCCTCCGCTACCCCCTGATCGACGGGCACGGCAGCTTCGGCGGGCGCGGTCCCGACGACGGCGCCGCCGCCATGCGCTACACGGAGTGCCGGCTGGCGGCACTCGCACTCGAGCTCATGGCGGACATCGACGAAGAGACCGTCGACATGGTCGCCAACTACGACGGCTCCGCGTCCGAACCGGTCGTGCTGCCGTCGCGCTTCCCCAACCTCCTCGTCAACGGTTCGCAGGGCATCGCCGTCGGCATGGCCACGAACGTCCCGCCCCACAACATGGGCGAGGTGATCGACGCCGCCATCCACGTGCTGCACCACCCGGAGGCGACCCCCGACGAGCTGATGGAGTTCGTCAAGGGTCCCGACTTCCCCACGGGCGCGCTCATCCTCGGCCGCCAGGGCATCCTCGACGCCTACCGCACCGGGCGCGGCTCCATAAAAATGCGCGCCGTCGCCGAAATCGAGGAGGGCCGCGTCGGCGACCGCATCGTGGTGACCGAGCTTCCGTACCAGACCTCGGTCGAGGTGATCGAGCAGAAGATCACCGAGCTGGTGAGGGCGGGTGACCTCGACGGCATCAGCGAGCTGCGTAACGCGTCGGCCAACCAGCAGCCCAAGCTCGTCATCGAACTGAAGCGCGACGCCAACGCGAACGTCGTCCTCAACAACCTCTTCAAGCAGACTCCGCTGCAGACGAGTTTCGGCGTGAACATGCTGGCGCTCGTCGACAGCGTGCCGCGCACGCTCAATCTGGCGCAGGCGCTCTCGTACTACGTCGACCACCAGATCGAGGTCATCCGCCGCCGCTCCGAGTTCAGGTTGGAGAAGGCGCGCAACCGGGCGCACATGGTCGAGGGCCTCCTCAAGGCGATCGACATGCTCGACGCAGTCATCGCGACGATCCGGGCCTCCGACGACCGGCCGGCGGCGCGCACATCGTTGATGGCCGAGCCGTTCTCCTTCACCGAGGTGCAGGCGACGCACATCCTCGACATGACGCTCGGGCGCCTGACGCGGCTCGGCCGTACAGAACTCGAGGAGGAAATGGCGCAGTTGCGGACCACGATCGCCGAGCTCGAGGCGATCCTCTCGGACGACGCCAAGCTGCGCGGCGTCATCGAGACCGAGATGACCGCCATCCGTGACAAGCACTCGAACCCGCGGCGCAGCATCGTCACCCACGACCCCGGCGAGATGGGCGTGGAGGACCTGATCCACGACGAGGAGATCGTCGTCACCATGACGCGGGCGGGCTACATCAAGTCCGTGGCGGCAGCCGCCTTCCGGACCCAGGGCCGCGGCGGGCGCGGGGTCCAGGGCGCCCGGCTCAAGGAAGAAGACCTGGTCACGCAGGTGGTCCACACCTCTGCGCTCGACTACCTGCTGTTGTTCTCGAACAAGGGGAAGGTCTACCGCCTGCGCGGCCACGAGATCCCGATGAAGGACCGCACGGCGCGGGGCACCGCGGCGGTGAACCTGGTGCCTCTGACGCCGAACGAGTCGATCACCGCGATCATCGCGACCCCGGAGTTCTCACCCGACCAGTACCTCGTGTTCGCCACCGCGCACGGGCAGGTGAAGAAGACCGCGATGAGCGAGTACGACAAGTCGCGACGCGAGGGATTCATCGCCATCAACCTGCGCGAGGGCGACGAGCTGGTCCGTGTCGTGAAGACGTCGGGTCACGACGACCTGTTCGAGGTCACGCGTAACGGCATGACGATCCGCTTCAACGAGGAGGACGTCCGGCCGATGGGCCGCGACGCCGCCGGCGTGCGCGGCATCAGGCTGCGCCAGGGCGACATCGTGGTGTCGTGCGACGTGGCCGACGACGACGAGACGGACATCCTGATCGTCACCGACGCCGGCTACGGCAAGCGGACCAAGCTCGAGCGCTTCAACCGCCAGGCGCGCGGCGGGCAAGGGGTGCGCGGCATCCGGCTCACGAGTGTGCGCGGGACGGTGGTCGGCGCGTTCATGATCGGCCTCGACGAGGAGATCCTGCTGGTGTCCTCCGGCGGCATCGTGATCCGCACCGCGGCGCGGGAGATCGCGTCGCAGGGCCGCGATGCCACCGGCGTGCGGGTGATGAACCTGGAGGACGGCCAGACGGTCGCCGCGGTGACGCGGGTTGCGGCCGAGACGGAGGGCGAGGGCGAGGTCGGCTAGAAGAAGGTGATGGACGAGAGGGGCCAGACCCGCATCTCGACCTTGCCGACGATGATGGACTTGCTGATGGGCCCCCAGTACCGGCTGTCGCACGAGTCCGTCCGGTTGTCCCCCATCACGAAGTAGTCGTTCACCGGCACCGTGTAGGGGTGCTGGAGGCTGTAGAGCGTGCCGCCCGGCCCCGCCCGGGTCACACCCTGCTCGGAGGCCGGGAGCCAGGACTCGTCGAGGCGCTTGCCGTCCACGTACACGTAGCCACCGGAGAGCGAGAGCGTCTCGCCCGGCAGGCCGATCACGCGCTTGACGAGATCGTTCACCTCGGGGCCGCCGCAGTTCTCCGCCGCCGGCCGGGAGAACACGACGATGTCCCCGCGCCCGACGCCGTGCAGGTGGTAGCTCAGCTTGTTGACGACGATGCGGTCGCCCACCTGGAGGGTCGGTTCCATGGAGCCGGAGGGGATGAAGAAGGTCTGGACGACGAACGTCCGCAGGAGGACGGCGACGAGGACGGCGACGACCACGACGACGATCGCCTCGCGCAGCCAGCGCGACGTGCGGGGGGCGTCGTGGGCGCCTGCATCGTCGGGGCCGGGGGCTGCCGGCGGCACGCCGTCACCGGCGGCCCCGAGCGGGTCGGCCCGTCCGGCCGGCGGCTCCTCGACGGCGAGCGCCGGGTCGTCGGGGTCGGGCGTCACCGAGGGCAGGCTAGACCGAGCCGCGAGGCGCGGGGATTCAGGCTGCGGCGGCGGGGACGACCGACGCGGTGTCGCGCCCCGAACGAAGGAGCGTTCCGGGCACCGCGCCCGTCGGGGCGCCGTCGCGCACGGTCTCGACGCCGTTGACCAGCACCCGGACGACCCCGTGGGAGCCCGCGTAGAGCCGGGGCGTCTCACCCGGCAGGTCGTGCACGAGGCGGGCGGGCTCCGACGCGACCGTCGCGGGGTCGAACACGAACAGGTCGGCCGCATAGCCCTCGCGCACGAGGCCCCGCTCGCGCAGGCCGAAGAGCGCCGCCGGCTGGGCCGTCATCATGTGCACGGCCCGCTCGACGGACACCAGGCGCCGGCCGCGCAGGCAGTCGGCCAGGAAGGCCGTCGGGTAGTTGGAGCCGCACATGCGATCGAGGTGCGCACCGGCGTCGGAGCCCCCGACCATGGCACGCGGGTCGGACCAGATGTCGGCGCGCATGGCCCAGGTGGCCTCGTCGCCGTCGTCGGTGTTCGGCCACAGGACGGTGCGCAGGTCGTCGGCGAGGACGATGTCGAGCAACGTGTCGAACGGCGCGGTGCCGCGCTCGGCCGCGATGTCCTCGACGGTGCGGAACGCGCACCCCTCGTTGGCGGGGGCGTAGGTGTCGCCGATGACGTAGGTGCCCCAGCGTGACAGGCCGCGGAACACCCCGGCCTCCTTGCTGCGGGCCCGCTCGTCGAGCAGGGCGCGCACGGCCGGGTCGGCCAGCTGCGCCATCCGCTCCTTCTCGGGCAGGCCCATCACCTCGCCCCACCCCGGGATGAGGAAGAGGGCGCAGTGCGTGCGGAAGCTCATGTTCATGGGTACCAGGGTCGGCATCGTCAGGGCCACGATGCGCCCCCCGGCGGCGGCCGCGGCGGCCGACGCCGAGAGCTGGTGTTCGATCCGCTCGGCCGAGCGGGCGTCGACGGTCAGCACGTTCCAGTTGAGCGGCCGCTGCGCGGTGACGCTCATGGCCGTCATCAGTTCGACCTCCTCGGGGCTGAAGGAGTCGAGGCAGCCGTTCGTGATGTACTCGAGCGTCGTGCCCTCGTGCGCTGCGACCTCTTCGCAGAACGCGAGCATCTCGCGCCTGTCTGCGTGGCGCGAGCTGATCGGACGGCCTTCGCCGTCGGAGTGGGTGCGCGACTGGGAGGAGGAGAAGCCCAACCCCCCGGCCGCGAGCGACTCGGCCAGCAACGCCCGCATGGCCGCGATCTCCTCGTCGGTGGCGACCTCCTCGCCGCGCGCAGCCCCCATCACCTTGCGGCGCAGGGCGCAGTGCCCGACGAGGAAGCCGGCGTTGACGCCGAGGTTGCCCTCGAGCGCGCCGAGGTATTCGGCGAAGCTGGACCAGCTCCACGGGACGCCATTCTCGAGGGCGGCCAGCGGCATGCCTTCGACCTTGGCCATCATGCGTCGGATGTAGTCGGCGTCCTCCGCGTTGAGGGGCGCGAGCGTGAATCCGCAATTCCCGCCGATCACCGTCGTCACGCCATGGACATTGGACGGCGAGGCCGACGGATCCCAGAAGAGCTGGGCGTCGTAGTGGGTGTGGGGGTCGACGACGCCGGGGGCGACCATCAGGCCGGTCGCGTCCAGCTCGTCGGACGCCGCCTCGTCCACCTCGCCCACGGCGACGATGCGGCCGCCTCGGACGCCGACGTCGGCGGTGCGGGACGCGGCACCGGAACCGTCGACCAGCGTGCCGGAACGGATGACGTAGTCGAGCATGGAACCTCCGCGGTGCGCCGCCCGAGCGGGCTCCGGCGCCGAATCTGACGACCCGTCAGCTTATCGCCGGGCCTCCGGCCCCCCCCGGGCTGGCCTCCGGCCTGCCCCGAGCCGCAGGCGCCCCCCTCGGCAGCCGCCGAGAAATCTGTGGAAAACCTGTTCGCTGCTGCAGAACCCCCGTGTCGCCTCGCTGCATCCCCAAGTCATCCACAGGCTGTGCCCGAGGGCGTCCCCACATTCGGCCTTCCGTGATGCCTCCGCACGTGCTTTGCTCTGCACGTGCCTGCGCCCGGGATGCTCAACCTGCAGTCGTCCGCGGAGGGAGTCCTCCCCGGACAGATGCTCGAAGGAGCGATCCGGGCGGGGTACGTGGACGCGGGGCGCTTCAAGATCCCCGAGGCCAACGTGCAGCCGGCCAGCCTCGACCTCCGCCTCGGCGAACGTGCCCTGCGCATCCGCTGCAGCTTCCTGCCCGGGACCGACTCGGTGGAACGCAAGCTGAAGGACTACGTCCTCGACGAGATCGACCTGCGCGGTGACGGAGCCATGCTCGAGGCGAAGTGCCCGTACCTGATCGAGCTGAAGGAGCGGCTCGACCTGCCGGCCGGCCTGCGGGGCAAGGCCAACCCCAAGAGTTCGACCGGCCGCATCGACGTGTTCACCCGCGTCATCACCGACGGCAGCCATCGTTTCGACGAGATCGCTCCGGGTTACAGCGGGCCGCTCTACCTCGAAGTCGTACCGCTCTCGTTCCCCGTTCGGGTCAAGGAGGACCTCACCCTCAACCAGCTCCGCCTCTCCGTGGGCCGGCCGTGGCTCAGCGACGACGACGTGCGCGCGGCACACAGCGAGGTCCCGATGCTCTACCGCGCCGGGGAGCCCGTGCCCGTCGGCGAGCTGGTGCTCTCGAACGGCCTGTTCCTCGGGCTGGACCTCGGGGGCGACGAGCGCGGGCAGGTCGGCCACAGCGCACGCGACAGCGCACCACTGCTCGACCTCACCACCGGGGGGGAGGTCGACCCCAGCCCCTTCTGGGATCCGGTCTACCGCGAGGAGGGCGACCGCCTCGTCCTTTCCCCGAAGCGGTTCTACCTCCTGATGTCGCACGAGGCGGTATGCATCCCTCCCAACCTGGCGGCCGAGATGACGGCCTACGACCCCACAAGCGGGGAACTGCGCACGCACTACGCAGGGTTCTTCGACCCCGGATTCGGTTTCGACCCGTCGGGCGGGTTCAAGGGCTCCCGGGCCGCACTCGAGGTGCGGGCGCACGACGTGCCGTTCATGGTCGAGAACGGGCAGTCGGTGTGCAAGCTCACCTTCGAACGGATGCTCGAGGAGCCCACGGCGCTCTACGGCTCGGGCATCGGGTCGTCGTACCAGCAACAGGTGGAGACCCTCAGCCGGTACTTCCGCCGAACCGGCGTCTGACCCTCTCACGCGTCGACCGGAACGCATCGGGTAACGCCTCCTTCATCGAGGCGAACGGAACTTGATCGGCGCGACCTCGGCGGTCGCGGAATGTCGCGTACAGGCGTGTCATTGCGTGAGGACAGAGGCCTGCGTGCAACGCCAGTGCGCTCGCGCTGTTGTTAAGGAATTTTTACATTTGGCGAGAGTTCATGGCGATTTCGCCGTTTCCTCCACGGGTTAATCCGCGAAGGTCGCGGGCTCAGAGCGGGTCTGTGTAGCCCCTACACAGAAGGAGCAAGACTGTGAAGCGGAATCCTCTTTCGTTACTGGCCGTGGCAGCAGGCGGCCTCGTCTTGGCCGCAGCAACGGTGTTAGTGGGCGTCGTCCCGGCCGGCGCGGGAACCACCATCCCGACCACGCCGACCCCGGTCACGGTTCCGAAGGTCTCGACTCCGGCCACGGTGCCGGCGGTGACTCCGGCCCCTGTGCCGTCGCCGGCCCCGGCGGTCACGCCGGCGGCGCCGGTCACATCCGCGCCGAAGGTTTCGACACCGGCCACACCGTCGTTGAGCGGACTGCCCGTTTCGTTGTCCGTCCCGGTCACGGCGCTGGCCAACGAGATCGGGAGCACGTTGCTGCCGGGGCAGAGCGCCCTCACCGGCACGAACACGACGACTCAGGCGTCACCGCTCCTGAACGCCAACGTGCCGATCAACGCGTGCTCGCTGTCGATCGGCCTGTTCGCCAGCGCGGCCAGCAGCTGCTCGACGACCTCGGTCGGCCTCACGCAGCTCGGTTCCATCGGCACCATCAACATCCCGATCACCGCGCAGTACAACGCGATCGGACTGCTCGGTGCGGCCGCGAAGTCGCTCGGCCTCACCACCGGCGAGTCGTCGGCCTCGACGACACAGGACGGCGCCATCAACGTCGACGCGCCGATCAGCCTGTGCGCGATCAACGTCGGTCTGGTCGGCAACACTGCGAGTGACTGCAACCTCGCCGGCAGCGACGGCACCGTCACGCAGACGGGTGTGATCGACGCCACCGTCCCGGTGACCGTGTGCGACCTCATCGTGCAGATCGACGGCACCAGCACGTCGAACTGCCCCCAATACCCCGACACCGTCAAGCAGAAGGGTCAGCTGGCCGACGCGTACGCCCCCATCACCGCGTGCGGTGTGGTGGCGGTGGTCGACGGCAACGGCACCGGCATGTGCATGCCGGCCGACGGCTTCCCGCTCGTCAACGACCTGCCGACCAACAACGTGAGCCAGAGCGCCCCCATCGACGGGGTCCTCCCGGTCAACGCGTGCTCCATCGTGGTCGCGGTGGACGGTTCGGCCAGTAACCAGTGCGAGCCGAGCCACCTTTCGACGAACCCGACCGGAAGCGTCCCGGTCAACGTTCCCGTCACGGCGTGCGCGGTGACGGCTGCGCTCGACGGCAATGCGAGCGGCACCTGCACGGGCGCCGGCACGCAGATAGGCCCGATCGGCACGCCGGGCAGTCCCGGCACGGGCGTGACGCTGCCGATCACCATCTGCGGCATCGAGGTGGCGCTGGGCGGCACCTCCACTGCTTCGTGCCCACAGCCGTCGCCGGCCACCTCCCCGTCCACCTCGCCGTCCACGTCGCCGTCCACGTCGCCGGCGGCCACGACCCCGGCCACGACCACGGCGGCAATCACCCCGACCGCGGTCAGCACTGCGGCAACCACCTCCTCCTCGGGTCCGCTGGCCCTGACCGGCGCTCCGCTTCTCGTGGAGCTGTTGATCGGAGCTGCGGCCGTGGTCCTTGGTCTGGCGATCAGCCGTCTCAGCCGCCGGCGGCAGGCCCATTTGGCGTGACCGCAACCGGCTTACACCACTAGGAGGCGGCGCCCGAGGCGTTACCGACACAGGACGGATCCGGTGGAGGAAGGAGGGATCGTGTCCGACCAGCAGGAAACAGGTACCGGCGTCACCGTCGATCTCGAGAGGCTGTTCCGGTCGCGGGAGTTCGGCCACAGGCGGGCGTCCCGGGTCCCCTCCGCCGTGGGCGGGTCGGAATCCACGCCCACGCAACTCGAGAAGGTGTTCCTCTCGGAGGTTTTCGGGCATCCCGAGGCCGTCGCCGCAGCCGCCCCGGCGGTCGCGGCGCCCGCTCCGGCGGTCTCGGGGCGCCCGGCCCTCGTCCTCCTGCCGGGAGGCGGCGATCGTGACAGCGAGCGCGAGCACGCGCGTCACCGAGGCATCGCCGCCGTCAGCGGTGTCGCCGCCGCCGCGCTCGCCGTCGCTGGTTTCGCCCCGGGGACGAGTCAGGGCCCCGCCGGAGGACCGAACGTGACGGAACAGGCCCAAGGTGCGCCCTTGGGCCGGGGTGTGTCCGGTCTCCGTGGCGTGTCACAACCCGTTCCAGTCGTACCCGCCGCCGCGGGGACCGGCGCACCGGCCCCAGCGGGCGCCTCCGAGGCCGGGCGCGTCGTGGCCCAGGTCACAGTCGTCTCGGCACCCCCGTCCGCCGTCGTGCCGCAAAATCCCGCAGGGAGTGAGGCCACGGCCACGACGCCGGCGGCGCCCGGGCCGCCGAGCGGCACGCCGGCACCCGTGACCACACCGGGAAGCGGAGCCGGGAGCAGCACTCTCACACCGGCGGTCCAAGCCATCGGGACAGCCGTCTCGAGTGTGGGGTCCGCCGTGACCGCCACGTCGGGCGAGCTGGGCCAGGCGGTTCCGGTCTCGTCGGTCACCGGCGCGTTGGGAACGATCGCGACCTCGGCCCTGGACGACCTGGGTGGGGGCAGCCCTCCGACGTTGCTCGCCGGCGCGATGCGGTAGGAGAGGGGCGCGTCGAGCGCCTGCGTCGCCGGTCACCGGTTTGCTCGGCAGCGTCGGGTCGAGGGTGCCGGGACTGGGTCATTCCGTCGCCGGCGCGTGAGGCACTCGGACCTGCCCTCCCGGAGTGCTGAAGGGAACGGACGTCACCTATTGAGAGGATGCTCCACCCGCCGCAGAATTGATGCGCAAAACCCTGGTGACAAAGTGCGAATTCCACACACAAAAACGAGCGTTTTCCCCAAATTGGCGGCACGTTGTCAACTTGATATTCCCTGATCGGCCCGGCGGCTATAGGGTGACAACGAGGGGGCAACAGAACAAATTTTCCGGGTCCGTGGAGAGCTCCGGAAGCCCCCCCGAAATGACGAGGGTTCCTGCAAGGGGACGGAGGGTTCCTGCAAGGGAATTTGGGAGGGGCAGTGTCCGACTGGCTTCGGGCCGAGGACTACACGACCTTGGAAGAGGTCTTCGCGTCGCCCACGTTCACGCGTGACGTGGCGCCCGAGACCGTCGCCGCAGAACCAGCTCTTTTTGCTACCGCCGCAGCTGCCGCAGCGGCGACGGCTGCAACGGTGCATGCCCCGCTCGGTCGCTCGATACGGGACCGTGCCATTGCCTCGCTCTGCGCCGCCGGCGCCGCCGTGTCGGTCGTGGGCGCACTGGTGATCGGCAGTGGTCCAGTCGGCGTCCCGCTGGCGACGGGACCCCAGAACCCACAAGGCGGTTCGAGCGGCCAATCATCGGCCGGGTCTCCTCAGCAAGGTTTCGAGTCACCCGCGCAGGGCCGGGTCGATGTCGGCAAGAGCGGGAATTCGGGTGCCGCAAACAGCGGTGGGAACGCGCCGTCGGGAGTCGTCGTCTTCGGGCCCTCGTTGCCGGCGGGAACGGGCGCGCTTGCGAGCGCAGCCGGTAGTGGGGCGCAGCACGCGAGCCTCGCCTCTGACAACTTCCCGGTCTCCACTCCGACGCCCATACCGACACCTACGCCGACTCCCACACCTACGCCCACGCCGACAGCTACAGCTGCACCCACCACGACAACCACGACGACGACGACAACTGTGCCCACGCCGCCCGTCTCCACGGGGAGCGCCGGAGGGAACGGCAGCGGCCAGGGCAACGGCAACGGCAACGGTGGCGGGCGCGGGGACGACGGAGGCGGCGGCGGTCAGTTCGCGGGCGGCCAGAACGGCGGCGGCCAGGGCTCGGGCCGGGACGGCGGACAGGGTGACGGTGACGACGACGGCGGCGGTCGCGGCTATGGCGACGGCGGCCATGGCGACGGCGGCCATGGCGACGGCGGCCACGGGGACGGAGACGGCGGCGGACACGACGGCGGCCGCGGGGACTGACCGCAGCGCCGCACCCACCCGGTCGCGGCGAGCCCTGAACAGCTGACCCCCCGCACCTGGTAAGCCTGCCGGGATGCGAGCGGAGCGAGGTCAGCCATGAACTACACGAATCTGGGCACGGCAGGGTTACGGGTGTCGAGGGTCTGCCTCGGCATGATGGGGTTCGGCAACGAGAGCGAACGCCCCTGGGTCATCGACGAGGACGCGGCCGAACCGATCGTGCGCGAAGCGGTCGAAGGCGGGGTGACCTTCTTCGACACCGCCGACACCTACTCGGGCGGCGCCAGCGAGGTGGCGACGGGCCGCCTGGTGCCCAAGTTCCTCAGCCGGGACGAGGCGGTGATTGCCACCAAGGTGTTCATGCCGGTCACCCCCGGGGAGAACGGCGGCGGCCTTGGGCGCAAGCACATCCTCTCCGCGATCGACGCGTCGCTGGCGCGGTTGAAGATGGACTACGTCGACCTCTACCAGATCCATCGTTGGGACGGGCGGACGCCGATCGAGGAGACGATGGAAGCGCTCAACGACGTGGTGCGCGCGGGCAAGGCGCGCTACATCGGCGCGAGCAGCATGTTCTCCTGGCAGTTCGCCAAGGCGCAGTACACGGCCGAGCGGCACGGCTGGGCGAAGTTCGTCTCGATGCAGAACCACTACAACCTCGTCTACCGGGAGGAGGAGCGCGAGATGATCCCACTCTGTCTCGACCAAGGCGTGGGGTGCATCCCGTGGAGCCCGCTGGCGCGGGGGATGCTGGCCGGCAACCGCAGCCGGGACGGCGGCCGGCACACGACGCGTTCGAGCACAGATGCGTTCACCGACTACCTCTACGACCAACCGACCGACTTCGACGTCGTCGACGCGGTCAACGAAGTCGCCGCCGCCCGCGGCGTCGCCTCGGCTCAGGTTGCATTGGCCTGGCTCCTGCAGAAGCCCGGCGTGACGGCCCCGATCGTCGGCTCTACCAAGAAGAAGCACCTGAAGGACGCCATCGCCGCGGAAGCGTTGACGCTGAGCGAGGACGAGGTCGAACGGCTCGAGAAGCCCTACGTGCCGCATCCCGTCCTCGGACACTTCTAGGTCCGAGGAGGGCGCCGTCGAGGCGGCTCCCTCCGGGAGCGCTGCGCCCTTCCGGTATGGTCGGCGCCGGTGGGGCGCGCCCGACGGGCGCCGAGAGATTGGGGGTGGCATGCGGGTCGCACTCACGGTTGCCGACTTCATCGACCGGGCGGCGCACGCCTACGGGCAGCGGACCGCGGCGGTGGACGAGCCCGGAGTTGCCGGCTCGTTCGGCACCTTGACCTACGGCGAGCTCGCGGCCCGCGCGAAAGGCATGGCGATCGCCCTCGACGACCTCGGCGTGGAGCACGGGGAGCGCGTGGCAATCGTGAGCCCCAATTCGGGACGGTTCCTGGCCTCCTTCTTCGGCGTGAGCGCCTACGGGCGCATCCTCGTGCCGATCAACTTCCGCCTTACGAGCGACGAGATCGCCTACGTGGTCGAACACTCGGGTGCGTCGGTCCTCCTCTACGACCCGGATATGGACGACGCGGTGGACGCCATCAAGGTGGCTCACAAGTTCCGCTTGGACGGCAGCGAGGACGCCGGCCTGTTGGCGCCGGCAGCTGAGGGCGCGGAGCCCAAGGCGTGGGTGCCCGACGAGGACGCAACGTGCTCCGTCAACTACACGTCGGGCACCACGGCGCGGCCGAAGGGCGTGCAGTTGACCCAGCGCAACTGCTGGCTGAATGCCGCCGCGTTCGGATGGCACACCGGCGTCGGCGATCGTGACGTCCTGTTGCACACGCTGCCGATGTTCCACTGCAACGGCTGGGGGATGCCCTACGCCGTGACCGGCATGGGCGGCACCCACATCGTGCTGCGCAAGGTGGACGGGGAGGAGATCCTGTCGCGGATCGAGCGACACGGAGTGACGCTCCTGTGCGGTGCGCCGGCGGTGGTGGCGGCCATCCTCGGCGCGGCAGAGGCGCGGGCCGCAGAGGGACGCGTCGTGCCTGGGCGCGGGACGGTGCGCATCGTCGTGGCCGGTGCGCCGCCACCGTCCAAGACGATCGAGCGGATCGAGACGGAGCTCGGGTGGGAGTTCATCCAGATCTACGGCCTCACCGAGACGGCGCCCCTGTTGACGATCAACCGCGCGCCCGCCGAATGGGACGCGCTCTCCCCGGCGGAGCGCTCGCAGTTGCTCAGCCGGGCCGGCACACCCGCCATCGGTGTCAGCATCGACATCGACACCGATGGCGAGGTCCTGGCGCAGTCGAACCACGTGTTCGCCGGCTACTGGGAGCAGCCCGAGGAGACCGGGAAGGCGCTCGAGGGCGGATGGTTCCACACCGGCGACGGCGGCTATTTCGATGGCGCCTACACCGTGATCTCGGATCGCAAGAAGGACGTGATCATCACCGGGGGCGAGAACGTCTCGTCGATCGAGGTGGAGGACTGCCTGTACCAGCACCCCGCCGTGGGCGAGGTGGCCGTGATCGGCATACCCGACGAGAAATGGGGCGAGACGATCAAGGCGCTCGTGGTCGTACGGCCCGGCGAGTCGGTGTCGGAAGCCGAGCTCATCGCGCATTGCCGGGACCGGCTTGCCCACTTCAAGGCGCCCACGAGCGTCGAGTTCCGCGATGCCCTCGACCGCACCGCCACCGGCAAGCTGCAGAAGTACAAGCTCCGCCAGCCCTACTGGGCGGGGCGGGAGAAGGCGGTCAACTAGTCGCGGGCCGTCCGGCGCTTTCGCCCGGGCCCGGCGGTGGGCGGGGTGAGCGCTCCTCGAGGGAGAGGTGGCCCGGGCGGTCGAAGGCGACCGCCACCTCGCCGGCGATCAGGCGGCGCAGCGGGTCGCCCACGATCGTGCGTCTCCAGCCGGTGTCTAGGCGGCTCGGTTCTTTGCACAGCAATTGCGAGATGTCTGCGCGGGTCGCCAGCAACGTCTGATCGAAGTCGAGGTCGTCGGCGATCTGGCGCACGAGCCCCGTACAGACGGCGACCGCCCCGGCAGGGGCCTGCGCTTCCCGACCCGCCGCCGGCATGCGGATGTGGTCGGCGGGGAGATCCAGCCCCCGATGGACCGCCGCCAGGATTTCGGCGGCCCGCCCCTGGGCGAGATGCCGTCCGTCGACGCCCCGGGCGCGGCGCAGCTCCGCCTCGTTGTGCGGCGGGCGCTGCGAGATCGCGAGCAGGCCGAGGTCGGAGAGCACCTGGCGGCGTGGCCGATTCGACTCGGCGGCGGTGCGCTCCCTCCAGGCTGCGACCTCTTGAGCCACCGCGCGAGAGCGGCGCGACATGCTCCGGATGTCGCCGAGACGCCACCAGGCCTCCTCGGGCACCCGGGCCGGTGGTGTGCGGTCGGTCAGCACCTGGTCGCACTCGTCCAGCGCCCACTCGAGCCGTCCGAGCGCGCGGAGCCGATCGGTGAGCGCGGCGCGGAGCTCGAGCAGGTGGGCCACGTCGCTCTCCGCATACGCCAGCTGGCGGTCCGACATGGGCCGTTCGAGCCAGTCAGACAACCGGTCCGCCTTGGGCAGCGGTAGCCCGAGGACGACATCGACCAGACGGGAGAGCGAGGGGGTCGACATGCCAATGAAGCCGGCGACGATCTGGGTGTCGAACACGGTCGCGGGAACCACACCGCAGGCCGCCATCATGATGTCGAGGTCCTGGGTCGCCGCGTGGGCGACGGCGACCCCCGGGCCGCCGAAGATCCCGGCCAGGGGGGCCGGGTCCACCGAGATCGGATCCACGAGCGCCACCTTGTCCGCCCAGGCGATCTGGATCAGCGCCAACTCGGGGACGTAGGTGCGCTCGGTGTGGAACTCCGTGTCGAACGCGTACACCTCCTCCCGAGCGACCTCGGCCACGAGCGACTCGAGGGCGGCACCCTCGGTGATCAGTGGGGCAGGAGCCGCAGGAGGGCTCATCGGGCACCGACGCCGAGAGGCGTTCGCGAGGTTCGGTGCGTCGTGTGCGTCGGATCGAGGTTCGTGATGGGTCGATTTCCGTGTCGTTCTTGCCCCGGTGACGTTAGCGCGAGCGCGGTCCGGGACCTCGATGGCGTCTTCGGTGCAAGCAGGTGGCAGGCCGGTGGTTTCGACCCTGCGAAAGGAGCGCTGGTAGGAGCGTCATACAGCACCCTGGCCTGGGAAAACAGGCATCTTCGCCACCGCAATTCGACCACAACAAGGGGGTACCCCATGACCTTTTGCTCTGTACCGGAAACCCCCGAAGGGTAAGAGTGAATTTGAATGCGCAGTGGAGGGGGCGGAGGGTGAAGCGAGAGAAGAAGCGGCTCTTTGGGCGGGACGATACCCACGCGCGGGCGCGCGCGTCCGACGACGCTGGTCGCGGGGAGGGAGAAGAGTCTACGGTGGTCACGTCGGCCAGCGGCAGAAGCAGGAGCGTGGAGTCGATGTTGCAGGAGTTCACTTCCGGGGACCCCAAGACTTCCCGGCGCACGCCCCGGGCGGGCAAGTACGACCAGCTCTGGCAGCTGTCCATGTCCGACCCGCATACCGGTCTTGCCAATCAGCTGCTGCTGCTCGATCGCCTCACCCAGGCGATCGCCCGGATGCGACGCCACGGCGGCGAAGTGGTCGTCTGTCACGTCAACCTCGAGAACCTCGGGGAGATCAACACCGATCTCGGCTACACCATCGGGAACACAGTCCTGTGCGAGATGGCGGACCGCCTCAAATCGGTCCTGCGGACGGAGGACACGATCGGCCGCGTCGGGGGCAACGAGCTGGTCGTGGTGTTGGCGGTCACCGACGAACAGTCGGTTGGTCCCCTCACCCGCCGGCTCCAGAGGACGCTGGACGAGCCCGTCGTCGTCGCCGGGCAGCCGATCAGGCTCCGCGCCACGCTGGGCGTCGCGCTCGCCGAGGACGCCGAGTCGGCGGAGGACGTGTTGGCCCGTGCCGATCGCTCCACCCGTGCCGGCAGCCGCTGAGGACGCCTGGTTCCCTGCCGATCCGGCTTGAAGGGCCCTAGCCGGGCGCTCAACCAGCGGCTTTAGCTATTCCAACGATTGTCAGAGCATCCGCTCCGGCCGACGCGCCGCGGGAATTAGGGCATTTAAGTCAGGAGTATCGGCTCTGGCGGCCGGCGAAACGGGCGTGCAGGCTGAACCACGATGTCGATGTACAGCGAACTCCTGAGCGAGTTGTGTGCCGAAATGGACCCGGTGGAATTGCCGACCTCCCGCGACGAGCTCGTCGTGGTGTTGCTGCAATGTCGACGGCGCCTTCAAGGCCATGGAATGGACCCGAGCCATGTGATGGCCGAGGACCTGGCACTCGAGCTCGACCACGACCGCATGCTGTTGCGGTTGTGCGCTGCCATGGGCATCCAGAGCGGGCCGGCACGCTTCGCCAATCCGCTGGCGGAGCGGTCGCGTCTCGAGTCCCTGCTGCGGGGGGCCGGCGTGGACTTCAGGACGCTCGACGATCAGCGCCGGGTCGCCGTTTCCTGACGACGCCACGGGCAGTGCCGGGTTGCCGGCCCCGACTGGCCGGATCAGTGCGGGGGAGGAACGGTGGATTTCCGCTCGGCCAGGACCGCCGCATAGACGGCGGCCTCGGTCCGGCGCCGCATGCCCAGCTTGGACAGCAGGCTTGAGACGTAGTTCTTCACCGTCGCCTCAGCGAGGAAGAGGTGCTCGGCGATCTGGCGGTTCGACTGCCCCTGCGCGATCAGCTCCAGCACGCGCCGCTCCTGTGGGGTCAGGACCGTCAGTCTGGACTCGGCCTCCTGGTCCTTGCGGAGGCGGTCCCAGAGCTCCTGGGTGAGGACGGGGTCGAGTAGCGACATGCCCCGGCTCACCCTTCTGATGTCGCCGAGGAGGTCGCCGCCGCCGATCTCCTTCAGGACATAGCCCGATGCGCCCGCCATGATGGAGGAGAACAGGGCGTCGTCGTCGGAGTACGAGGTGAGCATCAGGCAGTGGACGTCGGGCATCTCCGACTGGATCTCCCGGCAGACCTCGATTCCGGACCCATCGGGCAGTCGCACGTCGAGCACGGCGACGTCGGGCTGGAGCTGGCGGATGAGGCGCAGCCCCTCCGCCGCTGACCCCGACTCGCCGACGACCTCGAGATCGTCCTCCGCTTCGAGCAGTGTGCGCAGCCCCGTCCGGACGAGCTCATGGTCGTCCAGTACGAACACCCGAATCCCCATCGGTCAATTGTGCCACGCCACCACCCGTCACCGGCTCCATCGGCACCTCTTCGTGAGCGGTTTGTGCGTCCTGTGTGCGTGGCGTGAGTTCGCCGCCGCCAGCAGTAGCCTGGCTCGGCGTGCAGGCGGTGCAGCCCTTCGACCAGATCGACGATCCTGCCAGGCTGCGCCGCCTGGTGCAGGCGATCCTGATCCTCGATGCCGAGCTGCACCTGCCGGTCGTGTTGCGCCGCATCATCGAGGAGGCCTGCGACCTCGTCGACGCGCAGTTCGGCGCGCTGGGCGTCCTGTCGGCCGACGGCCAAACGCTCGACCAATTCATTACCGTCGGCCTCGACAGCGAACAGGAGCAGTCCATTGGCCCCCGTCCGACGGGTCGCGGCGTGCTCGGGACCCTGATCGCTGACGACAAGCCGCTCCGGCTCGCCAACATTTCCGAGAGCCCTGACAGCTTCGGCACCCCGGAATTGCATCCGGGGATGACCTCGTTCCTCGGCGTCCCCGTGCGGGTGCACGGCGAGGTCTATGGCAACCTCTATCTGACGAACAAACGGAGCGCCAAGGAGTTCTCCGGCGAGGACGAGGAGCTGGTGCTGGCGTTGGCCATGGCGGCCGGCATCGCCATCGAGAACGCCCGCCTGCACGCGCTGGTGCGCGACCATGCGCTCACCGAGGACCGTGACCGCATCGCGCGGGACCTGCACGACTCGGTCATCCAGCGCCTGTTCGCCATCGGCCTCTCGCTCCAGGGGACGGCGCGGCTCGTCGAGCGTCCCGAGGCGGTCATGCGTATTGCAGAGGCGATCGACAAGCTGGACGAGACGATCCGGCAACTGCGCAAGGCCATCTTCGACATCGAGCTGACGATCAACAAGGAGGGCCTCCATCCCAAGGTCCTCGATCTGGTGCACGAGCTGCGGCCCGTGCTCAACCTCCATCCTCAGGTGTCGATCATCGGTCCGGTGGACTTCGCGGTCAACGGCCAGCTGGCAGAAGCGGTCTTGGCCGTCCTGCGCGAGGCGCTCACCAATGTGGGCAAGCACGCTCAGGCCACCAAGGTCGTCGTCACGGTCACCGCGGGCGACGAGCTGCGGGTCGTCGTGGCCGACGACGGCGTCGGCGTGGGGCCTGCCGCAACGCGCTCCGGTGCGCTCGGACTCAGGAACATGCGCCAACGGGCGGAACGCCTCGAGGGTGGCATGGAGATCGGTACGTCGAGGGAGGGAGGCACCCGTCTCACATGGCACGTGCCCCTCCCGGAGCTCGACGACGCCTTGGCCGCCGAGGCCGGCACAACCTCCCTCTGAGCGCGCCGGCGGAGAGCCGGGTAAGCCCACCCGGGCCGAGCGCACCTCGGCGGGCCCGTCTTTAGACACAGCCCGCGAGATTGGCGCTGTCGGGCACTGCGACCGTGTCGACGTCGTGGGCCTTCCTTCCCCGTCCCGTGCAGGATTGTCCAGTGCTTCGCGGCCCTGGTCGCCCTAGCATCAGGCCCGAGCACCACAGAGCACCATCACCCGGACAAAGGGGGACGAGATGAGCACCACAGTGACGGCCTCCCCGCCCGACCGGTCGTGGTGGGTCAACGCCTTCGGGCGCCGGCAGCTCTACAAGTACCCCGACACCCTGCCGCGCATCGGCTACTTGTCGATCGTCGTGCTCACGACGATCATGCTCTATTACCTCTACTACGTAGAGGGGGCGGTCACACCGCGGATGCTGCCCTACTACCACATGTCGTTTCAGTTCTTCCTGTACTTGCTCGTGGTGTCGAACGCGATCGGCGCGTTCAGCGCGTTCATCGGCGGCCTTTCGGACAAGATCGGGCGCGCCAACCTCACCATCTACGGGACGCTGCTCGTCGCACTCGTCCAACTTCTCGCCATCCCCCACATCACCAGCAAGTGGGGGTTCGCCGCGTCGTACTGCGTGATCGGCTTCGTCGAGGGCGTCATCCTCGTGTCGACCCCGGCGCTCATGCGCGACTTCTCGCCCCAGATGGGCCGGGGCGTCGCCATGGGCTTCTGGGCGCTCGGGCCGACGATGGGTGCGCTCTGCGCCAGCCTGGTTGCCACCAACACCCTCGACCACCTCTACCCGTGGCAGGACCAGTTCATCATCTCTGGTCTTGTGTGTTTGGTAGTCGTGGTGATCTCGTTCTTTTTCCTGCGCGAGCTCTCGCCGCAGCTGCGCGACCAGCTCATGGTGTCCGAGCGGGAGCGCGCGCTGGTGGAAGCGAAGGCGATGGGCGTCAACATCGAGTCGGCGACCGCGCACCCGATCCGCTCGATGTTCAAGCTCGACCTGGTGTCGTCCTCGATCGCCATCTCGGTCTTCCTGCTCTTCTATTACGCCTCGGTCAGCGTGCTCACCATCTACTGGGTGGTGACGTTCAACCGGACGACCGCCCAGGCCAACGGCATCAACGTCTGGCTGGCCGCCGCCCTCTCCCTCGGCCTCGTGGTGGCCGGAGCGCTGTCCGATCTGGCGCGCGTCCGCAAGCCGTTCATGCTTCTCGGCGCCGTCTGCGCCATGGTGATGATGCTCTTCCTCATCCATCAGACGGGCCAGCCGCACGCCGGCTACTACTCCAACGTCCTGGTGATCGTTCTCTTGGCCGTTTCGATCTCGTTGGCGTACGCCCCCTGGATGGCCAACTACACCGAGCAGGTCGAGTCACACAACCCGGCGCTCACCGCGTCGGGGCTGGCGATCTGGGGCTGGATACTGCGGATCACCGTGGCGCTGTCGTTCCTCGTGTTGCCGTACGTCATCACCACATCGACGGTCCTCGTGGACAATCAGAATGCTGGTGCTGCGCTGCAGACGATTCAGGCCGCGCAACCGTACGCTCCGGACACGGCTGCGCTGAAGTGCAACACCACGCCGGCTCCGGCGAACGTGATTGCCAACCTGAAGACGAGCCCTGAGGCGCGACCAGAGCTCACGACACTCGCCACCATCCTCGAGTCCTGCAACAGCAATCACAACCTGCTCACCGCGATAACGGCCGCGGGCGGCCTCAGCAATCCGCACGTGCTCGGGCTCAATGCGTTCAACCCGATCGCCTTGGACGTCCAGAACGGCAAACCGGTGACCCAGGCGCAGATCGCCGGGGTGGCGAAGTATTCGCCGGCACTGGCGAGCCTGCTCGTCGCCGAGCAGAAGCTGATCCCCGCGCAGAAGACCTCGCCCGGCGAGTGGAAACGGTGGTGGACCGTCTGCCTGATCGGCATGGCGGTCTTCGCAGTGCTCGTGTTCTTCATGCGGGGCCGATGGAGCCCCCGCGCCGCGCGGCGCGACCTCGCAGAACGCGACCGGCTGGTCTCCGAGGAGCTGTCCAAGCTGGCGCTGGAGGAGCCGGCGACCGTCTGAGGCAGCCCTCCGGCCGGCCCGCGGCGCCCTGCCGCCGCCCCGGCGCCGGCGTGCCCGCCCCACGGGCGCAGTGAGAGGATCGTTCCATGCACGCGCTCAAGCACTTCGTCGGCGGCAAGTCCGTGGAGGGGACATCGGGACGGGAGAGCCCCGTTTTCGACCCCGCCCGCGGGGTGCAGACGGCGGCCGTCCCGCTCGCCTCGGTCGCCGAGGTCGCAACCGCGGTCGAGGTGGCCAAGGAGGCGGCAGCCGAGTGGGGCGCGGGATCGCTCAGTGCCCGCGCCGCGGTCCTGTTCCGCCTGCGCGATCTCGTCAGCCGCGCTTCGCCGGATCTGGCCAAGGCGGTCACGGCGGAGCACGGCAAGGTCCTGAGCGACGCCGCCGGCGAGGTAGCGCGCGGGGTCGAGAACATCGAGTTCGCCTGCGGTATCCCGCACCTGTTGAAGGGCGCACACTCCACTGAGGTGTCGAGCGGCGTCGACGTGCACACCGTGCTCGAGCCGCTCGGCGTCGTCGCCGGCATCACCCCGTTCAACTTCCCCGTGATGGTCCCGCTCTGGATGCTGGCCAACGCCATCGCCTGCGGCAACGCCTTCGTGCTGAAGCCCTCCGAGCGCGATCCCTCGCCCTCGCTGCTGCTGGCCGAGCTCGCCAAGGAGGCTGGCGTCCCCGACGGCGTCCTCAACGTGGTGCACGGTGACGCCGAGGCCGTCGACGCGCTCCTCGTCCACCCCGACGTCGCCGCCATCTCGTTCGTCGGCAGCACCCCGATCGCACGGCACGTCTACGAGGAGGGTGCCCACCACGGCAAGCGCGTGCAGGCGCTCGGCGGCGCCAAGAACCACATGATCGTCCTGCCGGACGCCGACGTCGACGCCGCGGCCGACGCCGCCATCTCGGCGGGCTACGGCTCGGCCGGCGAGCGCTGCATGGCGATCTCCGTCGTCGTGGCCGTCGGGAGCGTCGCCGACCCCCTCGTCGAGGCGATCACGGAACGCATTGCCTCCGTCGTCATCGGACCGGGCGATGACCCCGAGTCGCAGATGGGGCCGCTCGTCACCGCGCAGCACCGTGACCGCGTGCGTTCCTACATCGACGGTGCCGAGGCCGAGGGCGCGCGCCTCGTCGTCGACGGCCGCGTCGACAGCAAACATGCAGATGGCTTCTTCCTCGGCTGCACGCTCCTCGACGAGGTCCGGCCCGGCATGCGCGCCTACGACGACGAGATCTTCGGCCCGGTCCTCGGCGTCGCCCGCGTCCCGACCTACGAGGCAGCCGTCGAGCTCGTCAACGCGAGCCCCTACGGCAATGGGACAGCGATCTTCACCCGCGACGGCGGCGCGGCGCGCCGATTCCAAAGGGACGTCACCGCCGGCATGGTCGGGGTCAACGTGGCGATCCCGGTCCCGGTCGGCTTCCACTCCTTCGGCGGGTGGAAGTCCTCGCTGTTCGGGGACAGCGCCATGTACGGCCCCGAGGGCATCCGCTTCTACACGCGGCCCAAGGTGGTGACGACCCGCTGGCCGGACCCGTCGACCAGCGAGATCGACCTTGGGTTCCCACGCACGCGCTGAGATCGCTTGACCTCGCGGGTCGGGCCAAGGTCAACTCTTGACGTGCCCGAGCCGGATCCGCTCGCCCTCGTCGTCAACCGACTGGCCATCTCCGACCTCGTGCACGCCTATTGCCAGGGCGTCGACCGGCGCGACCCCGAGGCGGTGGCGCGGCTCTTCACCGACGACGGCGTCTTCGTCGCCTACGCAGAACCCGGTGCCACCGAGCCGACGAGCCGCAGCGAAGGGCGCGAAGCAATCGCCAGGGCGATCGGCATGGCCCGGTACTACAAGCGGACCACGCACACCGTCGGCAACCACCTCGCGGTCGTGGACGGCGAGCAGGCGAAGGGGGAGACCCGCGTCGTCGCGTACCACGTCCTCGGCGACGAGGGCGCGGAGAACCTCATGATCTGGCACATCCGCTACCTCGACACGTACGCCCGGGGGTCGGACGGCTGGCGGATTCAGGAGCGCGAGCTGCGCGTCGACATGGTGAGCAATCAGCCCTTGAACGGAACCTACTGACTCACGCCGAAGGGGTCAGCTCCGCTCGTTCGGCGGCCTGGCCGAGCTCGTCGAGCGCAGCGGCCAACTCGGCGGAGGCCAGGTTGATGACCACCCGTCGCGCCCCGACCGCCGCGGCCTCCTCGAGGGTGGCCCGGTCGACGGTGGCCGAGGTGGTGACGCCACTCAGCGTCACCTCGATGGCGGCCGGGTCGCGTCCCGCCACCACCGCCTCGTCCTCCAGCCGCCGCATCGCCTCGGCGAGTCGGTCGCCCCGCAGCCCGAGCGACAACCAGCCGTCGCCCCGGCGCGCGGCGCGGCGGATCGCCGGCGGGCTCGTCCCGCCCACTTCGATCGGGACGCCGCCGGGCCGTACCGGCCGCGGGAACGACTGCACCCCGCTGAACGAGAAGTGCTGACCCTCGAATTCGGCCCCCATGTCTGCGTCCGCGCTCCATACGGCGCGGATCGCATCGATGGTTTCGTCGGCGCGCGCACCCCGGCTCTCGAAGTCGACACCGCCCGCTTCGATCTCCTCGCGCATCCACCCGAGCCCGACGCCGAGTCGGAGCCGGCCGCCGGAGAGTCGGTCCACCGTCGCCGCGCGTTTGGCCAGCGCGAGGGGATGGTGCCAGGGGAGCACGAGCAGTCCCGTGGCGAGGCCGAGCGTCGATGTCACTCCGGCCACGTAGGCGAGCGTGTCGATCGGGTCGGGGATGACGCAATCGGGCGGCAGCGGCACCCGTCCGGACTTCGAGTACGGGTAGAGACTCGTGTAGTGCACAGCGAGCACGACGTGCTCGGGCAGCACTAATGATTCGAAGCCGAGTCGCTCCGCTTCCTGCGCCAGAGGGCCGATCCATTCGGGATCGGCGAAGTCGCCGACGCTTACGGGCGGGATCACGGCAAGGGCTGCGGCGGTGTGTGCGGTGGTCCCCATGAATGCCATCTTGGCGCATGTCGACATTGGACGACCCGTTTTGCTCGCACTCGGCAACGTCCCAAGCCGTATGGTTTGGCAGCCCTCTACCCGGAGCGGGCCTCGAAGAGCCTGTGCGCAGTGGTGCAACGAGTCATGGACGACCCCGGAGACAAGCAGGACCTCGCCGAGTTGATCGCCGTCCTCTCCTCGGCGGTCGACCGGGCCGATCGTGACCGCATCGCGTCCTGCTACACGGAGGACTCCTTCGACGACCACGGCACGTTCAAGGGAAGCGGCGAGGAGTTCGCTGACTTCGTCTGTGGACCCGGACCGATGAGCTCGATGCACCATCTGATCGGCCAGTCGATCTTCGATGTCAACGGTGACGAGGCCTGGGGGGAGACGTTCTACGTGTTCCACGGGTCGGTCGGCACCACCGCGGTGACCGGCCACGGCCGCTACGTCGACTACTTCCGACGGATGGACGGGGTATGGAAGCTGGCCTACCGACGCGTGGTGCCCGACGCGGTGCCCGCTGGAGACGACGCCAGCACCTACTGGTCCCCGCGTCGCGACGGTGACGACCCGAGTTACGACAAGCGGCGACAGCCGGGGGACGACGCCGTCACCTGAGAGGAAGCGACCGCGCCTCCGCTCCGAACGTGGTCGCGCTCGCCGCGGGTCCCGACCCGGGACACGCAGGCCGCAACGAAGAGCGCCACGCCGCGGTCCCCTCTGGCCGGAGCGGGCAGACTGCGCCCATGGAATGGCCTGCGGGTTTCCTCTGGGGTACGGGGGCATCGTCGACCCAGGCGGACGGCGCCGCTGCGGCCTCGGACTGGTGGGACTGGGAGCGCTCGGGCCATGCCCCGCGGTCCGGTGACGGCAACGGGTTCGCGACGCGCTACGCGCAGGACTTTCGGGCACTGGCCGATCTCGGCCTGACGCATCACCGGCTTTCCATCGAATGGGCGCGCATCGAACCTGACGAGGGCAGTCACGACGCGGGAGCGATCGCCCACGCCCGCGACGTGCTCGAGGCCGCGGGCGCCGCCGGCGTCTCGCCATGGGTCTGTCTGCACCACTTCACGCTCCCGCGCTGGTTCGCCGAGCGCGGCGGCTTCCTCGTCGAGGCG
>DATHPK010000078.1:0-3391 GCA_035483935.1 Acidimicrobiales bacterium
GCGCCCAACTTGGACAGCTGGGCGCTCGGACCGCCGAGCACCAGCTCGATCTGCTTCCCCCAGAGGAAGTAGCGGTGGATCGGGTACGTGATGTCCGCGCCCATGCCGCCGTGGAGATGCTGGGTCGCGTGCACGGCCCGCTGGCCGCGCTCGGAGGCCTGCCACTTCGCCACCCGGGCCGCCTCGGCGGCGGCGGCGTCGCGGCCGGTGTCGTAGAGCCAGGCCGCGTTCTGCCACGTGACGCGCATGGCCTCGATGTCGATCGCGGCGTCCGCCGCCCGCAGCATCGTGCCCTGGAACGTGCTGAGGGGCCGGCCGAACTGCTCGCGGGTGTTGAGGTAGGCGGCCGTCTGCGTCAGGGCCGCCTCGCAGACACCGACCTGGAGCGCGCAGAGGCCGATGGTTGCCGCAGTGAGGAGGTCATCGAGGACGGCTCGCCCGGCGTGCGGCGCAGCGAGGACGCCGTCTACGTCGACGCGGACGCCACTGAGGCGGACGTGGGGGTGGATCTCGCGGTTCGTCGTGATCGTGCGCTCGAGCGTGACTCCCTCGGCGTGCGGGTCCACCAGTGCCAGCAGCGCTCCTTCCCCGGTCCAGGCCGGAACGACGATGCGCGCCGCCAGGTGCGCCTGGGGGACGGAGAGCTCGGTCCCCTCGAGGATCCAGCCGTCGCCCGCGGCCTCGGCCACGACTGGCGGCGTCGACGTCGGGCTCGCTGCCGTGCCGGTGAGGGCGGCGGTGAGCATGACATCGCCGGCGACGACGCCGGGCAGCCAGCGCGTCCGCTGGGACGAAGAACCGAAACGGGCCAGCGGCAACGCGCCCAGCACGAGCGTCGACCAGAGAGGGACCGGGGCGACCGCATTACCCTGCGCCTCGAGCAGCAGGCACAGCTCGAGCAGGCCGTGGCCTGCGCCACCCTCGGCCTCGGGCACCGCCAGGCCGAGCAGGTCGGCACCTGCGAGCGCCTGCCAGAGCTCGCGGTCGATGCGGTCGTCGGTCTGCTCGACCGCCGCCACCCGCTCGGGGTCCACGAGCCCGGCGAAGAGACCGGTGGCCGCCTCGGAGACTGCGAGCTGCTCCTCGCTGAAGGTGAAGTCCATCAGTTCCCCTCCCGCGCGTCAGCGGAGCCGGCTGTGGCCGCAGCCGGCACGAAAACGGGCAGCGACAACTCCTCGTCGAAGTCGACGAACTCGGCCCGCAACGGCATGCCGATCGTGATGTCCTCGCGCTCCACGCCGCCCAGGTTGGCGACGACGCGCGTGCCCTCTTCGAGCTCGACCAGGCCGATCGGCAAGGGGTACTCGAACGACGGCACCTGTGGGTAGTGGACGACCACGTACGAGTACAACGTGCCGCGGCCGCTCGACTCGACGCTGTCCCATTCCAATGATCCGCAATGCGCGCACGCGGGCAGGGGTGGGTGGCGCAAGGTGCCGCACGAGGTGCAGTGCTGGATCAAGAGCAGGTGCTCGTGCGCGCCCTCGAACCAGAAGGCGTTGTCCTGGGTCAGCGCGGGATGCGGCCGCGGCGGCCGCGGCGGCTGGCGGTCCGGGGGCAGGAATTTGAGGATGCGGAAGATCATGGTGGCGACCGGCTCGCCGGCCTCGAACAACTCCCGGATCTGTTCGTCCGTGATCCCGCCGGGGCCGCCGCCACCACCGCTCGCCCTGGCGCCGCCGCCCGCCCCCGCCGGCACCGAGGAGTCGGGCACGGCGACGTACTCCTGCCGGGTCTGGAGGAACCGTCCGATGCCGAGCGAGGTCCGCTTCGGTTCCGAGATCGATTCGATCATCGAGCGGACGAGCAGGCGGTCACCGACGACCAGGGGCCGCCCGTAGGTCTGTTCGCAGTTGGTCGCGACCACCGAGGTCAACCCCTCGTCGTCGAGCAGCTTCATCATGCGGTCGTGCGGCCCGTCCCCCTGGGACGTTCCGGCCGCCCGGGCCGCCTCGATGTCGTTGGAAGCCTTGAGGCCGCGCATGATCCAGGCCTGCAACATGGTGGGCGGTGCGATGAGCTGGTCGTAGCCGGCCTCCCGGGCCGCCTCGTCGGACAGGTAGACGGGATTCTCGTCGCCCATGGCCTCGACCCAGTGGCGGATCATGGGCACGTTCACCGCGTCCCACGACAGGGAGGGCGCGCCGGTCTCCTGCCCGATGAGCGCGGCCAGCTCCGCGCTGTGGTCGGGGAGGCCCGCCAGCTCCTCGAACCGTCCGGTCGCGGCGGCGCTCACCGCTTCCCCCGCGTCATGCCGAGGCCGGCGCTCGCCACGATCTCGCGCTGGACCTCGTTCACGCCGCCACCGAACGTGTTCACCTGGGCCTGACGGCCGGTGGCCTCCAGCCGGCCCCGCAGCAGCGCGCCCGGCGAGCCCGGCGTGAGGTAGCCGGCCGCGCCCACGATGCCCGAGAGCAAGCGTGCGACCTCGAGGATCCGCTCCGTCCCGAACACCTTGATCGACGACGACTCGGCGCCCGTGAGCTCGCCGTCGGCGACGTGGACCGCCATGCGCCAGTTCAACAGCCACATGGCCTCGAGCTCGGCCTTGCACTTGGCCAGGTCCATCTGGACCCACGGCTGCTCGATCACGACGTGGCCCTCGTCGGACGGCGTCGCCGCCGCCCACGCCACGACGTCTTCGAACAGGGAGAGCGCGAGCCCGCTCCATGCGGCCAGGCCGACGCGCTCGTGGTTGAGCTGGGTCGTGATCATGCGCCAGCCCTCGTTCTCGTCGCCGACGCGGTTGGCGACGGGCACGCGCACGTTGTCGTAGAAGGTCTGCGTCGTGGTCAGGCCGCCGACGGTGTTGATGATCGACCACTCGAAGCCCGGCGTCGACGTCGGCACGCAGATGATGGAGATGCCCTTGTGCTTGGGCGCGTCGGGGTCGGTGCGCGTGGCGAGCCAGATGTAGTCGGCCATGTCGGCGCCCGAGGTGAAGATCTTGGCCCCGTTGACGACGTACTCCTCGCCGTCGCGCACGGCGCGGGTGCGCAGCGAAGCGAGGTCGGTGCCCGCCGTCGGCTCGGTGTAGCCGATGGCGAAGTTGAGCTCGCCGGCGAGGATCTTGGGCAGGAAGAAGGACTTCTGTTCCTCCGTGCCGAAGCGCATGATCGTCGGCCCGACCGTGTTGATCGTGACGAAGGGGAAGGGCGCGCCGGCGCGGCGGGTCTCGTCGAAGAAGATGAACTGGTCGGTGGCGGGGCGTCCCTGCCCGCCGAACTCGGTGGGCCACCCGATGCCCAGCCAGCCGTCCTTGCCGATCTGGCGCGCGACCTGGATCCAGGCCTCGCCACCCTCACCGCCCTGGGCCAGCCCGGCGCGCACATCGTCGCTCAACAGGTCGGCGTAGTACTGGCGCAATTCCGCACGCAGTTGCTGCTGTTCG
>DATHPK010000079.1:0-6922 GCA_035483935.1 Acidimicrobiales bacterium
GTTGCCGCCCACGCTTTCCAAGCTGTAGGTATCCACCTCACCGAGGACGGCGGCGCCGAGCAGTCGCCCGAGGAGTGGTGGGCTGCAGTGGTGGCGTCGGCCCGGCAAGCGCTGCAGGAGAGCGGCGTCCCGCCCGAACGCGTCGTCGGTATCGGTTGCACCTCGCAATGGCTCGGCACCGTTCCGGTCGACGGGGACGGCGCAGCGATAGAGCCCGCGATCATCTGGATGGATTCGCGCGGGGCTCGTGCGGTACGCGAGAAGGTACGAGGCGCCGCCGTCAACATTCAGGGCTACGCCCCGTCGAAGTTGGCCCGTTGGGTGCGCAAGACCGGCGCCATTCCGAGCCTTTCGGGCAAGGACCCGGTCGGCCACATTCACTTCCTGCACGACCATCGTCCCGACGTCTACCGGGCCGCTTCGGTCTTCCTCGAACCCGTCGACTACCTGAACCTTCGCCTCACCGGGTTGGCCCGGGCCTCGCACGACTCCATCACGGCGCACTGGGTTACCGACAACCGGGACATCAACGACATCCGCTACGACGAGGGCCTGATCGAACTGGCCGGCCTCGAGCGCTCGAAGCTTCCGGACCTCGTCCCGACCGGCAGCGTCCTCGGAGGTCTCTCACCGTCGACGGCCGAAGAACTCGGTCTGTTGCCGGGGACGCCGGTTGTCGCTGGCACGGGCGACCTGCACTCGGCGGCGGTGGGATCGGGCGCGGTGGGGGACTACGACGCACACCTGTACATCGGCACATCGAGCTGGATCAGCTGCCATGTGCCCTTCAAGAAGACCGACGCGCTGACCAACGTCGCCTCCATCCCTTCCGGGTTGCCGGGCCGTTACGTCGTGGCGGACGAGCACGAGACCGGCGGGGCGTGTCTGACCTGGTTCCGGGACACGGTGGCGTTTCCCCGCGACGCGCTGAGTGACGTCGCGGCGCCCGACGACTTCTTTCCTGTCCTCAACGAGGTGGCGGCGTCGGTGCCGCCCGGCGCCCACGGCGTGCTCTTCACGCCGTGGCTCAACGGTGAGCGCACCCCCGTCGACGACCACACCATCCGGGGCGGGTTCCACAACCTCGCACTCTCCTCGACCCGGGCCGACATGGCACGCGCCGTCTTCGAGGGCGTGGCCTTGAACTCGGCGTGGCTGCTCGACCCGGTCGAGAAGTTCTGCAAAAGACGGTTCGACTCCCTCGCCTTCATCGGGGGCGGAGCGAACTCGGATCTGTGGTGCCAGATCCACGCCGACGCGCTGAACCGGACGATCCGCCAGACGGCCGACCCCGTGCTCGCGAACGTCCGCGGCGCCGGTCTCATCACGCTCCTCGCCCTCGGACACATCACCCTCGCAGACATCCCGGCGACTGTGCGCATCAAGGCGTCGTACGAGCCCGACCCGTCGAACTCGTCCCTCTACGCCGAGCTCCTCAAGGAGTTCGTCAACCTCTACAAGGAGACCAAGGGGATCCACAAGCGGCTGAACGGGCGCCGGCTGCATTCCGAATGAACATTGCAACATCTAGTGGTCGGGGAGCAGCTCAAGTTGGGGATTGAAGAGGTGGCGTGCCGAATCGCCCGACCACGTCCTGAGAGACGTCGGTCTCGCGGTGGGGAGGATTACTGTGCCCGGCTATGCCGAGCGAACCGGAGGTGGCAGATGACGCTCGGTTGGCCACTGAGGTGCCCGAAGGTGCGGTCGAACTCGGACCCGAACTGAATCAGCCGTCGCCGGTCAGCACTGTGCTGACCGGTCGATTACGTCTCGTTTGGACCGCCGGCTGCGTCGCCTTCGGCCTTCAATTCGTCGGGCTCGTCATATGGAGCTGGCACCTTTGGACCCGCTACGACCTGACCTCCGACTTCGGCACGTTCAGCCAGGCGTGGCAGCAGATCGGCACAGGCCATCTCGATCCGCGCGAGACGACCTTCGCGTACTTCTACCCCCACTACGGCTATCCGTTCTGGCAAAGCCATTTCGAGCTCATGATGTGGCCGTTGGCCCTTCTGCATGTGGTGTCGTCCAGCACGTTCACCTTGCTGGTCGTGCAGGATCTCGCCTTGGCCGGCATCGGCCTGGCGGGGCTGCGCTTCGGCCTCGAGCTGGTCGAGCGTCAGTGGCCGCGGCGGCTCGGTCCGCGCACGCCGGTCGCACTCTGGCTGCTGGTGGTGCTACTGGTCAGCCCGTGGGTCTACTTCGCGGCCTCGTTCGATTGGCACTTCCAGCCCATCGCCATACTCCTGGTGCTCCTGTGCGCCCGGGACATCTGGACAGGCCGGCGACGAGCGTGGTGGTGGGCGGCTGCCGTCCTGCTTTGCGGCGATGTCGCCGCTTCGTACTTGATCGGGCTGGGCATCGCCGCGGTGCTGTCGGGTCGGCCCACCCGCAAGCGGGGTCTGGTGCTCGTCGGCCTTGGTGCGTTCTGGGTGATCTTCGTGACCGCCATCGGTTCGGGCAAAGGCTCGAACCTGGCGTTCGACTACGGGTACCTGGCCAACGTGAGCAACGCGACCGGCGTCGGCGCCACGTTCAGTGTGTTGTGGGGCATCGCCCACCATCCCTCCGCGGTGTTCGACGTGCTGCGCTCCCGACGGGACGAGATCATGAAGTTCATCGCATCGGCCGGAACGATCGGGCTCTTCTCCGCCCTGGGGATCAGCATGGCGCTCGTCGTCCTCGTGCCCAATGCCCTCAACCAGAGCCCGGTGTTCATCGGCGCCACCGCCTCGTTCCAGAACCTGGCCGCGGTGGTCTTCCTGATCGTCGGTGGCGTCACCTTCGCCACCTGGTTGCTCAGACGCGGTCCGTGGGGCGTCATCGCCGTCTGGGTCGTGGGCGTGCTGTCCCTCGTACAGGTGGGCGTCGTGGCCGGCCAGTGGATCCACCAGATCCCGAGCACCTTCCTCAAGGTGAACAGCGGGACGGCGGCGCAGCTCAGCCGTGCCGACGCCCGCATCCCCCAAGGAGCTGAGGTGATCGCTTCCCAAGGCGTCATCGGACGCTTCGGCGACCGCCAGTGGCTCTATCCGTACCTCGACGTATTCGCCGACGGGCAGACGATTCCCATCGATGCGTCAACGGTTGCCTTGGTATTCGTCCCGAAGCAGGGCATCGAATCGGCGACTCCGGCGCAGACCGAGGCAGCCATCGCCAAGATGAATGCTCTCGGGGCACACAAGATCGTCTCTACACCCAACGTCACGGCCTACCTGTGGCATCCCCCGAAGGGGACGAAATCGATCCGCTTCGATCCCTGAGCCGGTACGACGAAAGCAGTCCGGTCGACCCGAGAGTCCGCGAACCACATCGTCTACAAGCGCTCGAAGTACCGGGCCAGCTCCCAGTCCGACACGTGGCGGTTCGAGGCCTCCCACTCCTGCACCGCCGTGTTCAGCAGGTGATGGTGCACGTCCGCACCGAACGCCTCCACGGCGACCTTCGACCCCCGGAGCTCGTCGACGGCCTCGACCAGCGTCGAAGGGATGCGGGGCACGTCGGGAGCCTCGTACGCGTTGCGCGGGAACGCCGGGCCCAGCTCGAGCTCGTGGTCGATCCCGTACAGTCCCGCCGCCACCGCGGCCGCCAACGCCAGATACGGATTCACGTCCGCTCCCGGCACCCGCGACTCCACCCGACGTCCGGCCCCGCTACCCACGACCCGGAACCCGCACGTCCGGTTGTCCTCGCCCCACACCACGGCGGTGGGCGCCCAACTCCCCGGCACATAACGACGGTACGAGTTCAATGTCGGCGCCGCGCACCACGCCAGCTCCCGCGCCGCCGCCAACTGCCCCGCCAACCAACGGCGCCCCAGCTCCGACAAGCCGGTCGCATGCGACGCGTCCGCCATCAACGGCTCGCCGCTCTCCGCGTCCCACAACGACGTGTGCACGTGGCACGACGAACCCGTGTCCTCCATGGTCCACTTGGCCATGAACGTCGTCGCCCGCCCCTCCTGCGCAGCGATCTCCTTGATCCCGTTCTTGAACACCAGGTGCCGGTCCGCCGCCGTCAGCGCCTCGTCGTACGTGACGTTCACCTCGTGCTGTCCCCGCCCCGCCTCGCCCTTCGAGAACTCGACCGGGATGCCGGCGCCGATCATCTCGTTGCGGATCCGCCGCAAGATGTACTCCTCCCGCGACGTCTGCAACAACTGATAGTCCTCGATCGTCGACGTGTGCGGCTCCAGCCCCCGCCATCCCTTCGCCGCCGCCTCCTCGTACGAGTCGCGGAACAGATAGAACTCGAGCTCCGTCGCCGCCAGCACACGAAGCCCCCGCTCGGCCGCCCGTTCCAGCTGTCGCCGCAGTATCTGTCTGGGTGACACCTCGACCGGCGCGCCGGACCCGTCACTGAGGTCGGCGATTACCCACGCCGTACCTTCGAGCCACGGGATGCGCCGCGCCGTGGCGAAGTCCGGATGGCAGACGACGTCGCCGTAGCCGGTGTCCCAATTGGCGAAGCGGTACCCCGGCAGCGGCGTCATGTCGACGTCGACCGCCAGCAGGTACTCGCAGCACTCGATCCCGTGCTCGGCCGCGTGCGAGGCGAAGTAGTCGGCTGTCACCCTCTTGCCGACGGGGCGTCCGTGCATATCGGGGAACGCGATGACGACCGTGTCGATCGATCCGTCGGCTATCCCGGCGTCGATCAACTCGCGACCTGGCATGCGACATGTTGGCTGCGCCGGTGGCGGTCGTCCAGCCCGTGGGTACTCTGGGCCGATGCCCGCGCTGCCGCTCATCGGCCTCACGACCTACGTGGCTGATGTGCGTTGGGGCACGTGGGAACGGCGTTCGGGCGTGCTGCCGCAGTCGTACTTCGAGCTGACGGCTGCCGCCGGCGGCAGGCCCCTGTTGCTCCCGCCGCCGAGCACCGCCCCGGGTGGGCCGGGGGCGGGGGCGGAAGAGGCGATTGCCGTCCTCGACGGCCTCGTGTTGACCGGGGGCGGCGACGTCGACCCGGAGGCCTACGGCGAACAACCCGACCCCGAGGTGGGCGGCGTCGACCCGGTCCGTGACGCGAGCGAGCGTGCGCTGCTGGCGGCCGCGCTGGCGGCCGACCTGCCGGTGCTCGCCATCTGTCGGGGCTGCCAGCTGCTCAACGTGGAGCTCGGCGGGTCGTTGCACCAGCATCTGCCCGACGTGATCGGGCACGCGGCACACCGCAGCGCGCCTTTCGAGTTCGGCGACGTCGGCGTCGAGACGGTGCCGGGATCGCTGGCGGCCGCGGTGTTCGGGGCGAAGCCGGTGGTCCGCTGTTCGCACCATCAGTCGATCGCTGAGCTTGGGCGGGGACTGGTCCCGACCGCCGCGACCGACGACGGCGTCACCGAGGCGGTCGAGCTCCAAGGCGCGCGCTTCGTCCTCGGCGTGCAGTGGCACCCCGAAGAGCAGGGGGACCGGCGGCCGTTCGACGCGCTCGTGGGTGCCGCGCAGCGGTACGCCGGCGAACGCTCGGTGCGGCGCAGCGCATGAACCCCAACGTCACGGGGCGGGTGGCCGTCGTCACGGGGGCGAGCCGGGGACTGGGGGCGGGATTGGCGGTGCACTTTGCGGCGTCGGGCATGCATCTCGGTTTGTGCGCACGGCACCGACCGCGTCTCGTGGCCCGCACGAGGCCCACGGCGCAAGGCGGGCACATCGTCTCGTCCGAGGCGCCACTGCTGTCGGCGGTCGACGTCACCGACCGGGCGGCGTTGGCCGGTTTTGCGGACGCCGTCGTGGAACGGTTCGGGCGCATCGACCTGTGGGTGAACAACGCCGGCCTGCTCGGGCCGATCGCCCCGTTGGCGCTGGCGGACGGGGCCGAGGTGGCGCAGGCGATCGAGGTCAACGTCATCGGCGTCGCGAACGGGTCGTCGGTGTTCGCCGCACACGTGCGGGAGAGGCCGGGACGGGGCGTCCTGGTCAACGTGTCTTCGGGGGCGGCGACGAAGGCGTACGAGGGGTGGGCGGCCTATTGCGCCTCGAAGGCGGCGGTGGATCAACTGACGCGGGTCGTCGCGCTGGAGGAGGCGCGCCACGACCTGTCCGCGTACGCGGTCTCGCCGGGACTGGTCGACACCGACATGCAGACGGCGATACGGGGCGCCGACGCGGCGTGGTTCCCCGAGCGGGAACGCTTCCGGCGGGTGGCCGAGCTCGAGCGGTTCAACTCACCGGGATGGGTGGGCGACCACATCTTGCGGCTGGCGTTCGGGCCCGAACGGCCGGAGTCGGTCACATTGCGGATCCCTGACCAGCCGACCAAGTCCGACGCCCCCTCTCCGTCGGGGTTGGCCCGATAGTGTCTGCGCCCATGCCGAAGAGCGGTGCCCGCAAGGTCGTGAAGCCGGTGGCGGCCGCCGCCGTGACGCTGGGGACGATCGCCAGCATCTGGTGGTTCGCCTTGAAGCCACGCCGGAAGCGCAAGGGCGGCGGCGGCAACAACAACGGGAAGGGTTAGGCCTCGATCCTTCGGTCGTTCTCGGGCTGCTCAGCGAGCCAGGACCGACAGCCCCTCGACCATCTTGGGCAGACACTCCCCGATGCGCCCGTAGACGACGACGTCGGCCAGGGAGTCCATTTCCGTCGGACCGCCGTTGAGGATCACGACCACCGCGCCGTGCTGGACGGCGACGGGGACAACGCCGGCGGCGGGGAAGACGCCGAGCGTCGAGCCGACCGCGAGGAGGAGGTCGCAGGCAGCTGCGGCCGACTCGGCCCGGAACAGGTCCTCGGGCACGAGGCTCTGGCCGAAGCTGATGGTGGCCGGCTTGAGGATCCCGCCGCAGACGCCGCCGTCAGTCCCTTGGACGAGGCAGGTCGGGTCGTGCTCGCCGCTGCGCACCCGTTCGTGGACGGGCTCGCTCGGCTGGCGGTCGCCGCAGCTGAGGCACATGACGTCGCGGGTCGTGCCGTGGATCTCCACCACG
>DATHPK010000080.1:0-1503 GCA_035483935.1 Acidimicrobiales bacterium
CTCGGCACCGGCATCCTCCTGGTCGCGCAGCACGACCCCATCGTCCTGGCCAAGCAGGTGGCGACGCTCGACCACCTTTCCAACGGTCGGGTCACCCTCGGCGTGGGGTTCGGGTGGAACGTTACGGAAGCCCAGGATCACGGCGTCGACCCGGGACGGCGCTGGTTCGTCGTCCGCGAGCACCTCGCTGCGATGGAAGCTCTGTGGTCTCAGGAACAGGCGGAGTACCACGGCGAGTTCGTCGACTTCGGTCCGTCGTGGTGCTGGCCCAAGCCGGTGCAGCAGCCGCGCGTGCGCACCTTGGTCGGCGGCGGCGCCCGCGAGTCCGTCTTCACTGCCATCGTCACCTACGCCGACGGCTGGATCCCGATCGGTGGCGGCGGCCTCGGCAAAGACCTTCCACGCCTGCACGCGCTGGCCGAAAAGGCGGGACGGGACCCAGCCGAGCTGGACGTCGTCCCCTTCGGCACCATCGCCGACGAGGCCAAGCTCGAGCACTACGCCCGGCTCGGCATCGACGAAGTGGTCCTGCGGGTGTGGGCGGGCAACGAGGAGGACGTCCTCGGCCAGCTCGACGACTTGGCGCCCCTCGTCCCTTTCGCGGCCACACTGGAGCAACCATGACCGACCTGATCGACGACACGACACCGCGCCTTGGCGGCACGACGCCGCTGCCCCGGATCGTCAGCGTGGACGACCACATCGTGGAGCCCGCGCACCTGTGGCAGACCTGGCTCCCGGCGCGCTTCAAGGACCGGGGCCCGAAGGTGGAGCGCCGCGGCATAGGCGAGATGGAACACATCGGCGGCGGCACCTACCGGCAGACGTTCGACCCCGACGGTCCGCAGGCCGACTGCTGGGTCTACGAGGACCTCGTCTACATCAACAAGCGCCACGTCGCCGCCGTGGGCTTCGACCGCGACGACATGACCATGTCGCCCATCACCTATGACGAGATGCGGCCCGGTTGCTACGAGCCGAAGGCCCGCATGGCCGACAACGACACCAACTGGGTCGAGGCCAGCCTGTGCTTCCCGACTTTTCCCCGCTTCTGCGGCCAGACGTTCCTCGAAGCGAAGGACAGGGAGCTCGCCGAAGCCTGCGTCACCGCCTACAACGACTTCATGGTCGAGGAGTGGTGCGGCGACAGCGGGGGCAAACTGCTCCCGCTCTGCATCGTCCCGCTGTGGGACGCCGGCCTGGCGGCGGCGGAAGTGCGGCGAAACGCGGCCCGCGGCGTGCGCGCGGTGTGCTTCAGCGAGATCCCACCCCACCTGGGCCTGCCCAGCATCCACGGTGGCTACTGGGACCCCCTCTTCGCCGCCTGCGAGGAGACCGGCACGGTCGTCTGCATGCACATCGGCTCGTCCTCGAAGATGCCGGCGACGTCGGCCGACGCACCGGTCGCAGTGGCGGCCACGCTCAGCTTCGGCAACGCCATGTCGTCGCTGTGCGACTTCCTCTTCTCCGGTGTCCTCATCCGATTCCCCCGCCTCGTCCTGG
>DATHPK010000081.1:0-4283 GCA_035483935.1 Acidimicrobiales bacterium
CGGGCCGCGGGCAGTCGCGACCCTGGCGTTCGACTCTGCCCGCTATGTGGGTGCTCGCATCGGGATCTTCGACCCATGCGGGCGGAAGGTCGGCCGCGTCAGCCACGTGTCCAACCAGGAGTTGCTGGTCATCGCGGGAGAAGCAGACCTCGTGCGCCACGTCGTCGAGGCCGCGCGGTCCGTCCAATCGGCACCTGACGAGGCATCCCGCACCCGGGCCCAGACGGGATAGGCGGCGCGCCCATGGTGAATCGGCTACAACAGTCGACGTGAGCAAGCACGATCACGGTGTTCACGACAAGGCCCACCACGACGACGACTTCCCCCGCCTCGAGGACTGCGACCTCTCGCTCCGCCTCTCCAAGGACGAGGAGACCAAGCGGCTCGGCCGGGCGCAACGGCGCCTGCTGCACCTGCGGCTGATCAACGGCGGCCAGCTCAACGACGGCAAGCTGGGACCGCCGGTCTGCATCGTGTTCGAGGGCTGGGACGCGGCGGGCAAGGGCGGTGCCATCAAGCGACTGGTCGAACCGCTCGACCCCCGGCACGTGCACGTGGCCCCGTTCGCGGCGCCGAACTCCGACGAACTGCGCCACCACTTCCTCTGGCGCTTCTGGCCTCCACTGCCCGGGTGGGGCGGCATGACCATCTTCGACCGGAGCTGGTACGGGCGTGTCCTCGTCGAGCGTGTCGAGAGCCTGGCCACCGAGGTGCAGTGGCGCCGCGCCTACCAGGAGATCACCGACTTCGAGCACACGCTGGCCGAGGAGGGGATGATCGTCATCAAGCTCTGGATGCACATGTCGCACGAGGAACAACTCCGCCGGTTCATCCGCCGGCGCGACGACCCGCTCAAGTCGTGGAAGCTGACCGACGAGGACTGGCGCAACCGCGAGAAGCGGGGTGAGTACGACGCGGCGGTCTCGGACATGCTGCGGCTGACACACGGGCCACTGGCGCCGTGGGACGTGATCTCGTCGGAGAACAAGCGCCACGGGAGGGTCGAGGTGATCGAGACGGTGATCGGGCGCATGGAGGCGGGCATGGAGCGCTGGGGCGTGCCTGTGCCGTCCAACGACGAGGAGGAGGAGAAGACCGAGCTCGCCCTCATGTTCGACGACGCTGAGTTCCAACACGGCCCCGAGGGCCCGCCGAACGGCGCAGTGGGCGCCGACGAGCGGGCGCAGGCGTGAGCCCCTCGCCGTCGGGGCGCGCCGGGATCACCATCCCCTTCGAGGGGATCCCGCTGCACGCGCACCGCGAGTGGTACAGCCGGCTGCGCGAGCTCGGCTACACGGACCTGTGGTCGGCGGAGGTCGACGGCGCAGACGGGTTCACACCGCTCGCGCTGGCAGCGGCGTGGGAGCCCTCGCTGCATCTCGGCGTGGCCATCACCCCGGTGTACACCCGCGGCCCTGCGCTGCTGGCTCAGAGCCTCGCCGCGCTGGCCGACGCCAACCCGGGCATGGTCGCCTGCGGGCTCGGCGCTTCCTCGGAGGTGATCGTGGCCAACTGGAACGGCCTGGCGTTCGAGCGGCAGTTCCATCGGGTGCGCGACACCGTGCGCTTCCTGCGCCTCGCGTTCAGTGGGGAGAAGATCACCGAGGACTTCGGGACCTTCTCGGTCAAGGGCTTCAAGCTCTCGCGGGTCCCCGAGCAGGTCCCACCCATCTACCTGGCGGCGCTCCGTCCCGGCATGCTGCACCTGGCCGGGCGGGAGGCTGACGGCGCCATCCTCAACTGGCTGAGCGCTGACGACGTCAGGACCTCGGTGGCCGAAGTGGAGAAGGCGGCGGAGGGTGCGCCGCGTGAGATCGTGGCCCGCATCTTCGTCATCGTGTGCGAGGACGCCAACGTGGCACGCACCATCGGGCGCCGGATGATCACCGCGTACCTGAACGTCGAGGCCTACGCCGAATTCCACCGTTGGCTCGGCCGAGGGCCGGCGCTCCAGGGCATGTGGGACGCCTGGGCGGCCGGCGACCGCAAGGGTGCGCTGGCGGCCATCCCCGACGAGGTGGTCGACGAGCTCGTGGTCCACGGCTCCGTCGACGAATGCCGGGCGCACGTGCAGCGCTACGTCGACAACGGGATCACCGTCGCCGCGCCGATGATCATCCCGATCGGCATCGACCTGGCGGACGCCGTGGCCGGTCTCTCGCCGTCGGCGGGCTGACGGTCATGACCGACGTCGACTTCCGCACCACGTCGCTCGAATCGCTAGCGCACGCGGTGCGGACAAAAGAGATCAGCGCGCGCGAGCTGACCGAGACGGCGCTCGGCCGGATCGAGCGGCTGGACCCGACGTACAACGCGTTCGTCGCGGTCGACGCCGAACGTGCGCTCAACGAGGCTGACGCGGTCGACGTGCGGATCGGCGCCGGCCACGACCCCGGACCGCTGGCCGGCATCCCGCTCGGCGTCAAGGACCTGCAGGACGCCATCGGCTACGTGACCACCCACGGGTCTGCGTTGCACGCGGACGACCCGCTCGCCAGGGTGGACCACCCTTTCGTCGCCCGGTTGCGCGCCGCCGGCTGCGTCGTGGTCGGCAAGACGAACACCCCCGAGTTCGGCTGGATGGGCAACACGACCAACGCCATCTTCGGGCCGTCGCGGAACCCCTTCGACACGAGCCGGGGGCCCGGCGGCTCCTCGGGCGGAGCGGCGGCCGCGTTGGCTGCGGGCATGGTGCCGCTCGCCACCGGCTCCGACGGCGGCGGCTCCATCCGCATCCCCTCGGCGTGCTGCGGGCTGTCGGGCATGAAGCCGAGCCTGGGGCGCGTCCCGGGGGGCGGGCCCACCCCGCCGGGCTGGCTCGGGCTCTCCACGGCCGGGCCGATGGCGCGCCGCATCGCCGATGTGGCCCGCGCGTTGGATGTCACCGTCGGACCGGACCCGACCGACCTGCAATCGCTCCCCCGCCCCGAGGCGTCCTGGTTGGCCGCGCTCGACGATCCCCACGTTCCGGTCCGTGTCGTCTACGCGCCGACGCTCGGGTACGCGACGGTGGACTCGGAGGTGGCGGACGTCTGCGCCCGCGCGGTCACGGTCCTCGAGTCGCTGGGCGCAGAGGTCACGGACCTCGACACCGTGTTCGACACCGACCCCGTCGGCGACTTCCTCACCTATACCGCCGTTGCGAATCTGCGCACGCTGCGCCCCTACATGGTCCACCCCCGCTGGGAGGAGGTGCATCCGGTCCTGCGCCACTTCGTGGACGTGGCCCAGTCGACGACCGGCGAGGAGATCCTGCAGGTCTTCGACCACTACCACCTGATGAACCTGCGCCTCGTCGAACTGTTCCGGACCTCTCGCATCCTGGTCACGCCGACCTGCGCCGGAGTGGCGCCCTTCGCCGACGAGATCGAGAGCACCGTCAACGGCGAGCGGACGGCGAACTGGATCCAGTTCACGTACCCCTTCAACATGACGAAGTCCCCCGCCGCCACGGTCCAGGCCGGCACGAGCAGCGGCGGGCTCCCGATCGGGATCCAGCTGATCGGGCCTCAGCACGGCGACCTCGTGGTGCTGCGCACAGCGGCGGCTCTCGAGGCGGCCCTCGACCTCGATACGCTCGCACCGTTGCCCGCCTGAACGCAGCCCAAGGAGCAGACCCATGTCGATCGCCAGCCCCGCCAGCCGTGACATCGTGCGCCTCGTCAGCGAGGAAGACGCGCCGTGGGCCGACACAGGCATCGGTGTGCTGCTCAAGATCGTCCGTTTTGACGTCGCCCGCGGCACCTGGGTCATCCTCAACCGCTTCCGCCCCGGCGTGCAGCTGCAGACGCACCGCCACACGGGCTCGGTGGACGCGTTCACCTCGGCGGGCCGTTGGCACTACCTCGAGTACGACTTCTACGTGACGCCGGGCTCATACCTCTTCGAGCCGGCCAACTCCGTGCACACGCTGCACGTACCCGAGGACAACGAGGGGGACACCGACGTCTGCTTCATCATCGAGGGCGCGTTGTTGAACCTCGCGGCCGACGGCTCGGTCGAGTCCGTGTCGGACGGACCGAGCACGCTCGAGGCGTACTACGCGTTGCTCGAGGCGCAGGGCGACCCCCGCCCCAACGGCATCGTCGTCTGACGTTCGGCGTCCGGAGGCCGCCGCCATGGGGATCGACGCCAGCCGCCTACTCGACCCGTCGCTCTACGCGGAGGGCGATCCGTTCGCGCTCTACGCCGAACTGCGCAACGAGGCACCCGTCTGTTGGGTGGATCGCGAGGGAGGCGGTTTCTGGGCCGTCGCCACGCATCCCGAGGTGTCGTCCATCGGT
>DATHPK010000082.1:0-9245 GCA_035483935.1 Acidimicrobiales bacterium
CTCGTCGTGGGCGTGGCGCAGGATCTGCGCGCTGTGCTGACCGAGCGACGCGGTGAGGGTGGCCTCGTCGACGATGGGGTGTGCCGCCCTTTCCTCGGCCTCGGCGATGGCCGCCCGCAACTCCTGCTCCCGCTCTTCGAACGCCTCCAGGCTGCGCGAGACCGACTGCAGGTATGACCGCACCTCGTCGGTGTCGAAGCCCCGTCGCACGATCGCGAAGGAGTGCTTTGCGATGTCCCCGGTGGCGAGCCGGGAGGAGGAGATGGGTGGACGGACGTCGGCCATAGATGCAGCCTACGACGCCGCTTGGGCCGGCATCGGATTCGTCGTCACTTTGCCACCTAATCGCTGCAGAATCCGCAACACCTGGTCCAGGTTGCTCACGGCGTAGACGTGGAGCTGCGACGACGCCTTCGCCTCCGCGGTCTTCAGCTCCACCTTGGGCACGAAGAACACCGTCGCCCCGGCCCGCTCCACGGCGATCGTCTTCTCGGCCACGCCGCCGACGTCACCGACGTTGCCGTTCTGGTCGATCGTCCCGGTTGCGGCCACGATGCGGCCGCCGGTGAGCTGACCGCCGCTGAGCTTGTCGATGATGCCGAGCGTCATGGCCAGCCCGGCCGAGGGTCCGCCGATGTCCTGGGTGTGCACGGTCACCTTGACGGGGAACTGCCAGTCCTGCTGGGTCTCGGCGTCGACCCCCACGAACGCGGTCTGCGTGATCGGCGGCCCGCCGCAGAAGGTGACCACCGAGGCCTTCGGCGCCTTCGCGAGCTGCACCGTCTTGTCGACGACCGGGCCGCCGACGAAGGACCCGACGTCGTTGATCGAGGACTGCTGGACGCTCAGGGTGACCGTCGTGCCGGGCGCGTAGTTGTGCAACGCCTCGATCAGCCCGCACTGTGACGTGGTCGGCGTGCCGTTGACCGCCGTGATCACCTGCGCCACCTTCAAGGCCTTGGCCGCCGGGGAACCCGGCACGATCCCGAAGATGAGCGCGCCGACGTTCGACGACGTCACCGTGTAGCCGAGATGCGACAGCGCAGCCGCCGTCGCGAACGACTGGGCCTGTGCCATCTCCAGATAGCCCTGGTCGACGAACTCGCTATTGCTCGTCGTCGGGCCGAGCAGGTCCGCGCTCGAGTAGATCTCGTTGTTGGAGTCGAGGAAGCGGTACTGCAGGTACCCGAGTGCGTTGAGCTGCGACACGAACACGTCGGTCAGCAGGATGTTGCCGCTGATCGAATGGTTGTCCGCCTGCGGCACCTCGATGTACTGGCCCACCGGGGTCGCGTCGCCCGGAGTGATCACGTAGTACGGGATGGTGATCTGCGCCGCCACGATGACCGCAACGATGACCAACACGACGAAGCCTCCCAGCACATAGGGCCACCGGCGCCGCTTGGCGCGGGTCCCGGGCGGGGGCACCGTCCACTCCCCGCCCTGGCCCTCACCCCCGACGTTTCGCCACATCGCGTCGCCGGGAGGTGGCGGCTGGGGTGGGGTCGGGCCGGGGACCCCGTCGGCGGGCGCGTCAGTGTCGGACATACTCGGATTCGGTGGAGGACGATGTTGCCACGGAAACCGGCCGCGACCGTCGCGCCGAGCGTCGCCGGCGCAGCGTCGCCCTCGCGGGCCACAACGGCGACCAAGCGGCGGCCCGCCGCGGCCTGGCCGACCCCGACCCCCGCGTACGCGCCACCGCCGTCGGTGCCCTGGCCCGACTCGGGGAGCTGACGGTGGCCGACGTGGTCGGAGCACTGGCCGACGAGGCCCCCGCCGTCCGCCGCCGGGCCGCCGATGCCGCGCCCCTGGTCCGAGGCAGGGGTTCCCGTTCCACGCTGCCCGCCGCGCTCGTCGCCACCCTGGCCGACCCCGACCCGCTGGTCGTCGTCGGCGCGGCCTGGTTCGCCGGGGAGCGCAGGAACCGCCCCGCCGTACCGGCGCTCGCGATCACAGCCACCGGGCACGACGACACCCGCTGCCGCGAGGCGGCGGTCGCCGCGCTGGGGGCCATCGGCGACCCGGCCGGGCTCGCCGCCGTGCTCGCCGCCCTCGACGACCGCCCGACCGTCCGCCGGCGCGCCACCGTCGCGCTGGCCGGTTTCGACGACCCGCGGGTCGGACCGGCGCTGCGCCGCGCCGCCGAGGACCGGGACTGGCAGGTGCGCCAGGCGGCCGAGGAGCTGCTCGGGGAAGACGGCGGGGCCGCTGCCCCGCGCCCGGCCGCTCCTCCTACTCGTCCTGGGTGAAGAGCCGCTTGAGCCGGTCGAAGGACTGCAGGCAGGTCCCGGCCCCCTGCACCACGCACTCGAGCGGCGTGTCCACGAGGTGCACCGGCACCGCGGTGGCGTCGGCGAGCCGCTGGGTCATGCCGCGGAGCAGCGCGCCGCCCCCCGTCAGGTGGATCCCCTCGAACATGATGTCCTGGGCGAGTTCGGGCGCCGCCTCGCCCAGGCAGACGGCGGCCGTCTCGACGATGTTCGCGACGTTGTCCTCGAGAGCGCTGCGCACGTCCATCGGAGTGAGCAACACCGTCTTCGGCCGGCCCGTCGCCACCTCGCGGCCGCGGATTTCGGCCTGCTGCTCGCCCGCGTACGGCGCCGCCGACCCGATGGCCATCTTCACGGCCTCCGCCGTCCGCTCCCCGATGGCCACGCCGTACTTGTTGCGCACGAACCCTTGGATGGACGCGTCGAAGTCGAACCCGCCGCAGCGGAGCGCCCGCACCGCGACGACCCCCCCGAGCGAGATCACCGCCATCTCGGCCGTGCCGCCCCCGACGTCCACCACCATGTTGCCGACCGGTTCGTGGATGGGCAGGCCGGCGCCGATCGCCGCGGCCATCGGCTGTTCGATCAGGTAGCTGGCCGACGCGCCGGCCCGGCGTGCCGCCTCCTTGACGGCGCGCCGCTCCACCGCGGTGATGGCGGAGGGGACGCAGACGAGCACCTTGGGCCGGTTGATGCGACTGACCCCGACCCGGTGCAGGAGGACGCTGAGCATCCGTTCGGTCACGTCGAAGTCGGTGATGGCCCCGCCGCGCAGCGGGCGTTCCGCCACGATGTAGCCGGGGGTGCGCCCGATCATCTGCCAGGCGTCCGTGCCGATCGCGAGCACCTCACGGCTGCGCGAGTCGAGCGCCACCACGGTCGGCTCGTTGAGGACGAGGCCCTTCCCCTTGGCGTAGACCAGCGTGTTGGCGGTACCGAGGTCGATGGCCAGGTCCCGCGACATGCGGTCTCATGGTACGGCGGCCCCGAGGCGCGACGGCACTTCTGCGACCGATCTCGGTAGCCTCGCCCAGGTGAGTGGCCCTCCCGAGGAGCCGGGGAACGGCGAACCGGGACGCGACGAAGGGGGTGCGGACCCGGAGGAGCCCGATTCGCCCCTGCGCGGCTGGATCGATCCCGAGGACCGTCTGTGGCGCCATCCGAGCGAGCAGGTGCCGGCCGTGCGCGCCGCCGGCCCGGTCCTCACCCCGCCCCCCGAGCACCGGTTCCGCGGCCCGCTCATGCTCTTCGTCGCGGCGGGGGCGCTCGCCGCGGTCGGGGCCTTCCTGGTCATCCTGCTGTCGCCCGCCTCCCAGACACCCCCCAAGGGGACGGGGCGCGACGGTTCCGGCGGGGTGACCCTCACCACACTGACCAGCCGCATGAGCGGCGTGCCGGCCGCCGCCCAGCCCGCCGCCCGCTCCATGGTCCAGCTCCAGGCCACCACCTCGCACGGCACGGTGACGCTGGTCGGGGTGGCGGTCGCCGAGGGCGGGATGGTGGTGACGACGGCCAACCTCCTCAGCGGCGCGCAGCGCATCGACATGGTCGGGCCGGGCGGCAAGCTCGAGCGCGCCTCCATCGTGGGGACAGACGCCAACTCCAACGTTGCCCTCGTCAACGTCCCGGCGGACGTGCCGGTGGCTCCCTTCTCCGACGACGGCGCGCTGGGCGGCGGCGCACCGGACACCGCCCTCGACTACACGTCGTCCGGCGGCTCGGCCGCCGAGCTCCAGGCCACCCCGGGGTCGGTCGCGGCCGTCGCCACCGGGAGCGCCGGCTGTCCCGACAGTGGCATGGCGGCCATCACGTCGTCATCGGAGCTCGGCACCCAGACGGCCGGCGAGCCCCTGCTGAACGCGAGCGGTGCCGTCATCGGGATCCTCTGCCAACCCGCGGCGGGCTCCTCCACCGTGGCCTTCCTCCCGACCCAGCTGGTGGTCGGCGTGGCCGACGACCTCCGCTCGGGCGACCACGTCGTGCCCGGCGTGCTCGGCGTCCAGGGGAGCGACGTCCCCGACGGCGCGGGCGCCAAGCTCATGGCGGTGCCGAGTGGCACCCCGGCGTGGGGCCGGCTCCAGCCCGGCGAGGTCATCACCGCCGTGAACGAGCTGCCGGTCCGCACGTTCGCGGAGCTGCGAGCACGCCTCTACGTGCTGCAGCCGGGCACCCCCGTGACGCTCACGGTCGCCGGCGCACCGGGCACCACGGGGGCAAAGTCCGTGGGCGTGACGCTGGGCAAGTCCTCGTAGCATGCAGAGGTGAGCATGTTTGGTGGCTCGATGGACCCCGACAATCCGATGGGGGGTCTCCTCGGCGACCTGATGAAGGTGATCGGGTCGGGGTCTGGCGCGGGCGACAGCTGGTTCGAGGCGGCGCGCACGCTCGCCTTCGGCGTCGCCACCGACGGCGGGCAGGACGAGACGCCCGACCCGCTCGTGCGCATCGCGTTCGAGGAGCTCGCCCGCGTCGCCGAGCTCCACGTGGCCGCCGCCACCGGCATCACGCCAACGTCGGGCGGCACCGGCGTCTCCTTCGAGACGGTCGGCCCCGGGCAGTGGTCGTTCCGCGTCCTCGAGGCGTACCGGCCGGTGCTCAAGGCGATGGTCGAGGCGCAGCAGCAGGGCGTGGCGGCCGTCCCCTCGACCGACCTCAGCGCGCTCGACCTCGAGGAGGGCGGCGGGCTCGGCGGCCTGATCGGGCAGTTCGCGCTGACGCTCGGCCCGGTCTTCCTCGGCATGCAATTCGGCTCCGCCGCCGGCCACCTCGCCCGGCGGGCCTTCGGTCAGTACGCGCTGCCGCTCCCCTGGCCCGAGTCCTCGACGCTGTTGTTGGTGCCGGGGAACGTGGCGCGCTTCGCCGACGACTGGAGCCTGCCGCTCCAGGAGGTGCAGCTGTGGGTCTGCCTGCGTGAGCTCACGATGCACGCCGTGTTGACGCGCCCCGGTGTGCGGTCCTCGCTCACGACACTCCTCGGCGACGCGTCAGCGCACGCGGCCGCGGCGCAGCGCAACATCGTCGAGCGGCTCGGCGACAGCCTGAACGTGGGCGACCAGGCCTCGCTCGAGAATGCCCTGGGCGATCCCGAGGCGCTGCTGGCGGACCTCATCAGCCCCGAACAGCGGAACATCTCCGGCGCGCTCACGGCGCAGACGACCGCGCTGGGCGCCTACGTCGACCACGTGACGGCCACGATCGCAGAGACGCTGACCTCGTCGCCGGGCGCGCTGCGCGAGGCCTGGTACCGCTACCGGATCGAAGAGGGGAAGGGTGAGCAGGCCTTCGCCGGGCTGTTCGGGCTCGACGTGGGTCAGGAAGAGGTGGACCGGGGCCGAGCGTTCGTGCAGGGCGTGATCGAGCGGGCCGGCGGCGACGCGCTCACGCGCCTGCTGGGCGACGAGCTCGATCTGCCCACACCCGCCGAGGTCGACGCACCCGGCCTGTGGCTGGCGCGTATCGGCCTGATGGAGTGAACTCCGGAGCTGAAGCAGCGAGTTGCTGAGGTTCGCCTAAGCGGCGCGCGCCAGTTCGTGGCGCTGCACCGCGGTGCTGAGCATTCCCGCCAGCACGAGAATCTCGATGCTGTCGTCCCACTCCGGCGCGATGGCATAGATGTAGTCCGCCATCGCCTCGTCCGAACGCACGGTCGCCAGCAGGTCGACGAGCTGGAACATGTGCTGCACCAGCTCGGTACGCGACAGGTCCACCGGTGTCAGCGCCCGCACCAACGCGGCCTCGTCTTCGCTCAGCGGGCCGATGAGTCCTTGCATCTCACGGACGATCGGTGCCTCGTCCAACGTGTGGATCTCCGCAACTGCCACTCTTGCCTCCCCCTCATGTGGCCCGGGAACGCTGTCCCGGACCTCCGACGGGGGGACATGCTTCCACCGCCGGGGTGTCGGCCCAGTGGCCCCATGGATGCAAAACGGGTGCAGGCGACGTCGGCTCCAAACCCCGGCCCGAACCCACCGGGACTCGGCCGAGACCACCGCCCGGGATCAGCCCTCGGCGGCCTCGCCGTAGTCGAGCACCCATTCGAGCGCCAGCTGCTCGCGCTCGGCGTCGCGCACGACCCGCTCGCTGTTGCGCCGGAATTGGGGGTCGTGCGGCGGCAGCAACACCAGCCGGGCCAGCACGCGCTCACGGAACTGCTCGATGACGTCCGCCGGCCCGTAGTCGCTCTGGACCTCCCAGTGCGGCGCGACGGGGCCGAGATACACCACGCGCACGTGGCCGATGGGCTCGAATGTCTCGCCCTCTTCGACAACCTCGTCCTCGGTGTCCGGGGACATCGCACCTCCTGGCATTCGGCGATCGGCGCCAGCGTAGCCCCGAGTGCCTCGCGAGCGTCCTCCCTGGTAGAGGAGAAATCCGCCGGCTGATTCTTACGAAACTCCTATCCCAAGACCCTAGGAGCCGACTGGCACCTCCCTTAGAATGGTGCGTGAAAGGGGAGCCGAACAATGCAAACCGATTGGATGGCCCAGGGGAAGTGCAAGGAAGTTGCACCGGACGTCTTCTTCCCCAGCGACGGGATGGGCGTACTCGCGGCACAGAAGATCTGCGCCGAGTGCCCGGTCGCACAACCCTGCCTCGAATACGCGCTGGAGCACCACATCGACCACGGCGTCTGGGGCGGAGCGTCCGAGCGTGAGCGCCGCCGCATCTTGCGCCGCCGCCGCCTCTCCCACGCCGTCGCCGTCAAGTAACCCCCCGGGGCGACCCCGCCTGGCGGCCGCTCGCACCACCCTCGATTTTCGGCCGCTATAGCGCGCCGCGCCCCCGGTGCTGGCACGCTGGCGACCGTGACCACGGGCCTGCGCTGCCTCGAGTGCGTCGTCAACGTGAGCGAAGGCCGTGACGAGGCCCTCCTCGCTGCGCTCTCCGCCAGCGCCGGCCCGGCGCTCCTCGATCTGCACCGGGACCCCCACCACCACCGGGCCGTCCTGACGCTCGCCGGCGCGCCCGACGACGTCGCCACCGCCGCCCGCTCGCTCGCCACCGCCACGGTCTCCCTGCTCGACCTGCGCACACACGAAGGCGTGCACCCTCGTCTCGGCGTCCTCGACGTCGTGCCCTTCGTTCCCTACGAGCCCGGCGGCCCTGCGCCCACCGACCTCACGACGGCCGTCGCTCACCGCGACGACTTCGCGCAATGGCTTACCGACGAATTGGGGGTGCCGAGCTTCCTCTACGGGCCTCTTCCCGGCGGCCGGACCCGGAGCCTGCCCGACATCCGGCGCCGCGCGTTCGCGCCCGACGCAGGCTTGACGCCCGACTTCGGCCCCACTCGGCCCGACCCCCGCACCGGCGCCACCGCCGTCGGCGCGCGCCGCGTGCTCGTGGCGTACAACGTCTGGGTCTCCTCACTCGAGGTGGCCCGCCTGATCGCCCCCCAGGTCCGGGGCCCCAACGTCCGGGCCCTCGCCCTGGCCGTGGGCGACCTTGCCCAGGTCTCGTGCAACCTTCTCGAGCCCGAGGCCTTCGGGCCCGCCCACGTCTACGACGCGGTGACCGCACTGGCCGCCGAGGCGGGTGGCGCCGTGGAAGGCGCCGAGCTGGTGGGGCTGCTGCCCGAGGTGGTGCTGGCGGCCGTGCCTGCGGCTCGTCGGTCCGAACTGGGCCTCAGCGCCGAGGCGACGGTCGAGTCGCGGCTGGGCTAAGAGGCGCTGGCCACGTCGCGGCGGGCCAGAGCCCGGGCCCGGCGCAATCGACGCCGCTCCCGCTCGCTCATGCCGCCCCAAATGCCGAACTTCTCGCCATTCGCCAGGGCGTACTCGAGGCAGTCCTCCCGGACCACGCAGCCCCGGCAGACCTCCTTCGCCTCGCGGGTCGACGCGCCCCGCTCGGGAAAGAACAGGTCCGGGTCGACGCCCATGCAGTTTGCTTGCAGCTGCCAGCTGCGTTCCTGGCGACCGTAGAGCGTCGTGATGATGTCGATAGGCACTTTGGTTCGCCCCCCTTCATTTTCGCCTGAGGTAGCACCGTTGTAGTTACAGCGATGTAACCAACATCTTTGACCGCCCGGACACGGCGGCGCAAGGCCCAAATTCGGCCAAAGGGCAAAAAACGTGTGTTCCCCCTGCTCGAGTGGGTGTGGATAACTGCGCGGAACCCCCATATTCAGGCCAGACTCAGGGGCAATTGGTGCGTCGGGCCGTGTTTCGGCGCAGGCCGGCCGCGACTTGGGCCAGGCACCGAGGACCTCGAGCGAACGGGCGCAAGGGAAGTCCGTCCGCCCGAAAGGGCTCGGTGGCTGCCCGCAGGCGAAGGTTCAGCCGGCGGGGCGGAGGACGCGGCGGTGCTGGAGGAAGTCGACCAGCACGTAGCCGCCCAGTGCGTCGGGCGTCGTGTAGAAGGTGCGGCCGCCGTTGACCCGGGCGATCTGCTCCACGAACGGGTAGTGGGTGCGCTGGAGGTCGAGGGCGAACGTGTTGATCACGATGCCCGCCCGCGTGCAGCGGATGACCTCGGCCATCGTGCGGCGCAGCGTCTCGGGAATCGGGGGGTAGTTGAACCACACCTCGCCGGCGTCGTCGATGTGCGCCGTCGGCTCGCCGTCGGTCACCACGATGATCTGCTTGGTGCCGTGCTGGTGGGCCAGCATGCGCCGCGCCAGCGCCAGCGCGTGCTGCAGGTTGGTGCCGTAGACGTAGTCCCACATGGCGGTCGGCAGCTCGTCGGGCCGGATCTCGCGCGCCACCTCGGAGAAGCCCACGATGCCCAGGAAGTCCCGGGGGAACTTGCTGCTGATCAGCGTCTGCAGCGCCATGGCCATCTTCTTGGCCGGCACGAAGTTGTCCCGCATGGGCATGGACATGGACAGGTCGACCAAGAGCACGGTGGCCGACCGGGCTAGGGCCTCGGACTCCACGACTTCGAAGTCCTCGGGCAACAGCCGCACCGGGACGCCAGCGCCACCACGCCGCACTGCGTTGTGCACAGTGGTGGAGAGGTGGAGGTTCAGGGGGT
>DATHPK010000083.1:0-4151 GCA_035483935.1 Acidimicrobiales bacterium
AGAGCGGCTCGCCCTTGACCACGGCGGCGCCACCCCCGTAGCCCCCCCAGGCGGCCGCCTCGGGCAGGCGGGCCGCCCCCGGGTCGCCCTCGATGCCGATCCGGCGCCACACCTCCGCCGCCGTGGACGGCATGGCCGGCGCGACGAGGACGGCGACGATCCGCAACACCTCGAGCGCATCGCCGAGCACGGCCTCGACGGCGGCGCCCGGCTCCATCTTCCACGGCTCTGCCGCCTCGAGCTCCGCATTGGCCGCGCCGATGAGCCGCCACGTCTCTTCGAGCGCCTCGTGCGGCGCCCAGCGCGCCCACGCCGCCGTCGCCGCTGCGAGCACGCCTTCGGCCACGGCCGCCAGCTCGCTCGACGGATTGCACGCCGGCCCGATGCCACCGCACTTCGAGTGCACGACCGTCGAGACGCGCGACACGAGATTGCCGAGGTTGTTCGCCAGGTCCGCGTTGTAGCGTGCCACGATGCCCTCGTAGGAAAAGTCGCCGTCCCCGCCTAATGCGACGTCGCGCAGGAGGTGGTAGCGCAGCGGGTCGACGCCGAAGTCCTCGGCCAGCGCAAGAGGCGAGACGTCGGTGATGTTGAGCTGCCGTGCGTTGTCGCCCGTCCCGGCCACGCCGGCCGCGATCATCGTCTTTCCGAGCTTCTGCCCGCCCATGAGCAGATAGCCGTGCACGAAGATCTCCGCCGGCGGCTCGATCCCCGCCGCCATGCACATCGCCGGCCACCACACGCAGTGGAACTTGAGGATGTCCTTACCGATCAGATGGTGTGCCGCGCCCCAACGCGCCGCGAACGCCGCCTCGTCCGCGGCGTAGCCGGCCACCGTGAGGTAGTTGATGAGGGCGTCGTACCAGACGTAGAACACGTGGCCGCTGTCCCAGGGGACCGGCACGCCCCACGTGAACGAGGTGCGCGTGATCGAGACGTCGCGCAACCCGCCCCGGATGAATCCCAGCGCCTCGTTGCGCTTCGAGACCGGGCGCACGAAGTCGGGGTGGCTGTCGTAGTAGTCGAGCAGTCGTTGTTCGAACGCGCTCAGTTTGAAGAAGTAATTGTCCTCCTGCATCTCGATCACCGGCCTGCCGTGCACCGGGCACTTGCCGTCGACCAGCTGGTCCTCGGTGTAGTAGTCCTCGCAGGACACGCAGTAGAGGCCCGAGTAGAGGCCCAGCTCGATGAATCCGTTGTCGTAGATCCGTTGCAGGAACTCCTGGACCACCTTGTAGTGCCGGGGCTCGGTCGTCCGGATGAAGTCGTCGTAGGAGATGCCGAGGACCCGCCAGGCCTCGACGAAGCGCTCCGAGGTGCGGTCCGTCCACTCCTGGGGCGTCGCGTCGTTGGCCTCTGCCGCCTCGACGATCTTGGCCCCGTGCTCGTCCGTGCCCGTCATGAACCACACGTCGTCGCCGAGCAGGCGGTGCCACCGCGCCAGCGCGTCGGCGTTGACCGTCGTGTAGGCCGTGCCGACGTGGGGCGCGTCGTTGACGTAGTAGATCGGCGTGGTCAGGTAGTAGGGCGGCACCGCAGGAAGCGTACCGGTGCGCCCCGGCTTCCCCTGACGTCAGCGCCCGGCGTCGCCCGCCGCGCGCACCCGCAAGGCCGCCTCGTACACGCGCCGCTTCGGCACGCCGAGGCTCGCCGCCACGCGCTCGGCCACTTGCCGCGGCCCGGCGGCCGGGTCTTCGCGCATCGCCCGGCGCACCGCGGTCTCGACGTCGCGCTCGCCCGCCGGCTCGGCCTCGGGCGCTCCGCCGACCACCAGGACCACCTCCCCGCGCACGGGGTCCTCGCCGAACGACTCCGCCGCGTCGCCCGCTGTGCCCCGCCATACCTCCTCGTGCACCTTGGTCAGCTCGCGCACCACGGCCACGGGGCGCGAGGGATCCAACGCGGCCAGATCCGCCAGCGTGCCCGCCACGCGGCCCGGCGCCTCGAGGACGACGGATGTGCGCTCGTCCACCATGAGCGCGGCCAGGCGGCGGCGGCGCTCCGTGCCCTTGCGTGGCAGGAAGCCCTCCACGCAGAAGCGGTCGGTCGGCAGGCCGCTCACGACGAGCGCCGCCAGTACCGACGACGCGCCCGGCACGACGGTGACCGTCTCACCCCGGGCCGCGAGCTGCCCCGCCAACCACGCACCCGGGTCCGAGATGCCCGGGGTGCCCGCGTCGCTCACCACCGCCACCGTGCCGCCACCCGCGACGCACTCCGCCACCCTTTCGAGGCGCGACGCCTCGTTGTGGCCGTGCAGCGACAGGAGCCGGTCGCCGGCGCGGATCTCGCAAGCCGACAACAGCGCCCGCGTGCGGCGTGTGTCTTCGCAGCAGATCAAGTCGGCCTCCGCCAACACCGCGCGCGCCCGGGGCGACAGGTCCCCGAGGTTCCCGATCGGGGTCGCCACGAGCACGAGCTCCCCCCGCCCGGCCTCGGTCGGGCTCACGTCCGGCGACCGCAGGCGGCGCGCACGGTCACTCCGCCTCGCGCACCTCGAGCTGGTCCCCTTCGTGCACGCCCCAGCGCTCCAGCGAACCGGCCTGCGCCGCGACGATGCTGCGGGCCCCGGGCGCGCCGAGGCTCAATCGCCGGGGCTTGAGGCGGGCCACCCGCAGGACGGTGAGGTCGGACGAGAGGAACGCGACGTCGATCGGGAAGGCCACGCCGAGCGTGTGCACGGTCCGGGCGCCCTCGAGATGCAGTGCCCCGTCCAATCCCTGGCGCCCGCGCAGGCCGTTGCGGCGCTCGGTGGTCGAATCGGCCATTTCCAACGCGCAGACGACGTCACCGTCACGCAACAGCCAGCCGGTCCGCACGGACGGCGAGGCTACCGGATCACCCCTGGTGGTCAGCTACGATGTCGCCCCCATGTCCAAGAGAACGGTGAAGCGCAAGCTCCGCACCAAGCGGAAGGCCAACCACGGCAAGAAGCCGAACTGCGGCCGCGGCTGACGAGCCGGGCGGCCGGCGGGTCCACTCCCTGACCCCCGTACCGAGAGCAACAGCGAGCTAGAGACCGCCCCACGCAACGCCCCGCTCGGCGAGGAGCCCGCACAGCGCGGTCGGCAGGTCCGAGATGATCCCGTCGACATCGAGGTCGACCAGCCGCGTCATCGACTCGGTGTCGTTGATCGTCCACACGTGGACCGCCTTGCCGGCCGCGTGCGCCGTCGTCACGAACCGCTCGTCGACCACCACCTGGTCGCCGAAGCGTTCGGGCACCTGGTAGGCGACCGCCGCGATCTCCGGCATCCGCTCACCCGCCTGGGCCGCGCGCCACGCCTCGGCCGTGGCCACGGTGCCGGCCGACGTCGGCACCTTCGGGGCGAAACCCCGGAAGGCGTCCGTCGCCTGGTCCAGGAACGACGCCACGATCACGTCGTCGACCCGGTCGTACTCGGCCAGCAGCCGCGCCAGAGCCTCCTCGTAGGGAGCCACCACGGGGGCCGTCTGCTTGATGTCGAGGTTCAGCACGACTCCGGGGAAGTGCTCGAGGACCTCGCGCAGCGTGGCGATGCCGAAGGTGCGGTCGTTCGGCGCCCGCCCGCGGAACGGGTATTCCTGCGCCGGCCGCCCCGGCGTCACGTCCGCCCCCGGGATCCACCAGTAGGAGAAGTCCATCGACCGCAACTCCGCCAGCGTGAAGGAGTCGATGGTGCCGCTCGAGGCGGTGGTGCGGTCGACGGTCGCGTCGTGGCACACCACGAGCTCGCCGTCGGCCGTCGCATGGACGTCCAGCTCGATCGCCGTCGCCCCCGCCTCGAGCGCGTGCGTGATCGCATGGAGCGTCGAGGAGGGGGACTCCCAGGCTCCCCCCTGGTGCGCATACGCCACGACGCGGCGTTGCAGCCAGACAGACCTGTCGTTCGCCATGCTCACCAGGCCTGACGGTAACAGCCACCGTGCCCGTCCCGGTACAGCAGTCCGCCCGGGGCGAGGTCGGCCCCCTCCCCACGCCGCCTATCCTCGATCGGCGTGTTCGACCATCTGCTCGTCGATGTCATCGGCACCATCCGTGGCTCCTTCGACCGTGCGCTGCTCCAGCGTCAGGCGGTAGAGGAGCGTTTCCAGGTCGACGTCTTCCTGGGCGACGTGTCCTGGGAGACGTCCTACAGCCTCCCCGGTGAGGAGCAGCCACCCCGCGTCCG
>DATHPK010000084.1:0-1846 GCA_035483935.1 Acidimicrobiales bacterium
AGGTGCCCGGATCGAGGGCATCGACGCGGCGCTGGCATTCGCGCCATTCGAGACGGAGGCGGTCGGCATCGCCCTCGGCGGCGGCCAGCTCCATGGCGGCCCGCGAGAGCGCCTCGCTGTAGGGCTCGACCAGGCGGGCCCGATCGAGGCCCCATCGAGCGAGCTCGAAGAGCCCGGCGCCGGCGGCGAGCGCAGCCAGGCGACAGGCGGCGTCGACGACGACGGCGGCAATGCGCGCACCGTGCCCCTCCGCCTCCCACCACGAGTAGCCCGAGAGGGCGTTGGCCAGCGGCTCGCCCTCGACGAGGTCGAGCGCGGCCCGGTAGTGCGCCATGGCCAGCCGGGCGTCATCGTGCGCCTTCGCCTCCGTGACGAGCGTGGCCGCGCGCTGCACGTCGACGGTCACCTCGGGCGACAGTTGGTACAGCCCGTTGCGGGTGGCCCCGGGGAACAGCGGGGAGCCGTCCGCGCCCGCGCCCATGGCGCGCCGGGCGGCATAGGCGGTGTTCTGGAGCGTCTTGGCCGCGGCGTCGGCGTCGGACGATCCGAGGACGCGGGTGCGCAACCGGTCGCCGGTGATGACATCGGGCTGGTGGAGGGCGAGGTAGGCGACGAGCTCGACGGCGCGCCGGGCCCGGTTGGGCGGCAGCTCCTCGGCCACGCCGTCGAGGCGGGGCGTGACCGTCAGCAACCGCACGTCGACCGGGCCGGGGATCAGGCTGGACGGGGACGAGATGGTCGACCTTCGGACGTCGACGGATGACGACTCGGGTTCGGACACGGGTGCAGGTCCGGGCTCGAGAGCGGGTACCCCGAAGGGGTCGGTCGGGTCGACGAGCTCGGCGACGAGCCGCGCCGTGTCCTCCGACTGCAGATGGGGCCGCAGGACGCGGCCGACGGGGTGGAGCGTCGCGGCCCGGCGGTCCACGAGCACCGTGAGGTCGGTGGCCGCGACGGGTGCGGTGGTCACGATGGCGATGTGCCGTGCGGTTCCGGGCGGCAGCGAGGCAGGTTCGCCGAAGAAGAGGGTCGGGACCGAGCGACGCTCGAGCCCGGGGTCGGCCGGGTCGTCGGTGACCAGGACGAGATCGGACCACGCCCACGACCCGGCGGCAGCGCGTGCGGCTCGCAGCAAGGAAGGGGCCGATTCTCCGAGGACGGGCAGGACGTCGCCGGGACCGAGGGCGACGAGCCAGGTGCCGTCGTCGTCTTCACCGACGGGGAAGACGACCGGCGCATGTGGGAAGGACGACCCGGTGTCGAGTCCGGCGAGCTCCTCGTGGCCGACTCGCCACTGGCTGCCGGTGTGCGGCGCGCCCGCTCCGGCGACGGAGACGAAGCCGTCGGGGGCGTCGCCGTGGTCCTCGGTCATCGCGAACGTCACGCCGGCCGGTGACACGCAGACGGTCCGGACACGCGGCGCGCCGGCCTCGTCGTGAAGCTCGAGCGAACGGGTGAGGAGGTAGTTGGCCGCTTCGAAGGCATCGAGCGCGGGCACCGACGGGAAGCGCTGCAGCAGCGCGTCGGTGTCGACGGCCCCGTCGGATGGCTGTCGATGCCGGCCGTGGTCCCGCCCGAGTGGCAGTTCGAGATCGCCCGAGAAGGGTGCGGCACGGTGGCGCCGTCGGGCGCGCCGGGCCAGGGCGGCGCAGGCCAGGGAGCCGCATCCCAGCACGACCAGTTCGGGCAGACGATCGGGTGCGCCGCTGGGCGGGCCGGTGCGATCCCGACCTCGACCTCGACCTCGACCTCGACGGGGGTCCACCTGTCCGGGGTCGTGGTCGGCGGCCTCAGCGGGAAGGCGGAGCCGCCAGCCGGCCACCACGTGGCCCGGGTCGACGAAGTG
>DATHPK010000085.1:0-15460 GCA_035483935.1 Acidimicrobiales bacterium
CGACCGGGCCGCTGACTCCGCAAGAGATCGACCTCACCCAGGACTCGATCCTCCGCGACCCGCTTCACGTTCCGCTGCGCAGCATGGAGATGCTTCAAGCGCCGGCCCCTTGCATCCGCCGATCGTCGGGTTCATCAGGACCTTCAGCAAAGTCCCCGAGCGGGATGTTCCGTGCGTCGGGCCGGTGCAACGAACAACGCCTCAGGCGGTGCGCCGACACGACGCTGAGGCACCTGCCAGGCGGGGACCTAACGGGCGGGCACCATCGGCCGTTCGCCCGGAGCGCCGGCGGCACCGGCGGCGAGCATTTCGTACTGTGCCTTGGTGCCCTCGTCGGAGATGCGGAGCAGCAGCGCGATCAGGATGTAGTTCGACACCAGCGAGGATCCGCCGTACGCCACGAACGGGAGCGTGACCCCGGTGAAGGGCAAGAGCCGCACCACCCCCGCCATGATGAAGAAGGCCTGGAACCCGACGATCAGCGTCAGCCCGGTGGCCATCAGCCGTGAGAAGTCCGACCGGGCGGCCTGCGCGATGCGGAACCCGGCGCCGATCAGGAGGACGAAGGCGAGCACCACGGCGATCGCCCCGACCATCCCCAGTTCCGTGCCGATCGCGGCGAAGATCATGTCGCTCGTCAGTTCGGGGACGTAGCTGGTGAAGTTGTCGAGGCCGAGCCCGGTGCCACCGACCCCTCCGGTGCCCATGCTGAACCACGCCTGGCGCAGCTGATAGCCGTTGTTGTTGTAGTTGGTCGCGGTCTGCCACGGGTTCTGCCACGCGTCGATGCGTATGTGCACCTGGGAGAAGTAGTGGGCCGCGATGAAGGCGCCCACCCCGAAGAGGATGAGGCCCAGCACGAGGTAGCCGACCCGGCCGGTGGCGACCCAGAGCAGACCGATGAACAGGACGAACAGAAGTGCGGCAAAGCCGATGTCGTCTTCGAGGCCGATGATCTCCATCGCCGCGCCCCAGGCCACGATGATCGGCAGGAGCGGGCGGGGGTCGAGGAACAGGCGGTTGCCGACCTGCGCCGTCGGGATCGTGAGCAACTCCTTGTTCTCGGCGAAGTACGAGGCGAAGAAGATGCACAGGAGGATCTTGGACAGTTCGACCGGCTGGAAACGGATGCTGCCCAGATGCACCCACAGCCGTGCCCCGTTGATCGGCGAGAAGGCGAGAGGCAGCACGAGCAGGATGCCGGCGAGCAACAACAGCAGATAGCGATACCGCTCGAGGTCCCGCGAGTGGCGCACGATGAGGAGTGTCAGGACGTAGGCCCCGATCCCGATCAACGTCCAGAGCGCCTGGTTGCGTGCTTCACCGATATAGGGGTGCACGTTGGTTCCCGGGACGACCACGCTGTCCCATCTCGCGATGACGACGTAGCCGATGCCGTTGAGCAGCGCAGCCACCGGCAGCACCACCGCGTTGGCATCGGGTACCAGCCAGCGGTTTGCCATGTGGGCCGCCAGCGCAAGGCCGAGAACGACGCCCAGGAACGGACTGATGTCGGTCGGGACCTTGGAGTTCTGGCCGAGGGACGCGACGATGTAGAGAGCGACGATCAACAGCGACCCGAAGACGAGCAGCACCAGCTCGGTGCGTCGCTTCGGTTTCGGGCCGAATACGTAACGCGGCAATCCCGCCGCGCTGCGAGTTCGGGTACCTGGCGGCACGGGCGAATCGTACTTGTGAGGGGTAGAGTCGGTGGTGACAGCCCTGTCGGATTCGTCACTGTCGTCACGTCCGTTGTCGGCGCAAAACCGGGCCGAACAGCGTTTTTCCGCCCATGACCCAGACCGAGCCCCAATCCCAACCCCAGGCGCAACCGCCTGACCCGGCTGCGGGCGCCGACAACCAGCGTTCACCGTCGCAAACGGAGGGTTCTCCGGCCCAGGCCCCGGCCACGCCCGCAGAACACCCCCGGCCCCCGAGCTACCAGCAGATCGAGGCGTTCGGCTACCAGCGCTTCACGAACAGGGAGCAATCCAGGCTCGACTTCGGTGCCCGCCTCCTCGATCTGGCCGAGGATGACGGCCTGCCGCTCATGGAGCGGGCGAAGTTCCTCGCCATCTTCTCCGAGCTGCTCGACGAGTTCTACCAAATCAGGGTCGCGGCCCTCGAGGACCAGGTCGCCGCCGGCGTGCGCACCCGCTCGGTCGACGGCCTCAGGCCAGGCGAGCAGCTCACGATGATCCGGGGCCGGGTCGAGGACCTCGTCGCCCGCGAGGACCGCATCTTCTTGGATCTCATCGTCCCCGCCCTCGCCGAGGCCGGCATCCGCTTTTCCGACTGGTCCTCCCTCGATGACGACGACCGTGAGCACCTCGTGGAGGTTTTCCAGCGCGAGATCTACCCCGTCCTCACCCCCCTCGCCGTCGACCCCGGCCACCCGTTCCCCTACATCTCCAACCTCTCGCTCAGCCTCGTCGTCGAGGTCCAGGACCCCTCGACCAGCGAGCGCCGCATCGCACGCGTCAAGGTCCCGCCCGCGCTGCCCCGCTTCGTGGTCATGCCCGACGGCGAGCGCTTCGTGCCGCTCGAGCAGGTCATCGCCGCCCACCTCGACACGCTCTTCCCGGGCATGACCATCGGCTACCACCACGCATTCCGGGTCACCCGCAACGCCGACCTCGCGCTCGAGGAGGACGAGGCCGACGACCTCCTGGTCGCGATCGAGATGGAGCTCCGCCGCCGCCGCTTCGGCAAGGCGCTCCGCCTCGAGGTCGAGCCCGGCATGTCCGACGAACTCGTCGACCTCCTCGCCACCGAGCTCGAAGTCGGCCGCGACGGCGTCTTCCGTGTCGCCGCCCCGCTCGACCTCAGCGGCCTCTGGTCCGTGTACGCGCTCGACCGCCCCGACCTGCACGCCGAGACCTGGACGCCGATGACGCCGCCCCGCCTCGCCTCGGCCTCGCACGATCCGAACGAGTTCTTCGCCATGCTCCGAGAGCGCGACGTGCTCGTCCACCACCCCTACGACTCGTTCGCCACCTCCGTCGAGGCCTTCGTGGCCCAGGCAGCCGACGACCCGGCGGTCCTCGGCATCAAACAGACCCTGTACCGGACCGGCTTCGACAGCCCGATCGTCCAGGCCCTCATCCAGGCGGCCGAGAACGGCAAACAGGTCGCCGCCATCGTCGAGTTGAAGGCCCGCTTCGACGAAGAGGCCAACATCGGATGGGCCCGGGCGCTCGAAGAAGTGGGCGTCCACGTCGTATACGGCATCGTCGGCCTCAAGACCCACTCCAAGACTGCGCTCGTCCTACGACGTGAGGATGACGGCGTCCGCCCCTACTGCCACGTGGGCACCGGCAACTACAACTCGAAGACGGCCCGCATCTACGAGGACCTCGGCCTCCTCACGTCGGACCCCGTCATCGGCGCCGACGTCGGTGCGTTGTTCAACTACCTGACCGGCTTCTCCAAGCACGCTGACTACCGCGAGATCCTCGTGTCGCCCGTCACGGTCCGCAAGCGCATCATGGCCATGATCGAAGAGCAGGCCGACGCCGGCCCCGCCGGCCGCATCGTGATGAAGGTCAACGGCCTGACCGACGCTGCCATGATCGACGCGCTGTACCGCGCATCGGGCGCCGGCGTACAGATCGACCTCGCCGTGCGCGGCCTGTGCCGCCTGCGCCCCGGCATCCCCGAGCTGTCCGAGAACATCCGCGTCCGTTCCATCGTCGGCAGCTTCCTCGAGCATTCGAGGATCTACCGCTTCGGTGGTGCCCCCGTCGACCCGGCGGCCGGACCGGGTCTGCCTCTCAAGGTCTTCATCGGCTCGGCGGACCTCATGGGCCGCAACCTCGACCGCCGCATCGAAGTCGTTGTGCCGGTCCACGATCCCGAGCTCCAGGCGCGCCTCTTCGAGGTGCTCGACCTGGTCTTCACGGACGACACCAACGCCTGGGAGCTGGGCTCGGACCGGCGTTGGCGGCGAGTGCCCAACACGCACGGTGTCAGCTCGCAGGACCGCCTCAAGGAACTGGCCCGCGAGCGTGCCCGCCGTCAACGCGATTCCGAACTGCGCGTCGGCTTCGATGACGAAGGGGAAGCCCGGCCGCCGTTGTCGCCTTCGGCCGACTGACGCGAGGGAGTTCGCAGTGCCCACCGACGCCCGGGGCGCCTTGCTCGTCGAGTACAGGGACGCGTGCGAAGCCTTCGCCGCGGGCCTTCGTGCCGTCGGCGACCGATGGGAAGCCCCGACGCCGGCAAGAGAGGGAAACGCCGGCCAGGTCGTCGACCACGTCTTCGCGTCCCATCAATCGCTGTTGCTGCGGCCGCTCGATGTCACCCCGGTCGAACCCGGGAACGATCGCGTGGAGCGTTGGAGCACTATCGTCGCCTCTCTCGTGCCGGCACTCGAGCGACCACAGGCGCTCGACGGCCGCGAGCTGCTCGTGGGCGTCCTCGCGACCGATGTGCTCGTGCACAGCTGGGACCTCTCCCGCGCAGCCGGGGTGACAGTGTCTCTGGACTCCGCGCTCTGCCGATCCGGCTACGGGCGTGCGATGGCGAACCGGAGGGTGCTCGAAGAAGCCGGTGCCATCGAACGGGACAACGCGGTACCCGACGACGCGCCAATCCAGGACCGCTTGCTGGGGCTCTTTGGCCGGAACCCCAATTGGGGCTACCCGGCGTCTTAGGGAACAGCTAGCCGGTGTTTTCGGCGCAAATGTGCATTCTTGGCGCAGCGCGCCGGTACGATCCAGCGCATGGCGAGCAATTTGGCTCTGCGCATGCGCGGGATCGCAGCGGGCCGTGGCTGGGGCTGGCCGGCGCTCTCGGGCGCCTTGGCGGTCATCGGGGTCGTCGTCCTCGCCGTCGTCCACCAGCAGATCGACCTGAGCACGTACCTGCTGGGCGGCCAGCACGCCTGGGCGAACAACTTGTTCTCCGTCACCTTGCCGAAGGACGGGCTCGGGTTCACCTACCCGCCGTTCTCTGCGTTGCTCTTTGCCCCGGGCGCCCAGGCGCCATTGGTGGTGGCGGAGGTCGCGTTCTCGCTCTTCAACCTCGTCGCAGTTTTCGCACTCATCGCGGTGTGCCTGCGCGCGGTGTGCGACCAGCTCGACAAGCGGACCATCCTCTGGTGGGCGCTGATGCTGCTCATCCCGGTCGTGTTGCTCGATCCCGTGCGCCAGACGTTCCTGCTGGGTCAGGTCAACATCCTCCTGGCCCTCATGGTCGTGGCGGACATGACGCTCGACCTGCCGCTGCCCCGCGGCATCCTCGTGGGGCTGGCTGCGGCGATCAAGGTGACACCGATCATCCTCATCCCGTACCTCTTCCTGACCAGGCAAGGCCGCGCCGGTCTCCGGGCGTCGGTCACCTTCTGTGTCGCCGGGCTCTGCGCGGCCGCCGTCAACTTCTCGACGTCGTGGGCCTACTGGACGCACTACATCCGCGACCCCCAGCGAGCGGGCATGCTGTCGTGGATCGGCAACCAAGGCGTCCTCGGCGCGCTGGAGCGGATGATCGGCCACACCGTCAGTACGCCGGTCACGTTCGGCATCGTCCTGAGCGTGGCGGCCGTCGGTCTCGCCGTCGCCGCCGCGGCCTATCGCCGTTCATCGCCACTGCTCGGGCTCCTTGTCGTCGAAGCAGCGGAATCTCTGGCGAACCCGGTGTCGTGGTCGCACCACTTCATCTGGGTCGTGCTGCTGATCGCCTGGCTGGCGCTGGCACCCGACCGGCCGCGCTACGGGGAGTGGCTCGCCCTCGGCGTCGCTGCGCTCTTCTGGGCTGCCCCACCGTGGTGGGCACCCCACGGTCCGGGGATCATCTTCGCGGGACGTGGTTGGCTGATCCCGCTGTCCGACGCCTACGTGCTGCTGTTCATCGGATTGGTGGTGGGCGCGGGTGTCCGCGTGTTCCGTGCGCCGGTCGGGCGGCCTGCGTACCGCCGGCGCGGCACGGTCGCCCCCTCCGGCATCAGTTCCTGATCAGGCAGGCTCGCCCGCCAGCACGAGCATGCGGGCGGCGCGGTCGACGCGGCTCGCGTGCCCGCTCTTTGACCGCGAGACCTTCCATCCGGTGACGACGAAGAGCTTCTCGGGGTCGCCCGGCTGATATTCGCTCTGACGCGGTTCGCCGATGACCCGGAAGAACACATTCCGGGCGTGGTACCACGCAAGGAGCAGGTCGTGTGGTTCGGGTGCCACGAAGAAGGTGGCGACGAGGACGGAGCCGGGCCCGGCCCGCGCCCGCACCGCCGCGAACATGTTCGCCGTCGCCTCGAGCGTGAGGTACGGCACCAGACCCTCGGCGAGGAAGAGCGTGGGGGTGTCGGCGTCATGACCGGCACCCTCGAGGGTCGCGTCGAGGTCTTCGCGCAGCAAGTCGATCGGCACATAGATCACGCCCTCGGGCGAGACGCCGAGGGCAGCGAGCCGACGGCGCTTGTCCTCCTGGGTGCTGGGAAAGTCGACCTCGAACCATCGGGTCGGCGCTCCACCGAAGCGCAGGGCCCGCCCGTCGTAGCCCGCACCGAGGATGACGATCTGTTCGACGCCGCGGCCGATGGCGTTGGCAACTTCCGCGTCGATGAACTGTGTCCGGTGGTTCACGCCGGAAGGGCGAGCGAAGTTGAAGGTCACGTTGCCGCCAACGTCCCGATAGAGCGTCTGCTCACCCTCGAGGTCGCCCGTTGGCGTCGACGAGCGTGTCGGTGCCAGGGCGGCACGGCGAGCCGCGACCCAGCGCGCCGTCAGCGAGGGGCGGTGGGCGCGCATGCACTCATCGGGGGTCGTGGCGGGCTCAGGACGAAAATGCCTGGCCGCCCGTGCTCGGATGGGAGCGAACGCCGGCAGCCAACCGGGCGCGCCCGACCCGCAGTGACAGGTAGGAAGCGCCGCCGAAGGGGATGGGCAACCAGAAGTTCACGAGCCGCCAACTGAGGACGCCGGCCGCGGCGACGCCGGCCGGCACCCCGAAACCCTTCAGGACGGCGATGAGCGTCAACTCGATCACGCCGAGGCCGCTCGGCGTCAGCGGAATGACGGCGATGATGTTGGCGAGGCCGTAAGCGACGAGCACGTCGATGGGCGACACGTGGGCGCCGAAGGCAAAGAGGAACACCCAGAGCGAGGCCGCATCGAGGATCCAGTTGGCGGCCGCCCAGATGCCGGCCCGGGTCAGGAGCTCCGAACTGGTGAAGAGAATCTTCATCCGGTCGGCGACCTTCTGGAGCAACGAAGTCAAGCTTTCGGTGCGCACGAAGGGAAGGCGGTCGCCCACCCGCTTCACGAACACGGATGCTTGGCGCTCACCCCGGGTGAGGAGGAAGACGAGACCGGCGAAGATGGCGAGCAAGAGCACACCCAGGATGGCGCCGAAGCCATAAGCCGGGTTGTACCCCTGGAGCGGGATGGAGATCAGGAGCGCCAAGAAGAAGATCAGGTTCAGGACGACCGCCGAGCCGATGCCCTGCGCCGCGAGCCCGAAGGCGGCGGTGCTACCTGGCACATTGGACTCGGTGAGCAACCGATAGCTGGCGGCCGTGCCCGGCACGGTGCCGCCGGGAAGGGTGTGACTGATCGCCAGCGCCCACATGTTGATGCGGAAGATGCGAAAGCGCGAAGGCGCGCCGGGCGAGAGGACCGTATGCGTGAGCTCCGCGTACGACACCAGGGCGCCGAGCTCGAGGATGACACCGAGGATCAGCCACAGGAAATTCAGATGGTGGAGCTGATGGAACTCCTTGCGGGCACTCGCGAGCTCGGGGAGCAGGATGTACTCGAGGACGAAGAACAGCGCCACGATCATCAACGTGATCTTCACGTTCCGCGGCATCCAGTGCCGCCGCTGTCGCGGTGGCTCGGACGTCGCTTTCCGCGCAATCTGGGCGGCGGGTGGTGGAGTCGCGGGACCCGGAGAAGCTGCTCCCGGGGGCTGCGCCCCCGGTTCCCCCGGGTCGACGTCGTCCATCCGGCTCATGCTTCCACGTCCACCACGCGAGTAACCGCCTTTTCGGGGGTCCCACCTGCCAAGCTGGATCCCACTATGCCCGCGGAGCACCACGACACGTGGCGGTCCAAGCTGTCGGGAACGGCGGAACGGCGGGGGATCCCGCTCGGGTCGATCGTGGTGACGGTGGCTGTCGTCATCGGGCTCGTGGACCTCAACGCGGCCCTGATCCTGGGTGTGTGGGTGCTCAGGACGATCGTGCTGTATCTGATCGTCGCTTTCTTCATCACCCTGTTGATGACACCGGGGACCCGGTTTCTCAAACACCGGGGGATGTCGCACGGCGGAGCCACCGCCACGGTGTTCCTGCTGGGCGCGCTCATCCTCATTGGCCTCGTTTACCTGTTCGCCTCGCCGCTCGTGACGGCGGTCTCGCACTTCGCGGACCAATTGCCCACCTTGGTGAGGCAAGCCAAAAAGGGTCACGGGTGGCTCGGCCACCTGGTCTACCGCCTCCATCTGCAGAAATACCTCTCGGAGAGCTCCTCGAAGATCACCTCGCAGATCACCAAGGTGCTCAAGCCCGCCACGGCGTTCTCCGTCGGCGCCGCAGCTTTCTCCACCATCGTCGCCATCGCGACGATCGCCGTGTTGACGTTCTTCACCATGCTCGAGGCCCCGAGGATGTGGACCGGCTTCCTGAGCATCTTCAAGCCCACTACCTCCGCCCGCCTGGCCCGGGTGGTCGACGAGACGATCCGCTCCATCACCGGCTACATGGGCGGCAACTTCCTCACCTCGATCATCGCCGGCGTGATCTCCGGTGTGACCCTGGCCATTCTCGGCGTGCCGTTCGCGCTGCTGCTCGGCGTCTTCGTCGGCCTCGTCGACCTCTTGCCGTTGGTCGGTGGGCTGATAGCCGGCGTGCCGGTGGTGGTCATCGCAGTGATCCACTCGTTCTCCGCCGGGATCGTCATGCTCATCGTGTTCCTTGCGTACCAGCAGATCGAGAACCACATCCTCAATCCGATCGTCATGAGCAAGACGGTGCGGCTCAACCCCTTCTGGGTGCTGATCGCCGTGCTCGTAGGCGCGACGCTGGGGGGTCGCGTGGCCGGGGGGCTCGGCGCCTTCGTCGGCGCGCTGGTCGGCATCCCATTCGGCGGCGCCATCCAGGTCATCATCCGAGAGTTGCGCAAGGGACCCGACGCACCGGTGTCCCCCGAGGAGCTGATGGGCACAGGCGCACCGAGCTTCTCCGAACCGTCAGACATCTGAGCCCCCGGGCCGACTTTGCCGTCTCAGGCGTCGTTGGTGTCGAGCCCAATGGCCGTGAGCCACGTTTAGTGCGGGTGGAACGCAACGGCCGTCCAAATCGTCGGAGATCCTGGTCGAGGGCGGTAGCGGTCCGGCCGCCGGGAGGGGGCCGCTCAGGGCCGGGTCGGTGGCCTCACCTAAACTGGATCTTCTTATGCGGCCATTGGTGGTCATCCCGACCTACAACGAGGCGGAGAACATCGAGCGGATGCTGCAACGGGTCCACGAGTGCCTCCCTGAGGCGGGCGTGCTCGTGGTCGACGACGGCAGCCCGGACGGGACCGCCGAGTTGGTCGAGGCGGCACGCGGCGGGTTCCGCGACGTGCACCTGTTGCGCCGGAAGGAGAAGTCTGGGCTTGGCAGCGCGTACCGGGCCGGCTTCGGCTGGGGGCTCGAGAAGGGTTACGACGCCTTCATCGAGATGGACTGCGACTTCTCTCACGACCCGGCGGCGCTGCCGGGGCTGGTCGCGCCGATCGCTCAGGGCTACGAGGTCGTCATCGGGTCCCGCTATGTCGACGGCGGGTCGATCCCGAACTGGGCGTGGCACCGCGAGCTGTTGTCGCGGGGCGGCAACCTCTACGCCGCAGCCGTGCTCGGGTTGGGCGTGCGGGACTCGACGGCCGGGTTCCGCTGCTATGCGGCGTCGATCCTGCAACGGCTGGACCTCGGGCGGATCCGGGCGGAGGGCTACGGCTTCCAGATCGAGATGACGTACCGCTCGAAACAGTGCGACGCGGCGATCACCGAGGTGCCGATCTCGTTCGTGGACAGGGCGGCGGGGGAGTCGAAGATGTCCTCGTTCATCGTGGTGGAGGCGCTGGCGTTGGTGACGTGGTGGGCGCTGGGCCGGCTGGTCGCGCCGGTGCGACGGCTGGGTCGCGGGGGTCGCGGGGGTAGAAAGGATCCGGGCCAGACGGTTGGTTCGAGTCCGAACGCTTCGGCGGTCGGATCGGGGTCGGGGTCGGACTCGGGGGAGCCCGACGAGGTGAGGGTGCCATGACCGTAGATACGACCGGCGCTCGGATTCTCGTCGTCGACGACGAGCCGAACATCGCCGAGCTCTTGTCGGCCGCGCTGACGTTCGAGGGGTATCAAGTGGGGGTGGCCGGCACCGGGGCGGAGGCCCTGGAACAGGTGCGGGCGTTCCGCCCCCACCTGGTCATGCTCGACGTGATGTTGCCGGACTTCGATGGCAACGAGGTGTGCCGCCGGCTGCGCAACCAGGGCGAGCAGGTACCGATCGTGTTCCTGACGGCGCGGGACACCACGCACGACAAGGTCGAAGGTCTGTCGATGGGCGACGACTACGTGACGAAGCCCTTTTCGATCGAGGAGCTGACGGCGCGGGTCGGTGCGATCCTGCGGCGAGCCGGTGAGATGGCGGCCGCCGACGTCTCGATCCTGCAGTTCGCCGACCTGACGATGAACGTGGACACCCACGAGGTGTGGCGCAACGAGGTCTCGATCGACCTGACGGCGACGGAGTTCAACCTCTTGCGGTATCTGCTGGAGAACGCCCGCCGGGTGATCTCGAAGTCGGAATTGCTCGACAACGTGTGGGGCTACGAGTTCCGTGGTGACCCGAACATCGTCGAGACCTACATCAGCTACCTGCGCAAGAAGATCGACGACCGTGAGCCGGTCCTGATCCACACGATCCGGCGCGTCGGCTACACCCTGCGGTTGCCCAGGGAAGGATGAGCCTCCAAAAGCGGCTGGTCGCCGTCGTGGCGCTGCTGCTGGTGATCGGGCTTCTGGTCGCCGACATCGTCACCTACGCCTCGGTCCGCTCGTTCCTGTTCGGGCGGGCGGACTCGACGTTGGCCCAGGACGAGGCCCTGGCCTTCAACTATCTCGAGTTCGCCTCGGTGCACCGGACCCCGGTGAGCGTGACGGCGATGTCGCGGCGGGTGTCGACCGACGTGTACGTCATCGTGCTGAACCGCAACGGCCAGGTGGTGGTGCGGCGGCCTTCGGGTTCGCCCACCGGTCCGGACCCGGCGCCGGTTTTGAACAACAGCATCCCGGTGCAGCAGGTGCCCGACATTTACCGCCGCCACAACGGCGTGCACGCCGGCCGCTACGCCGGCACGTTCCGTCCCGATCCCGACGCCGTGGTGCTGGCGGCCAAGGGTGATCCCGACGGCCAGTACCGCACGATCGCGGTGACCGTGCCGCAGGGCACGCTGATCACCTCGCTGTCGTTGAATCCCACCAACGACACGCTGAACTCGCTGCGCAAGGTCGAGATCCTTGCCAGCCTGGCGGTCCTCCTGGCGATGGGCGTCCTCGTCATGCTCGTGGTGCGGCGAGGCCTGCGGCCGTTGCGCCAGATGGCCGGGACGGCCGACGCCATCGCCTCGGGCGACCTGACTCGGCGCGTGCCCGAGGAGCGAGCCGGCACCGAGGTGGGCCGGTTGGGGTCGGCCCTGAACGAGATGCTCGGGCAGATCGAGGCCGCATTCGGGGAGAAGTCGGCGTCGGAGGAGCGGTTGCGCCAGTTCGTGGCCGACGCGTCGCACGAGCTGCGGACGCCCCTCACGTCGATCCGGGGGTACGCGGAGTTGCTGAGCCGGGGCGGGTTCGCCGACGAGGTGGGGCGACAGAAGGCGCTGAAGCGGATCGAGGAGGAGGCGACCCGGATGGGCGGTCTGGTCGAGGACCTCCTGCTGCTGGCCGAGCTGGATCGGGGGCGCCCCTTGCGTCACGAGCCGGTCGACCTCCACCGCATCAGTGCCGACGCCGTCGGGGATTCGAACGCGGTGCCGCACGACCATGCATTGCAGCTGGTGCCCGGGCCACCCGTGGTCGTGATAGGCGACGCAGAGCGCCTCGCGCAGGTCGCGCACAACCTCGTCCGCAACGCGCTCGCCCATACACCGGCAGGGACGACCGTGCGGGTCTCCACGGGCGTGAGCGGCCGGATGGGCTTCGTGGAGGTGGCGGACGACGGTCCTGGGATTCCGCCCGAAGAGGCCGACCGCGTCTTCGACCGCTTCTACCAGGCGGACCGCTCGCGCTCGGGGGGAGGGACGGGGCTGGGGCTGGCGATCGTCCGAGCGATCGCGGAGGCACTCGGTGGCTCGGCCGAGCTCGTCGGCCCGCCACCGGGGAGTGGGTCGGGTGGGGGTGCGGGTGCGACGTTGCGGGTCACTATTCCGCTGGCGGCGAGCCATGTCGCAGCGGCGGTGGCCCGGCCGTCCTCGCCGACGGCGCCGGCGCCCTCGCCGTCACCGCAGCTCCACTGACGCACCGGGGATCACCGTGTCGAGCACGGTCGCCAGCTTGACGTTGGTCTCCTCGGCCTCCGCCCTCGGGTCGGAGCCGGCAACGATGCCGGAGCCGGCCCGCAGGTCGAGCACGGCGTTGCCGGGTGTGGCGTCGGCAGCGTGGAGCAACGCGCTGCGGATGCCGATCACCCACTCGCCGTCGCCGTGTGCGTCGGCCCAGCCGACGGGACCGGCCCAGTAGCCGCGGTCGTCCGGCTCGCCGGCGGCGATGGCGGCCAGCGCCTCGGCCCGGGGCGTCCCGCCGACCGCGGGAGTGGGGTGGAGGCGCTCGAGGAGCCGCAGAATCGTCGGCAACGGCGCGGCGAGACGGCCGGCGATGCGCGTGCCGAGGTGTGCCACCGAGCGGAACGCGACCAGCGACGGCGTCTCGGGGACCGTCAGCTCCTCACAGAGGGGCGCCAGAACGCCGGCGATGTCGTCGACGACGTAGCGATGCTCCGCCCGCTCCTTGTCCGAGCCCGCGAGCCAGCCTTGTGCGTCAGCGTCATTGCGGGCGGTCGTACCCCGCGGGACCGTGCCTGCCAGCGGGTGACAGGTCACGCGCGCCTCGTGGCGCGCCACCAAGAGCTCGGGGGAGGCGCCGAAGAACGTGCCGTCCGGCGTCGGCATGGCGAAGACCGTGCAGGTGGGCTCGGCGGTGCGCAACCGGCGCAGGACGTGTGTCAGCGCCAGGCGCCCGGAGAGCTCCACGGTGAGGGGGCGGGAGAGCACCACCTTGCGCAGACGGGCGGCGGGTGCCTCCATCTCTTCGACGGCCCGGGCGACCGCGGCGCGGTAGCCGGTGCTGTCGAGCGCGCTCGACACGGCCCGGACGCCGACGTGCTCGTCGCCGTTGGCCGCTTCGGGCGCGGCGCCGTACTGCCAGATGACGGCGTCGAAGAGCTCGCCGGTGTCCGGGAGGGGCTCGTCGGCCGGCCCGACGGCGGTGGCCCAGCGGCGCGTGACGCCCTCGGCATCGCGCTCGATGCCCATCGTGAAGCGGGGGATCACGAGGAGACCGGACATGGCGTCGGTGAACGGGAGCGCGCCGAGTGCGACGACGCCGGACGCGGGGCCCCCGACCTGGTCGTCGCAGGGGATCGCCCGCAGCGCGGCATCGGCGTCGCCGGCCGCGACGAGCTCGGCGGTCCCCCAACCGACGAGGGTCAGTCCGGGCCGGTCGAAGAGCACCGTCGGGCCGCCGTCGAACTGGAGGGCGTCGGGCCCGTAGTCGAGGGGCACGCTGCGCGCGTGGAGGCGGCTCACGGTGGGGCCGGCGGTGTCCCGATGCGGGTCGCCACGATGAGCTGGCTGAGGCCACCGGCCAGGGGTCGGATGCCGACGGCGGAGAAGCCCCCGTCGATCAGCATCCGGCGCAGGACGGGCGTAGGCGGCAGGTAGGCCACCGACGCGGGCAGGTAGCGGTAGGCGGCACGGTCCGAGAGTGCACCGCCGATGAGCGGCACCACCTTGTTGAACCACAGGTCGAAGCCGAAGCGCCAGAGCCCCGAGCTGGGCGCATCGACCTCGAGGGCGGCGAGGCGGCCGCCCGGACGGAGCACCCGGGCGGCCTCGGTCAGGGTGGCGGCGAGGTCGGTGAAGTTGCGGAGTGCGTACCCGCAGACGAGCCCGTCGAACGCCCCGTCCGCGAAGGCGAGGTGGCCGGCGTCGGACTCGACGAGCGGGGCGTGGGTGCGGTTGGCGGCCAGCATCCCGGCGCTGAGGTCGGTGCCGACGACGGTGAGGCCGCGGCCGGTGGCGGCGCGTGAGAGGTCGCCGGTGCCGCAGGCCAGATCGAGGACGCGGGCGCCCCGGGGCAGGGCGAGCGCGTCCACGGTGGCGCGGCGCCAGCGCTGATCGAGCCCGAACGTCATCAGGCGGTTCACCAGGTCGTAGCGGGGCGCGATGGTGTCGAACATGGCGCGCACGCTCGCCGTCTTCTCCGAGTCGGCGGGCAGCGGGGACGGGAGGCCCCCGGGACCCGGCCCGGCGTTCCGACGGGGCGCCATCAGGAAGGGGGAGGAACGCGTCGTCAGCGGTAGTAGCGGTAGACCACCTGGGCCACGCACGCCGGTTTCGGCGCGTCCTTGACCTCCATCACCATGTCGAAGGTGACTTGAACGCCGCCCTCGACGTCGTCAACCGCGGCGACCGTCACGCCCATGCGCAGGTCGGAGCCGACGGGCACGGGTGAGGGGAACCGAACCTTGTTGCAGCCGTAATTGACCCCGAACTTCATGTTGTCGACCCGGATGACCTTGTTGAGCAGCACGGGGGCGAGGGACAGCGTCAGGTAGCCGTGGGCGATGGCGCCGCCGAAGGGGCCGCCCTTGGCCCGCTCGGGGTCGACGTGGATCCACTGGTGGTCGTCGGTCGCCTCGGCGAAGAGGTTCACCCGGTCCTGCGTGATCGGCTGCCACTCGGTGTGCCCGAGCTCCTTGCCGACAAGCTCGTGAAAGGCGTCGACGCCGTCGACGATGGTGGTCATACTGCGCTCCTCGCTGGTCAGGGTTCGATTTCCGGTTTGGCACGCTACCCGCACCGGCGTGAGTGGCCCTCACTACGCTGACGCTCGTGACCGTTCCCCACGAGCACGACCACCTGCCACCCCATCACCACCGGGATGTGGGGGCCGGGGGGGCGCGGGCGGCCGTGTTCGGGGTGAGTGACGGGTTGGTCACCAATATCTCGCTGGTGCTGGGCATGGCGGGCGCCAACCCCGGCGGCTCGATCGTGCGCCTCGCGGGCGTGGCCGGGCTGGTCGCCGGGTCGTTCTCGATGGCGGCCGGCGAGTACCTCTCGATGACGGCGCAGCGCGAGCTCATGGAGCGAGAGCTCGACGTGGAGCGGCGCGCGCTGGAGCGGCATCCCAAGGGCGAGACCGCGGAGCTGCGCAGCATGTATGTCCGCCGAGGGATCGACCCTTCTGTGGCGGAGGACATGGCGAACCAGGT
>DATHPK010000086.1:0-10950 GCA_035483935.1 Acidimicrobiales bacterium
GTCTCCTCGTCGGAGCGCACCCGGAACGTCGGGTCCTCCTCGCTGAGCGCGTACAGGGCCCGCGACAACTTGTCCTGGTCCGCCTTCGTCTTGGGCTCGACGGCCACGTGGATGACCGGCTCGGGGAACTCGAGCGCCTCCAACTGAATGGGGTGCTGCGGGTCGCACAGCGTGTCGCCCGTCGTGGTGTTCTTCAGCCCGACGACCGCCATGATGTCGCCGGCGTAGATGGCGTCCTTGTCCTCGCGGTGGTTGGCGTGCATCTGGAGGATGCGGCCCACGCGCTCCTTCTTGTCCTTGGTCGAGTTGGTGATCGTGCCGCCCTTGGCGAGCGTGCCCGAGTAGACCCGGATGTAGGTCAGCTTGCCGACGAAGGGGTCGGTCATGATCTTGAAGGCGAGCGCCGAGAAGGGCTCGGCGTCGTCGGCCTTGCGCTCCTCGAGCTCTTCGGTCTTTCCCGGCTTGTGCCCCTCGGTCGGCGGCAGGTCGAGCGGGCTCGGCAGGTAGTCGACGACCGCGTCGAGCATGGGCTGCACGCCCTTGTTCTTGAACGCGGAGCCGCAGAGGACCGGCACCACGGCGGCGGCCAGCGTGGCCGTGCGCACGGCGCGGCGCAGGTCCTCGGCCGTGATCGGCTCCTCGGAGAGGTACTTCTCCATGATCGTGTCGTCGAAGTTGGACACCACGTCGATCAGCTGGTGGCGCGCGTCCTCGGTCTCGGCGGCCAGATCGGCGGGGACGTCGAGGGTCTCCCACTCCTCGCCCATGTCGCTCGACCAGACGAGGGCCTTCTCCTCGAGCAGGTCGATGACGCCCTTGAACTCGGACTCGGCCCCGATCGGGAGCTGGATCACGGCCGGCAGCGCGTCGAGGCGGTCGCGGATCATCTGCACCGTGCGCTCGAAGTCGGCGCCGATGCGGTCCATCTTGTTGACGAAGCAGATGCGCGGCACGTTGTACTTGTTGGCCTGCCGCCACACCGTCTCGGTCTGGGGTTCCACGCCGGCGACGGCGTCGAACACCGCCACCGCCCCGTCGAGGACGCGCAGCGAACGCTCCACCTCGACGGTGAAGTCGACGTGGCCCGGGGTGTCGATGATGTTGATCCAGTTGTCGCGCCAGCTGCAGGTCGTCGCGGCCGAGGTGATCGTGATGCCGCGCTCCTGCTCTTGGACCATCCAGTCCATGGTCGCGGCGCCCTCGTGGACCTCGCCCATCTTGTAGTTGCGCCCCGTGTAATAGAGGATGCGCTCGGTCGTCGTGGTCTTGCCCGCGTCGATGTGCGCCATGATCCCGATGTTGCGGGTCTTGGCGAGCGGGAAATCGCGGGCGGGAACGGGGTCAGCCATAACGGGCGTCCTGAATGGTCCTTGGAGTCCTGGAGTTCGGGTGCTGGTCCACTACCAGCGGTAGTGGGCGAAGGCGCGGTTGGACTCCGCCATCTTGTGCATGTCCTCGCGGCGCTTCACGGACGCGCCGATGTTGTTCGAGGCGTCGAGGATCTCGTTGGCCAGGCGCTCGGCCATCGTCTTCTCGCGGCGCTGCCGGGAGAAGGTGGTCAGCCAGCGGATGGCGAGCGTCGTGGCGCGGCGGGGCCGCACCTCGACCGGGACCTGGTAGGTGGCGCCACCGACGCGGCGGCTCTTCACCTCGACCTCGGGTCGGGTGTTCTCCACGGCGCGCTTGAGCGCGGCGACGGGGTCGCCGCCGGACTTCTCCTGCACCTGCTCGAGGGCGGTGTAGACGATGCGCTCGGCCAGCGTGCGCTTCCCCCGCGAGAGGATCTTGTTGACGACCTGGGTCACCAGGACGGAGCGGTACACGGGGTCCGGGGCGAGCTCGCGGCGGGTGGCGGGTCCGTTGCGGGGCATGCCTAGGACTCCTTCTTGGCGCCGTAGCGGCTGCGGGCCTGGGCGCGCTCGCGCACGCCCGAGGTGTCGAGCGCGCCGCGCACGACCTTGTAGCGCACGCCGGGCAGGTCCTTCACCCGGCCGCCACGCACGAGGACGATCGAGTGCTCCTGGAGGTTGTGGCCGACACCGGGGATGTAGGCCGTGATCTCGACGCCCGAGCTGAGACGGACTCGGGCCACCTTGCGCAGCGCCGAGTTCGGCTTCTTGGGCGTGGTCGTGTAGACGCGCGTGCAGACCCCCCGCCGCTGGGGCGCGCCCTTCAGGGCGGGGGTCTTGGTCTTGGTCACCTTGGCCTCCCGTCCCTTGCGGACGAGCTGGGCAATCGTGGGCACGCGCTACCTCTCGGAGAGAAAAAAAGTTGGTCACCCGGTGCTGGCGCTCGCGCGCCGGCCGAAGCCGCACTGGGCAGGAAGAAGATTGTAGCGGTCGCCTCGAGGTCTCACAACCGCGGCGGGCCTGGTGCGGCGACCCTTTTTGCCCCGGGTCGCCGGGTCCTTCCCGCCTCCGGGACGCGGCCGGCCCCGCTACGCCGCCCGGGTCCCGGCGAGGCTTGCGGCCCGGCCCTCGGGGGCCAGGGCGACCGCCTGCTCCCGGGGCGCCTTCAGCCGGTCCCACCAGCGGTGGAAGCGCGAGTAGACGAGCGGGAGCACGCCGTCGGAGTAGAAGGCGAGGACCACGGTGCCGGCACCGATGAATACGTCCTCCGCGTTCGCGGGCAGGAAGCCGAGGGCAAGGCCGCCGGCCAGGGCGCCGGTGCAGACCGAGACGCCGCCGATGGCGACCACGGCCAGGATGAGCAGACTCTCGAACATCTCGAAGCTGGTGGGCGAGGCGACCGACGACGCCGCGCCGAAGAGGGCCCCGGCCACGCCGGCCATCGCGGCGGACAGGATGAAGACGCCCAGCTTGGTGGCCCGCAGCGAGAGGCCGAGCGTGGCGCAGGCGGCCTCGGAGTCCTTCATGCCGACCAGGACGCGGCCGAACGGGCCCCGGCGCAGGGCCAGGACCCCCATGGAGAACAGGGCGAAGACGACCGCCAGAAAGATCGTGAACGACCGGGGCGAGGTCATGTGCAGCCCGAAGATCGACGGCTTGGGCACCGCCACCGAGCCGTTGAAGCCGAAGATGGCGGACCACGGGAAGATGGCGTTGTCCATCGCCGTGGCAAAGGCCATGGTCAGCAGGGCCAGGTACAGCCCGCGGACGCGGAGGGTCGGCCAGGCGAGGACCGCCCCCACGGCGCCGGCCAGCCCGGCCGCCGCCAGGATCCCGACGATCGAGCCGCCCGCTCCCCACCTGTACATCGCGAAGGCCCCGAGACCGGCGAAGCTCAGCTGGCAGATCGAGATGAAGCCGCCGTACCCGGTGAGCGGGACCAGCGAGAGGCAGATGAGCGCGAAGGACAGGCCGATCCCCAGCTTGATGATGTTGCCCGGGCCCATGAACGACGTCACCACGATGACGCCGACCACCAGGAGGACCGCGCCCTGGAACGAGCGCAGGAAGCCGGCCGGGGCGAGCGGCGCGTGGCGCTGGGTGGATCCGGTCCGGATGCGCTGCGCGGGCAGGAGCAGGATCGCCACGAACAGGATGATCGAGGGCACGGACAGGGTGAGGAGGCCCTGGACCGGCGTCGAGGACCAGAAGCGGCCCGAGTTGGGCACGTAGCCCTGCGCGTAGGACGACAAGAGGCCGACGATGAGGCCGCCGAGGAACGTCATCGGAAGGCTGCGCAGGCGGCCGATGACGGCGGCGGCGTAGGCGTCGATCACCAGCAGCGTGAGGATCAGCGGCTGCAACTGGAGCCTCGGTGCGACCAGGATGCCGGCCACCGAGGCCAGCGACGCTCCCATCGCCCAGCTCAGGGTGGACAGCTGCCAGGCGCGTCCGCCGAAGAGCCCGACGAGCGGCCGGTTGTCCACCACCCCGCGCATGGCGATGCCGGTGCGGGTGCGGTAGAGGAACAGGCGCAGGCCGGCGGCGATCGCCACCGCGGCGCCGACCGTGATCACCTCCTCGTAGTCGATGTGCACGCCGAGGAAGGTGAAACCGCTGAAGCCGAAGAACTGGGGCACGGCCCGCGCCGTCGGCTTCCAGATGTAGTTGTCGACGAGCCCGAACAGGAGCAGGGTCAGACCGACGGTCACCGCCAGCGTGGTCGCCACGTTCTGCGGGTCCATCCACTGGATGATCGTGCGCTCGATGAGCGCGCCCATCAGCGGTGCCAGGACGAACACCGTGAGGACGAGTGACAGCGCCTGGTTGAGGTGCCAGCCCACCGAGAGCTGCCAGTAGACGAACGCCATGAACATCCCGATGGCGCCGTGGGCGATGTTGAAGATGCCCGAGGTCGAGTAGGTCACCACGAGCCCGCTGGCCGCGACGGCATAGGCCGAGCCGAGGACGAGCCCGATGATCGTGTACTCCAAGAAGGCGTGCACGGCGGGTCAGTGCTCCCTGCGGTGTTCGGTGCGGTTGGCGGCCATCAGTACTGGAGGTAGCCGCTGTTGCAGTCGTAGGTGCCGGGCGCGCTGGGGTAGACGCGCTGGAACGAGCCGTTCTGGATCTTCACGTAGTAGAAGCACTTCGACGGGATCTTCTGCCCGATGTCGGTCTGGGGCGTGACCCCGCCGCCCGTCCAGCTGGTGATGCCCTGCAGCTTGGCGATCAGCGCGGGACGCGTGAGGTCCGGCCCCACCTCCTTGGCCGCCTGCTCGAAGGCCAGGCCGGCCGACCAGGCCAGGATGGCGAAGATGTCCTGGTGCCACTGGCCGGAACCGGCCACCCGGTTGAGCCAGCTCTCCATCAGCTGCAGCCCTTGGTTGCCGGTGTCGTCGTAGCCGTCGGTCGCGGTCATGGCGACGAGGTCGCCGTTGGACTCCGGTGAGGTCTGCTGGGCGAACTGCGGCGTGTACTCCTCGGAGATCCAGTCGACGACCTGCGGCGCATAGTTCGCCTGCTGCATCGCCTGGAGCAGCCGCTCGGCCGAGTTGTCGTCGGAGTACTCGGACACGTACTGCGTGCCCTGGCTCTGCAGCTGTTGCACGATGGTCCCGTAGTTGGCGTTGGTCGGCGTGGTCGCGATCCCGTTGGCCGGCGTGTACTGGAAACCGATGCTCGTGTTGGCCGCGATCTCGTGTGCGGCCTGGCTCGCCGTCGCCGGGACCTGCAGGTAGATCTCCGCCGCGTGCTTGATCGCGTTGGGGTATGTGGCCTTGATGTAGTTGCCCGGGCCGAGCGGGTAGTAGTGGTCGTCGCCCGGGCTCGCACCGAAGATGTCCGCCGTACCGCCGGCGGCGGCGGTCGAGACCTCGGCCGACATGTCGGGGATGCTGCAGCTGTTGACGGCCTGGGCGCTCCCGTCGTCGAAGCCGGACGCGTTGCCGACCATGGCGAAGTCGCTCGAGCAGGCCTGGGACGCGTCGGCGTAATTCGTGCCCGAGTCGTTGCCGTCGTCGAAGGGCTGCACCTTGATCTGGCGGCCGCAGATGCCGCCCGTGCTGTTCACGTAGGCGGCCCAGGCCTCGGTGGCCTGCTGCGCGCTCTGGGTCAGGCCGGGTGCGACGCCGCTGATGCTGGAGATGTTGCCCACCGTGATCGTCGTGGCCGTGACACCCGTGGCGGTGGCGCCGCCGTTGCCGCCGGCCGGCGCCTGGTTGCCGTTGGCGCCGCACGCGCCCGATCCGTTCGACACGCCGGCGAGGGTGGCGGGGGCGGCCGCGGCCGCCGCTCCGGTGCTGCTCCCCGGGTGGGACCCGCCGGACGCGCTGCTGCCGGGCGAACCGGCTGCTAGGCCGGGTGAGGTCACCGACGAGCAGGGCGCGGTCGTGGTGGTCGTGCTGGTCGTGCTCGACGTGGCGGCGCCGGACCCCGACTTCGCCTTCGTCGTGGTGGTGGACGAGGGCTTCGAGGTGGTCGTCGTCGAGGACGAGGACGAGGCGCAGCCGGACGACGAGGTCGAGCCCAGGGCCTGGGCGCCGGTGCCCACCCCGGAGCTGGTGCCCCCGCTGCCCGCATGCCCGAAGGCGCCCTGGGCCAGCGCGGCCTGGGAACCGGTCAGCCGGGAGCCGCACGCGGACGCCAGCAGTGCCAGCGCGGCCACGGACGCTGCTGCGGCGATGCGTCGACGGTCGCGCCTGCCCCTCATACGTGCTCCTCGCGATCGCTGCGGCGCGCGTCGTCGAGGCTGCGCAGGATGCGCTCGAGCCGGTCGACAGAACGCACGATGGCGAGCGCGTTGCGGCGCTCCTCCTCGATCTGGCGCATGGTCCAGGCGGAGCGGACGAGCACGCCGCCGCCGATCACGAGCGCGACACCGAGCAGGCCGCCCGAGATGACGTAGGGGATCTCCTCGTACAGATACGGGCTGTTGGCGGCGCCGTACCAGCCGAGCAGGATCGCGACGAAGCCGAAGACGATGAGCGCCATGCCGATCCACTCGAGCCACTTGCGCACGTTGCGGCTGCTGCGTCCGGGCCGCGCCCGGTCGACCACCGCCGCCAGCCGCTGCAGGCGCGTCGGCACCGGGGTGACCTCGTTGGTCGCCTCGGGCACGACGGGAGCGGGCGGGACCACCACCGGCCCCGCCAGCGTGCTGAAGTCGGAGCTCGCACCGACCCGGGTGACGTCACCGAGGGCGGACCGTCCGGACGACCCTCTTGGGAATTTCATCAGCCGAAACCTCCGAAGTCGGACAATTCGTCGGGCGTCGCGGTGAAGCGCTCCATGAGCGGGTCCGCGCCCGAACAGGTGGTACCGAGGGCGTCGGTCATGTCGTCGGCGCGCTTGTACAGGTAGGCCAGCGCGGCCGCGGCGAGCAGGCCGAGTAGGATCAGCGCGGCACCGATCCCCTTGAACGTCTCACCCACGGTCGATGTCTGCTCGGACACGAGCGGCGAGCCCCCGGTGCCATTGCCTCCCGACGGCGACGAGCCGCCGGTCCCCGTGTTGCCGGCGAAGCTGGTGGCGCCCGTGCCGGCTCCGCTGCCGGTGCTGCCGGTGAAGCTGCTCCCCGAGTCGCCGGTGGCCGACGCGCCGGTCGAGGGCGACGACGACGCGGCGGCGGCGCCGGTGCTGCCGGAGTTCGACGCGACGAAGCTGGGCGCTGCGGTCGAGTTCACCTGCACCCGGCCGAAGTAGAAGGTGATCAGCTGCTCGTTGGGGATGGCGACGGGCAACTGGGAGATGAGCTTCGCGGGCAGTAGCGACGCGAACTTGTTCGCCGCCGTGTCGAGCGTGTCCAGGTTGACCTCGATCTCGAGGCCGTCGAGCTCGCGACTGGCGGAGGGCCCGTTGACCTTGTCGGTGGCGGTGGTCACCGCGATCGTGATGCCGAGTTCCTTGAGGAGGGTGTTGAGGGCCGACACGGGCAGGGCCCCGAGCGACTTGTTGTCGAGCGCCTGGATGCCGTTCGCCGTGATGGAGATCTGTTCTCCGGCGATCGACACGTTCTGCACCTGTGTCGACCCCGTCACCTTGCCGGTCGTGCCGTCGGAGCTCGCCTCCGCCGTCGACGTGATGCTGCCGATCTGGATGAAGCCGCCCAGCATGGAGATGCCGCCGACGGTTGCGGTGGCGTCGGCGGTCGCGGTGGTCGACGGCGCCTGCGACGAGGACGTGGCCGACAGTCCCCCCACGCCGAGCAACGCGTTCGAGCCGGCGAGGACGTTGCCCGTGCCCGAGGGGGCCTGTTTCGTGGGATCGCCACCGTTGGAGCCTGAGGTGGCGGCGTCGTTGCCGAGCGTCGCGGTGGCGGTGTTCCCGTTCGTGCTGCTCTGCGCGTCCATGTTCACGCCGGGCAGATCGGTCGAGGCGGTGTTGGGCGCCTGCGGGTAGTCGCTGATCGCGTCGACGGGCCACGCCGGCGCCGCCGGCAGCGGGAGGCCGGGCACGAGCAGCGCGAGCTGCGAGCCCGCGTTCGCCACGACCTGGCCGGGGTAGAGCGTCGACGCCGTCGCCGACCCGGTCGGGCCGTAATTGTCCGAGGTCGCGGAATAGCCCTCGTCGAATTCGAGCGACGGCGTGGCGGGGACGGGGAAGTTGGGCTGCTCGTACTGCACCGAGATCGACTCGGCCAAGGCGTTGACGGTGAACCCACCCAGCGTGTTGTCGGCGCCGGCCGGCCCGTCGGACAAGGCCACGGCGAGCAGTCCCGAGCCGCCCGTGACCAACAGCGCGGAGCAGGCGCCGCCGAGCACGAGCCGGCGCAGACGCGATCCGGCCTTCACGCGGCGGCACCTCCGAGGTAGGCGTCGGCCAGGTCGTCGGGCAGCTCGTCCGGCTTGCCGGCGGCCACGATGCGTCCCTGGACGACGACGGCGACGTCGGTCGCCACCCCGAGGGCGGTGGCGGCGAACTGCTCCGCCAGGATCACGGCCACGCCTTCGTCGGCGATCTGCTTCACGAGCCCGTAGAGCTCGTCGACGATCATCGGGGCGAGCCCCATGGAGATCTCGTCGAGGAGCAGCACCGCGGGCTCCACGCTCAGCGTCCGGGCCATGGCCAGCATCTGCTGCTCACCGCCAGAGAGCGTCCCGGCCAACTGGTGCCGGCGCTCGGACAAGCGGGGGAAGCGCGTGAAGGCCATCCGCTCGACGTGGGAGCGGGACGGACCGCCGTAGGTCATGAGCCGCAGGTTCTCCATGACGGTCAGGTTCGGGAAGATGCCGCGGCCGTCGGGCAGGGTGCACAGCCCGGCCCGGGCCAGCGCGTCGGGGCGCATGCCGTTGACGTGACGCCCGAGGACGTGGAAGCAGCCCTTCGTCGGCTCCATCTGGCCGCTGGCGACCTTCAGCGTCGTGGACTTGCCCGCGCCGTTGGGGCCGAGCAGCGCGAGCACCGACCCGGTCGTGACGGCGAGGTCGATGCCGTGCAGCACCTCGATCTGCCCGTAGGCCGCGTGCACGCGCCGGAGCTCGAGCACCGGGGGCACCGGCTTGGCGGCGGCCTCAGCCATGCGTCCCCGCCACCGCCGGGACCGGGGCGCCCTCGCCGGCCGGTCGCGTGCTCTCTTCGGGGTCGTCCGCCGCACCCAGGTAGGCGGCGCGCACGCGCTCGTCGGCCCGCACCTCGTCCGGCCCGCCCACCATCAGCACGGCGCCGAAGTCGAGAACGTTGATCCGGGTACAGATGCGCATGACGAGCCCCATGTCGTGCTCGACCAGCAGGACGCCCATGCCGGCCCGGGCCAGCTGGCACAGGAGGTCGCCCAGCTCGTCGCTCTCGCCGTCGTCGAGCCCGGAGGACGGCTCGTCGAGCAGGAGCAGGCGCGGCCGGGTGGCCAGGGCGCGGGCGAGCTCGAGCAGCCGGGCCTGTCCCGTCGGCAGCGTGTCGGCCGGCCGGTCGGCCAGGTGGCTCAACCCGACCAACGACAGGACGCCGTCCGCGTTGGCGGCCGCGTCGGAGCGGTCGCGCGACCAGCGGCGTCGGATCTCGGCGGCTGCGAGCACGTTCTCGCGGACCGAGAGCGAACCGAAGACCTCGAGGCGCTGGAACGTGCGGGCGATGCCGAGGCGGGCGCGCTGATGGGGCTTCAGCGCGGTCATGTCGGTGCCCTCGAAGCTGATCCGGCCGCTGTTGAGGCTCTGCAGCCCGCAGATGGCGTTGAAGCAGGTGGTCTTGCCCGCACCGTTGGGGCCGATCAGGCCGGTGACGATGCCGGGCGCGACGTCGAGGCTCACGCCGCGCAGCGCGTGCACACCTCCGAATCGAACCTCAGCTTCCGCCACTTGCAGAAGCGTCATCGTCTTCCCCCCCCATTGCGAGTCGGGCGGTCGGTCCGGGCCACTGGCCGGCGCCTGATCTTTTTCCTGGCGGGACCAGGTATTTTCCGTCGAGAATTAGAACGGCTTCTCTTTCGGTGTCTTACGGTCCCAATTTCGGGCCCCGCCCGGCGGCTGTACCCTCAATCCCATGGAACACTCCATGGCCGAACGCCTGGCCGAGCTGGCCGAACGCAAGAACGAGGCCCTCAACGCCGGGAGCCCCCGCGCCGTCGAGCGCCACCACGCCAAGGGCAAGCTGACCGCCCGGGAGCGGATCGAGTACCTGCTCGACGAGGGGTCCTTCCAGGAGCTCGACATGCTGGCCCGGCACCGGGCCCACGGCATGGGCCTCGAGGACAACCGCCCGTACACCGACGGCGTCGTCACCGGGTTCGGGACCATCGACGGTCGCCGGGTCTGCCTGTTCAGCCAGGACTTCACCGTCTTCGGCGGCGCGCTGGGCGAGGTCTTCGCCGAGAAGATCCACAAGGTGATGGACCTGGCTGCATCGACGGGGGTCCCCATGATCGGCCTCAACGACGGCGCCGGCGCCCGGATCCAGGAGGGCGTGGTGTCGCTGCACTCCTACGGCGGCATCTTCCACCGCAACGTCGCCGCCTCGGGCGTCATCCCCCAGATCAGCGTGATCCTCGGGCCGTGCGCCGGCGGCGCCGTCTACTCCCCCGCCATGACCGACTTCATCTTCATGGTGCAGGGCACCTCGCACATGTTCATCACCGGCCCCGACGTGGTGAAGACGGTGACCGGCGAGGACGTGACGCTCGAGGAGCTCGGCGGCGCCATGAGCCACGCCACCAAGTCCGGGGTCGCCACCTTCGTCTCGCCCGACGAGAAGGCCTGCCTCGACGAGGTGCGCCACCTGCTGTCGTTCCTGCCGTCGAACAACCTCGAGGAGCCGCCGATCGAGCCGACCGGCGACGAGCCCGACCGCGCCGTCACCGAGCTGATCGACTTCCTGCCGACTTCGCCCAACCAGCCCTACGACATGAAGCGCATCATCATGGCGATCGTCGACGACGGCGAGTACATGGAGGTGCACCGCCACTGGGCCATGTCGATCACCTGTGGCTTCGGCCGCATGAACGGCCGCGTGGTCGGCATCGTAGGCAACCAGCCGGCCGTCCTGGCCGGCGTGCTCGACATCGACTCGTCGGAGAAGGCCTCGCGTTTCGTGCGGACCTGCGACGCGTTCAACATCCCGCTGCTCACCTTCGTCGACGTGCCCGGCTTCATGCCCGGGACCGACCAGGAGT
>DATHPK010000087.1:0-3444 GCA_035483935.1 Acidimicrobiales bacterium
TCGCCCTGACCGTGACACTCCCCGCGGTCGTGGGGCGCCAGGCCGCCAGCGACTTGCTGCTGACCGGGCGCCGCATCGGCGGGGAGGAGGCGTTCGCCCTCGGTCTTTGCGACCGCCTGGCCGGGGAGGACGAGGGTGATCTGATGACCGACGCGCTCTCCTACGCCGGTGAGCTGGCGGGGTCGGGACCCTTGGCCGTACGCGCCATCCGGGCCACCCTGCGTCTCGGCCTGGTCGAGTCGGCCCGCGCCGCCATGGAGCAGGAGTGTGCGGAACAGCTGCGGCTGCAGGGGACGGCCGACTTCGCCGAGGGGGTGCGGGCGACCGCCGAGCGGCGCGCCCCGCGTTTCACGGGGACATGATTGGAGCGTGAGCGCCGAAACGAGGCCGCAACCGCGGAGCCCGTCGCCGCACGCCCTCAACACCGGATTCGAATGGCACGAGCACACCGGTCCCTTCCGCGTCGTCTCGCCCGAACAGGCGCACCGGTACGACGAGCTCGGCTACTTCGTGCTCGAAGGCGCGCTGGCGCGTGAGGAGATCGGCGAGCTCCTCGCCGAGATCGACCCCTTCGAGCAACGCCAGGAGGAGGCGCTGCGCGAAATGGAGGGCGGTCGCTTCTTCATCGCCCGCGCCGACGAGATCACCTTCACCACTCACCTCGTCGTTCGGTCGCCGCGCCTGCGCCGGTTCACCTCCTCCGCGCTCTTCGCCGGCCTGTGTTCGGATCTCATCGGCCCCGACGTGCGCCTCTACTGGGACCAGGCGGTGTACAAGAAGCCGGGCACCGAGTCGCCCTTCCCGTGGCACCAGGACAACGGTTATGCGTTCGTCGAGCCGCAGCAGTACCTCACGTGTTGGGTGGCGCTCACAGACGCCACCGAGGACAACGGCTGCCCGTGGGTGGTGCCGAGACTGCACCGGCTCGGCACGTTCGCGCACGACTACTCCGACATCGGCTTCGTGTGCCTGCGTGACCCCACCGAGGCGGTGCCGGTGCCGGTGGCCGCCGGCAGCATCGTGGTGTTCTCCTCGCTCACGCCGCATTCCACGGGGCCCAACCGCACCAACGAGGTGCGCAAGGCCTACATCGTGCAGTTCGCGCCGGACGGCGCCGAGGTGCTGCGCCCCGGGCCCGACGGGACTCCGGGGGTCCCGGTCCCCGCCGTCGAGCCGTCCCGCCAGTTCGAGGTCTTACGGGATGGTGAACCCGTGGCGCCATAGCCAGGCGGTCCGGACGGTGGGACCCCTTCGGACCCCGGCGGTAGTCTGCTTCCGGCGGGCCGACGACACAGCGCACGTCGCCGACCCGGCGATCGCCGCACCACAAGGGGGCATCCGATGACACACACCGCGCCGGTCACCGACTGGGCGACCGACTTCGACGTCATGGACCCGGGGTACCTGAAAGACCCCTTCACCATCTGGGACCAGCTCCGCCAGAGCTGCCCCATCCCGCACACCGACCGCCGCAAGAGCAGCTGGATGCCCTTGCGCTACGACGACGTGACGGCGATCGCCCACGACATCGAGCACTTCAGCTCTCTCAAGGTGGCGGTGATCCCGGCCGACGAGGACGAGGACCCCAACGAGAACTGGGACGGGCCGAGCCTCGAGTACGGGCTGCCGCCGATCTCGGCCGACCCGCCGCTGCACACCTGGACGCGGCGCCTCCTGTTGCCGTGGTTCTCGCACAAGCGCGTCGACTCCTACGTGCCGCTCACCCGCGAGCTTTGCCGCTCGCTGCTCGACGGTTTCGCCGACAAGGGCCACGCGGACGCGGCGGCCGACTACGCGCAACAGATCCCCGTGCGGGTCATCGCCCGCATCCTCGGCGTCTCGACCGACATGGCCGATACCTTCACCGAGTGGGTGCGCGACGTGCTCGAGTTCGCCGACGACCAGGAACGCCGCCAGGCCGGGGTCGAGGGGCTGCTGTATTACTTCGTCGACCAGCTGGCTCAGCGCAAGGAGCACCCGGGCGACGACCTGCTCAGCGAGCTGCTCCACACCGAGGTGGAGGGCAAGCAGGTCGACGACGGCATCGTGCTGGGCATGGCGGCGCTCGTGCTCATCGCCGGCGTCGACACCACGTGGAGCGGCATCGGCTCCGCGCTCTGGCACCTGGCCTCGCACGAGGAAGACCGCAAGCGCCTCGTGGCCGAGCCTGACCTGATGCCGACGGCGGTCGAGGAGCTGCTCCGCGCCTACTCGCCGGTGACGATGGCCCGCGAGGTGACCCAGGACGTCGAGTACGCCGGCTGCCCCATGAAGGCGGGCGACAAGGTCCTCATGAACTTCCCGGCCGCCAACCGCGACCCCGAGGCGTTCGAGAACCCCGATGTCGTGCAGCTCGACCGCGCCCACAACCGCCATGTCGCCTTCGGCTCGGGCATCCACCGCTGCGCCGGCTCGAACCTTGCGCGCATGGAGCTCCAAGTCGCGCTCGAGGAGTGGCTGACCCGCATCCCGGAATTCACGCTCGCCGAGGGCGAGGAGATCACGTGGGCGGGCGGGCAGGTGCGCGGCCCGCGTATCCTGCCGGTGGTGTTCCCATGAAGATCCGCGTCGATCCCGACAAGTGCCAGGGGCACGCCCGCTGCTACAGCCTCGCGCCGGAGCTGTTCGAGGTCGACGATTACGGGCAGTCAACCGTGATTGTCGACGAGGTCCCGCCCGAGCTCGAGGACAAGGCACGCCTGGCCATCGCCAATTGCCCCGAGTACGCCATCGAGATCATCAGCGAGTAGCCGGCCTCGGCCGGCAGGCGGGCCTCACCCCGAGCTTCTGATGACAGTGCCCCTCCTCCCCGACGCGCCCGCTTGGTTCCGCGCTGCGGTCGCGGTGCCCTACGGCCAGAGCGCCGTCGAGGTCGACGGCTGCCGCGTCGACTACCTGCACTGGGGAGAGCCGGGCCGCCGCGGGCTCGTCTTCGTGCACGGAGGTGGAGCTCACGCGCAGTGGTGGACGCACGTGGCCGCGCGGTTCGCCGGCGAGTTCCGGGTGGCCGCGATCGACCTCTCGGGCCACGGAGACAGCGGGCACCGGGAGCACTACGACCCTGAGCAGTGGGCCGACGAGGTGGTGGCCGTCGCGGCCGACGCCGGCATCGACGGGCTTCCCGTTGTGATCGGCCACTCCATGGGCGGCTTCATCACGATCGTCACCGCGGCGCGCCACGCCGACGCGGTGGCGGGCGTGATCGTCTGCGACTCGCCCGTGACCGAGGCCGACCCCGAGATCAGCGCGCACGATGCGTTCGGGCGCCCCCGCACCTACCCGACGCTCGCCGCCGCCGCCGCCCGCTTCCGCACCGTGCCGCCCCAGGAGCACTACCTCGACTACGTCGTCGACTTCGTGGCCCGCCACTCGCTCAAGGAGGTCGAGGGCGGGTGGCAGTGGAAATTCGACCGCCGCATCTTCGGGCAGTTCGCCGACGGCGTG
>DATHPK010000088.1:0-3906 GCA_035483935.1 Acidimicrobiales bacterium
TCCCGGAGGTTCTCCTCCTGGATGGGGTCGGCGGGGTGGTTGGGAAAGGTGCCGTCGAGCTCGCCGAAGAGGATCTCGAGGTCGACGGGCAGGCCCTCGAAGACCTTCGGCACCACGAGGCCGCCCATGCCGTTGGCGGTATCGGCCACGACCTTGAGCGGACGCAGCGACCCGACGTCGACGAAGGACACCACGTGGTCCGCCCATTCGCCGAGCAGGCTCTGCTCGCTCCACTTCCCCGTCAGAGGCGGCAGCGGTGCGCCGAGCAACTCCTCGGCGCCGGCCTCAATGTCGGCCAGCCCGGTGTCGCGCCCGATCGGCCGCGCCCCGGAAAGGCACAACTTCAGACCGTTGTACTGCGCCGGGTTGTGCGACGCCGTGAACATGGCGCCGGGCGAATCGAGATGGCCCGACGCGAAGTACATGAAGTCGGTCGAGGCCATGCCGAGGTCGACGATGTCGACACCCTCGGCCCGCACGCCGTCGGAGAAGGCCGCCGAGAGCGCCACCCCGGTCTCGCGCATGTCGCGGACGACCAGGATCTGCGGGGCGTCCACGAAGCGGGCCATGGCGCGGCCGATGGCCCGGCACATGTCGGCGTCGAGCTGGTCGGGCACCGTGCCGCGCACGTCGTACGCCTTGAAGACCTGGTCCATGCGGCTCACGGGACACACCATAGGTGGCGCCCGCGCCGCGCCCAGAACGAGCGGCGCGGCGCACGCCAGGTGGATGGCCGTGTGGTCGACCCGGTCGGTGACTCAGTGGATGACGGCGCTCCCGCTCGCGGCAATGGCGATGATGGCGACCAGGTTGAAGGAGGCGTGGGCGACTATGTTCATCCCCAAACGCCCCGTGCGGTAGGAGACCGCGGCCAGGATCATGCCGAAGGTGGCCAGCCCCGCCAGTTGCACCCACTCGCCGTGGGCCAGGCCGAAGAGGAGCCCGTCGACGATCACGGCCAGGACGACTCCGGCGACACGAGCGCCGCCGGCTGCCCCCAATTTCGTGAAGACGCGGACCAGGCCCTTCAGGAGCAGGCCGCGGAAGAAGAGCTCCTCCATGACCGGGGCGAGGAGCACGGTGGCGATGGCGATGATGACGAAGCCGGTGCCGTGCGAGGCACCGGTGAGCCGTTGCGAGGGCGCGTTGAAGTTTTTGATGTCGTGCTGGAAGGGCGCGTACGCCAGGGTGATGAAGAACTGGCCGCCGATGCCGATGAGGATGCCGAGGAGGTCGATCCACCTGAAGCGCAGCCCGAGGTCGCGGGCGAAGTGCCGCGTGCCCTGGGTGCGGCTGGCCAGCCAGGGTGCGCCGAGGAAGCCGATCCACAGGCCGAGCAGCGTGGACACCACGTACCACTCGGGTGGCACCGTGGAGGTCGCGATCGCCTGCATCTGCGCCGCCGTCTTGCCCGCGACGGCGCCCGAGATCGTGGCGAAGATGACGGCGCCGAGCTGGCCGACGACGAAGCCGGCCACCGCGAAGATCAGCCAGTACCAACCCTGGCGGGGGGTCTTCGGGGGGACCCAAGGGGTATCGAGGAAGGGGATGTCGATGTTGGGGGGCGGAGCAGCGGGCAGGCCCGTGCGCGCACCGCTCGGAGACCAGTAGGCGCCGGGGGGCGGCGGCGGTGTTGGTGCAACCGGGGGCTGCTGCTGCTGGAGCCACTCGCGGGGCACGTAACCGGCGGGAGCGGGCCCCGGGGGCCGGGCCGGTGGTCCCATCGCGGGCGCGCCGGTCTCCGGGTCGGTCATCGGCACGACGATACCGGTGCGTCACGACCCAGAATCTGCAGGTCGGCCACGCAACGGACCAGGTGAGGGGCGGTCACCGTGAAGCGAGGGGGGCGCATAGCATGTACGGGGTGAGCCCCCAGCGCACGGAGAAGCCGGTCAACCGGCAGAACGCGCCCCAGAACGGTCAGAACAACGAGGGCGGCGGCCCGAATCAACCCGGGGCGCCGAGCGGGCAGAGCTGGCGCTGGCTCTGGGGCGTCCTCGCCATCGGCATCGTGGCGATCCTCCTGGCCGTCGGCACGATCAAGACGAACAACGCCGAGACCCTCTCGTACACCAAGTTCATGCAGGACGTGCAGGCCAAGGAGATCGCGACCGCCAAGATCTCCAACTCCACCGGCCAGATCAACGGCAATTTCAAGGGTGACAACGGGAAGAGCTACCAGGTGCAGGGGCCGAGCCCGTCGCTGCCCAACGACGTGCAGACGATGCGCAACGACGGCGTCGAGGTCAGCTTCCCGACCCCGTCGTCGAACCTGCTGGGCGACCTCCTCCCCTACATCTTCATAATCGGCATCGGGGCCGCCTTCATCTATTTCATCGGCCGGCAGACCCGCGGGCAGATGTCGGGGATCATGTCGATCGGCCGCTCCAAGGCCAAGACGTTCAGCAGCGACCGCCCCTCCACGACCTTCGACGACGTGGCGGGCTACACGGGCGTCAAGCAGGAGATCAGCGAGGTCGTGGACTTCCTGAAGACGCCGGCGCGCTTCAAGGAGATCGGGGCCAAGATCCCCAAGGGCGTGCTGCTGGTCGGCCCTCCCGGCACCGGCAAGACGCTGATCGCCCGGGCGGTGGCCGGCGAGGCCGGCGTGCCCTTCATGTCGGTCAGCGGCTCCGACTTCATGGAGATGTTCGTGGGTGTCGGCGCCAGCCGGGTGCGCGACCTGTTCCAGACGGCCCGCAAGCAGGCGCCCGCCATCGTCTTCGTCGACGAGATCGACTCGATCGGCCGCAAGCGCGGTGCCGGGCTGGGCGGTGGGCACGACGAGCGCGAGCAGACGCTCAACCAGATGCTCTCGGAGATGGACGGCTTCGACACCGCCGAGGGTGTCGTGATGATCGCGGCGACGAACCGCCCCGACATCTTGGACCCGGCGTTGCTGCGACCTGGTCGCTTCGACCGTCAGATCGTGGTGCCGCTGCCGGACCTCGAGGAGCGGCTGCCGATCCTCCAGGTGCACTGCAAGGGCAAGCGGATATCGGGCGACGTCGACCTCACCGTCGTGGCCCGCGGCACGCCCGGCATGTCGGGTGCCGACCTGGCCAACCTCGTCAACGAGGCCGCGCTGCACGCGGTCCGGCGCGGCAGCGCGGAGATCGCCATGGCCGACTTCGAGACGGCGCGCGACCGCGTGCTCCTCGGCCAGCGCCGCGAGTCGATGGTCCTGTCCGATGACGAGAAGGAGCGCATCGCGTACCACGAGGGCGGCCATGCCGTGCTGGCCTACGTCCTCGAGCACGCCGACCCGGTGCACAAGGTGACCATCCTGCCGACCGGCATGGCGCTCGGCGTGACCCACCAGCTGCCCATGGAAGAGCGCCACATCCACCCGCGCAACTACATAGAAGACGCGCTGTGCGTGCGCATGGGCGGGCGCTGCGCCGAGATCCTCGTGTACGGCGACCTGTCGACGGGCGCCGCCAACGACCTCGTCGGCAACACCGAGCTGGCACGCAAGATGGTGCGCGAATGGGGCATGAGCGAGTCCATCGGCCCCATGGCGTGGGGCTCGCAGGGCCAGGTCTTCCTGGGCGAGGACCTCATGCACACGCGTGATTACTCCGAGGACACCTCCAAGGTCATCGACGACGAAGTCGAACGGATCTTGCGCTCGGAGGAACAGCGGGCGATGGAAGTGCTGAGCAAGCACCGCGGCGGTCTCAACGCCATCGCCCGCGCCCTTCTCGACAACGAAATCATCGACGGTGCCGAGGTGGCCCGGCTGGTCGACGAGGCCCACGGGTCGCCCGTGCACGGCGAGGGCGTGAAGTCGGTGCCCCACTTCCACGAGGCTGCGATCAGCCCGCCGCCTACAGCCGACGGCTTGGTCACGAACGGTGCCAACGGCCACAGTTCGGTGGCTGACACGGGCGTCGACGACGGGCC
>DATHPK010000089.1:0-2710 GCA_035483935.1 Acidimicrobiales bacterium
AGCGTGCCGCCAATCTCTCGGGGGGGCAGCAGCAGATGCTCGCGCTCGCCATGGCGACCATGACGCGGCCCAAGCTCTTCCTCATCGACGAGCTTTCACTGGGGCTCTCGCCGATCGTCGTCGAGCAGCTCCTCGGCGCCATCGAGTCGATGCGGCGAACCGGCACGGCCATCCTGGTCGTCGAGCAGTCGATGAACGTCGCCGTTGCCGTGGCAGACCGCGTCTACGTCATGGACACGGGGGCGGTGCGCTTCAGCGGCACGGCCGCCGAGTTGGCCGCCCATCCCGAACTGTTGTGGTCGATCTACCTGCAGAAGGCATCCGAGTCGCTCGCCGCCCAGGCCGTCCGGCCCCGCGTCGAGGGCAGAACGGGTCACGAGCTCGAGGTACGCGGGCTGACGCTGAGCTTCGGGGGCAACGGCGCCCTCAACGACGTGTCGCTGCACGCCGAACACGGTGAACTCGTCGGGATCATCGGGCCCAACGGTGCAGGGAAGACGACGCTGTTCGACGTCATCTCCGGGTTCTTGCATCCCGACACCGGGACCGTCGAGCTGCGCGGCGTCGACGTGACCGGCCGTACCGCGGCCAGCCGTGCCCGCCTCGGCCTCGGTCGCTCCTTCCAGGACTCGCGTCTGTTCTCCGCGCTCACCGTCCGCGACGCCCTGGCCGTCTCCCTCGAGCGCTTCACCGACGTCGGCGATCCCTTCAACGCGATGCTCCGCCTGCCCGTCCAGGTCCGCACCGAGGCCGCGGTGCGGCGCCGGGTGGACGAGCTCATGGAGATGTTCGGGCTCGAACGCTTCGCCGACAACCTCGTGAGTGAGCTGTCGACGGGCTCGCGGCGACTCGTCGACCTGGCGGCGGTCGTCGCCCACCAGCCCACGGTGGTTCTGCTCGACGAGCCCTCCTCGGGGGTCGCCCAACGTGAGGTAGAGGCAATGCTGGAGCTGTTGCGCAACGTCCGCGACCAGTTGGACGCCACGATGCTGATCGTCGAGCACGACATCGCCTTCATTGCGGAACTGGCCGACCGCCTCGTGGCGATGGACCGCGGTGCCGTGATCGCCAGCGGACCACCGGCAGATGTGCTGCAGTCGCCCATGGTGGGCGAGGCCTTCCTCGGATCCGACCCGCTCGCGCTCACGCGGACGGGTCCTGTTGCGCGTGCGGGGAGCGAGTGACATGAGCGAGACCGAAACGACCCAGACGCCGGCTTCGGGACCCGAACCGCTCGCCGAACGGCCGTGGCCGCGGGTCAGCCGGGTTCGCATGGCCGTGCCCGTGATCCTCATCGTGGGCGCGCTCATCGCCGCCGGGATCGTCGCCACGGTCAACGAATCGAACACTCCGACCACCGCGACCGCCCCGAGCACAACCACGCCCACCTCGTCGTCGTCGGTTCCCATCACCTACGCAACGGCCGCCAAGGAGGGCACGACCTCTTCGTACGACTGGGGGCCGCAATGTGACCACCACACCGGCCGCCTCAAGATGCCGACCGTGTACTCACCGCCCTGCGTCCCGGTGCCGGCCGGCTCCAACGGCGGCGCCACCTCGAGCGGCGTGACCGCGACGACGATCAACCTCGTCTACTACTACCCCCAGCCCGGCGGGCTGGCCTCGACCATCTCGAGCGCGGCGGGAACCCCGGCGCAGGCCTTGGCGACCGTCGAGGCCTACGTCGCCATGCTGAACAAGATCTACGTGCTGTACGGCCGCCACGTGAACCTCATTCCGTTCGAGGCGAGCGGCGCGGACACCGATCCGGTGGCCGCGCACGCCGATGCCGTCACGGTGGCCGAACAAGATCATGCCTTCGCCTCGATCGGTGGCCCGGGCGAGACCACGGCCTACGAGCAGGAGCTGGCGCGGCTGCACGTCCTGTGCATCGGCTGCGGCGACTCGTCCCTCAATGCCCTGATCCAGCAGGACGCGCCGTACCAGTGGGCCAACCTGCCCACCGCCGACACCTCGTTGAACGAGACCGTCGACTACATGATCGCCAAGCTGAACGGCAAGGACGCGATCTGGGCGGGCGACACGTCGCTGCACACGCAGAAACGCTCTTTCATCATCGTCAGCGAGACGTCGATACCGCCTGCACCCGGCTTCGACGAGTTGACGACCTCGCTCGAGAAGAAGCTGCGCGACGGACACGTCGATCTGGTCTCGCCGGCCGACCTGACCTACAACCTCAACCTCACGACGCTGCCCACCCAGGCCGCGACGCTGGCCGAGAAGCTGAAGAGCTCGGGCGCGACCTCGGTCGTCTTCGCCGGCGACCCGATCATGCCCATCTATCTCACCAAGGCATGCGCCAACATCGGCTACTTCCCCGAATGGATCATCACGGGCATCGTCCTGACCGACACCTCCGCCCTGGGCCGCTACTACGACCAGAGCGAGTGGTCCCACGCGTTCGGCGTGTCCAGCCTGGCCGTCCCGGTCCCCGTGGCCGCGGGGGACGCCGACCACCTCTACCGCTGGTGGTACGGCCCCGACACGGGCCCTGCCTCGCTGGCTGCGCCCGCCATCCTCCCGGCCTACCAACAGTTCTTCACCGGCGTGCAGCTGGCCGGCGCGCACCTGACGCCCCAGACCTTCACCGAAGGGCTCTTCCGCGCCCCGCTCACCGGTGGCGGCCCCACGACACCGTTGGACGCCTACGGCTACCAGGGTGCCGCCCCGCACCCGAGCTATTCCTCGC
>DATHPK010000090.1:0-2091 GCA_035483935.1 Acidimicrobiales bacterium
TCTGCCCGTCGATCGGTTGCAGCTCGTATCGCTCGACGAACACGTTGTGCTCGCTCCCGCCCTCGACCGGGCCCGTGATGTCCGACCCCGGTCCCACCGGGTGGGCGTCGGCGCCCTCGACGCTGCTCCACACCCCCGCGAGCGCAGCGAGCGGGCCGAGATTGGACAGGGTGTCGTCGTCCCTGTCGGCCTCGGTGTAGATGTCCTTTCCGTAGTCGTGGACGCCCTGGCCTGCCATGCGCCCGAGACTACCGATGAGCGTTCGGGCCGCACACGGCCACGCCGCCCGGGAGGGCAGTCAGGTGGCCCGGCCCACGGAGCGCGAAGATCCCTCTCGTGTACGTGCAGGTCTATGGGATCACGACGAAGGAGGATGCGGCCGAGGTGGACCGCCTGCGCCCCGACGCGGTCGGGGTCGTTCTCGACGAAGGCGTTCCCACCTGGGACTCGGTCGACGCCGACACCGCCCGCGACATCGTCGCGGCCCTCACCAATGTCCGCGTGGCCGCGTTGTCCCTCTCGACCGATCCCGAACGCATCCTCGCCACGGTGAAGGCGATCGGGCCCGACATCGTGCACCTGGCCCGGGCCCACGCGATGGACGACGCCACCCTCCATCGGATCCGGGCCAAGGTCGAACCGGCCCAACTCCTCCTGACGGTTCCCGTCGACGGGCCCGGCTCCATGGAGGTCGCCCGGCGGCTGTCAGAGGTCGGCGACAGCCTGCTCCTCGATACGAAGCACCCCGACACCGGTGTCGTCGGCGCCACCGGGCACACCCACGACTGGAGCATCAGCGCCGACATCGTGAACACCTTGGACATAACCGTGGTCCTGGCCGGTGGCCTCGGACCGGAGAACGTGCGCGACGCCATCACCGCGGTCAAGCCGTTCGGCGTGGACTCCGAGACCCGCACCAGCCTCGAGTCGGATCGCCGGCGGAAGGACCTGGCCAAGGTCGAGGCGTTCATCTCCCTGGCCCGCTCCCACTGACTACATCGCTGTCGCCGTATCCGCCTGACCCCGACCTCAGGCCAAGCGCTCGAGAAGCCATTTCGGCCCGACCACCTGCGCGCCGAGCGCCTCGGCCCGCCGCCGGAGCTCTCGATCCGCGGTGACCAGCGTCACGCCATGATCGCTGACGCTCTCCACGACGTCGACGAGCGCGTCGTCACCGCTGTGCGCCGCGTGCAGCACCGTCACGCCGTCCGCCACGCCCTCCGCCGCACCACCGCGCGACTTTCCTTCCAACACAACGGTCACCGGCGAAGTCAACCGGCCGGAGGCCACGCCTGCTCGTAGATCCTCGACGAACGATCGAGCCGCGCCCGCCCGGTCCTTCCACCAACCCGTCGGCCGGGACCCGATCACGTTGGCCGCATCGACGAGGAGCATCAGCCCCGTTTGGGCGACCAGTCGAAGCGCCGCACGCTGACGAAGATGCTCGCTGCGCCCCATATGGCCATGACGAGCAAGTCGTTCCACGGCGACGTGCCGGGGATGCCGTTGAATGTGTCGACCGTGGCGGTGATCAGATGGCGGATCGGGAAGAAGTCCGTGAACGTGGCGAGACCCGAACCCGCCTTGACGGGGAAATAGAGGCCAGACAACGCGACCAGGATGAAGAACACGAGGCTCACGATGGGGCCGGCGGAGTCTGCGTTGGGAACGAGCGTGCTGACCGCCACCCCCAGCGCCGTAAAGCTCAACATGCCCACGACGAGAACGAGCACGAAGAGCAAGACGTCGTGGGGGCCGGTCACGCTGTAGCCGATCCACCCCACCAACAGCACGAGGACGATCTGGATCGCCGCGATGATCATGTAATTGATGAAGACGGCAGCCAGCAACATCCAAGTCGGCAACGGGCTCAGACGGAGCCGCTTGAGAAGCCCGAACTCGCGCCGGTTCACCAGCGTGATGGCCAAGATGTTGAAGCACGCCGCCATCACCCCGTAGGCGACGAAGGCGGGCAGGTAGTACTGGCCGAGGTTGATGTGCGCCAGGGACGGAACCGTCGAGTGCCGGGACGTCGATTCGAAGATCACGATGAAGACGACCGAGAACCCGATGGTGATCGCCGCGCCGATC
>DATHPK010000091.1:0-10946 GCA_035483935.1 Acidimicrobiales bacterium
CGCCGTGGTCCTGGTGGGAGCCGTGGTGGCCGGTGTGGTCCTCCTCACGACGCAACCGGCATCGGTACCGCCGTCCCAGGCGTCCACCCGCTCGGTCGCGCTGGGCGACTCGGTCCCCTACGGCCACGGATTGGCCAACCCGTACGTGACGCCGCAGATCGGGCTCCCGAGGAGCGACGTTTCGCAAGGCCCCTCGACCCTGGCCTACCCGAGCACTGTGTCCGCCCACTTCGGGCTCACGATGTCAGTCCGGCCGACCAACTGCAGCCTGGTCGGGGACCAGCTCGCCATCAGCGGAGCCGTTGCGAGCACCGCGGACGACACGGAGCCGAGCGGGCAGTGCCTCCCCCAGCAGAACCGCAACCTCAGCAGCGAGGTCGCGGCGTCGGGACTGCACGCCCACCCGGCGCGGCTGGTGCTGCTCCAGGACGGTGCCGACGACATCCGTTTCGGCGAATGCCTCGAGTACGAACTCGCACGGGTGCTCGGGGCAAGCCTCGGACTCGGCGTTAACTGCCTCAGCAACGGGGCGGTGACACCAGAGATCTCTGCCGACCTCGCTCGGGTGCGCAGCGGACTCGCCGCCGTGATCGAACAGATCGCACCGGATGCTGGGACCGTGGCGGTCCTCGACTACTACCAGCCCATTCCGGCCCCGTCCGCCATCGCAGACGATTCGGGACTCTCCGGGCTCGGCACGAACCTGGTCTGCACCGGCCTCAAGGCGAACGGGGCATCGACCGAGGCGGCCGCACAGGTCGTGCTCACCGCCCTGAACGACGCGATCGCCGGCGCGGTGGCCGACGCGCGTGGTCACGGTGTGCGCAACGTCGTCCTGATCGACGTGGCCCACGCCCTGGACGGGCATGGCATGTGCACCGCCGACCCCTGGGTCTTCTCCTCCGAACCGATCTCCGACGCGTCCCTGGCGGTCGACACGGGCGACATCGCCGCGGCCAAGGCCTGCTCGGAGGCAGGCTCTGAGCTCGGCGGTGTGTGCGACCCGGTGGACGCGCGCGCCAACCAGGCGGAGCTGTCATTGCGGGGGCTCGTCTGGCGCACGGCGCATCCGACCGCGCAGGGCCAGGACGCCCTCGCCGCCGACGTCGAACGGGCCTTACGAGGACGCGCCTAGTCGATCGCCCGGCGGAGGGATCCGATGAAGGTGGCGGCGCCCTCGGGGCCCTCGCCCTCGATCAGGCGCCGCACGAGCGCAGATCCCACGGCGATCCCGTCCGCGACCTCGCAGATCTCGGCGGCCTGGTCGGGCGTCGAGATCCCGACCCCTACGCAAACCGGCATATCGGTGTGGCGACGAATGCGCTCGACCACCTTGGCCGCCTCTCCACCGAGATTCTGTCGCTCCCCCGTCACGCCCATGCGGGCGACCGCGTACACGAACCCGCGGGCGCGCTCGCAGATGCGTGCCACGCGTTCTTCGGGACTGGACGGCGCGACTAACAAGATCGTGTCGACCCCGGCCGCATCCGCCTCGGTTTGCCAGGGATCGAGCTCTTCGATGGGCAGGTCCGGCAGGATGGCGCCTCCCACACCCGCCGCCGCCAGAGAGCGAGCCATCCGCTTGTGCCCGGCGCGGAACACGATGTTGTAGTACGTCATCACCGCAATCGGGACGGGCGCCTCGGCGCGGGCGATCCCGTCCAACACTTCGTCGGGCACGGTGTTCCTCTGCAGCGCGCGCAGTGCCGCCTCCTGGATCACGGCGCCGTCGATCATGGGGTCCGAGAAGGGGATGCCCACCTCAACGGCGTCGGCCCCGGCGGCGACGACCGCCGCCAAGGACTCGCCCCAGTCGGGGGTCATGCCGCCCATGAGGTAGGGAATGAGGAGCTTGTGACCCCCGTCGCGCCGACTCCGCAGCTCCTTTTCGAGGTCAGGCATCTCGCTCCCGGCCGAAAATCTCGCGGACCTGGGCGACGTCCTTGTCGCCTCGCCCCGACAGCGTGATCAACACGGTGGAGCCATTGGGGAGCGCATCGGTGCCGGCGCTGCGCGCCACCCAGGCCACCGCGTGAGCCGATTCGAGCGCGGGGATGATGCCCTCGGTGTGGCTCAGCAGCCGGAACGCTTCGAGCACCTCGGCGTCGTTGGCCATGGTGTACTCGGCCCGGCCGACCGCGGCCAGGTGCGCGTGCTCGGGCCCGAGGCCGGGATAGTCCAACCCCGCGGAGATCGATTCCGCTTCCTCGATCTGCCCGGACTCGTCCTGGAGAAGACGAGAGTGCATGCCGTGCAGGACGCCGGGGATCCCGTTGGTCACCGCGGCACCGCCCGCGGCCTCGACGCCGACGAGGCGTGCCGCCGTGTCGACGAATCCCGCAAACGTCCCGGCGGCGTTCGATCCGCCCCCGATGCAGGCCACCACGACGTCGGGATCCGAGCCGTCCAACAGCGACCGGCACTGGGCATGGGCCTCCTCGCCCACCACCCGCTGGAACTGCCGCACCATGTACGGGAAGGGGTGCGGCCCCATCACCGATCCGATGCAGTAGTGCGTGGTGTCCACGGACGCCACCCATTCCCGCAACGCCTCGTTGACGGCATCCTTCAGCGTGCGGCTCCCCGACGTCACCGGCCGGACTTCGGATCCAAGCAGCTCCATCCGGAAGACGTTGAGCTCCTGGCGCTTGGTGTCGACCTCGCCCATGAAGACGGTGCACTCGAGCCCGAACAACGCGGCGGCGGTCGCGGTCGCGACGCCGTGCTGCCCCGCACCGGTCTCCGCGATCATGCGGCTCTTGCCCATCCGCTTGGTGAGCAGCGCCTGGCCGACGACGTTGTTCAGCTTGTGCGAACCGGTGTGCGCGAGATCCTCCCGTTTGAGCAGCACGCGGACCCCGAGCCGCTCTGAGAGCCGCGAGCACTCGGTGACTGGCGTCGGGCGCCCCCCGTACGTGCGCAGCAGACCATCGAGCTCCGAACGAAAGGCGGGATCAGCCCAGGCGTCGTCGAACCATTTCTCGAGCTCGAGGCAGGCCGGCATGAGGGACTCCGGGACGAAACGACCGCCGAACTCGCCGAAGCGGCCGTCGGGTCCCGGGCGGCCCATGCGGCTGACCTCCGTCACGCCTCCCTCCAGTCGTAGGGCTCCTCCGAGTCTTCGCTGTCCATCGGGTCTCGCCCCGCCGTGTCGGCCTGGGCGCGCCGGGCGTTCGTGATGAAGTCCCGCATCAACAAGGGATCTTTCCGACCCGGCGCGGACTCCACTCCGGTCGACACGTCGACGCCCCAGGGACGTAAGTACGCGACCGCCTGTCCCACGTTGTCCGGTCGCAGCCCCCCGCACACGATCAGGCGGTCGTGGTCGACCACCCCTTCGGCCAGGCGCCAGTCGAAGACCTGGCCCGATCCTGGGTTGTCACCGTCCACCAGGAGATAGTCCGCACCGAACTCGTCGAAGCGCGTAATGGTGCGCTCGCCCGCGCGGAACGCCTTGATCACCAGCGGCACGCGGGAACGTACCCATTGCGTGGCTTCGGCCGTCTCTTGACCGTGCAGCTGCGCGGCACCCAACCCGGCCGTGCGCACCGCCTCGACGACTCGTTGCGGCGCCTCGTTCCGGAACACCCCGACCGTCAGGATGTGCTCGGGCAGGCGCTTCGCGATGTCCCCGGCGAGCTGGACCGGGATCTGCCGGGGCGAAGGGGCGAACATGAACCCGACGGCTGACGCGCCGAGGCTGACGGCGAGCAGGGCGTCCGCCTCGGAGGTGATCCCACAGATCTTTACGAAAAGTTGGTCGCTCACGGCGTCAACGCCGTCCGACGGGGTGACCCACGAGGTCACGCAGCTGTCGGGCCCGATCCTTGGCGCGCACGAGCGTCTCCCCCACCAGGATGGCGTCGTAGCCGGCCTCCGCCAACCGTCGGGCGTCTCCCGCGTCGCGGATGCCTGACTCTGCCACCGCGAGGACGCCCGCCGGGATCTCGGCGGCCATTGCACACGCCCGTTCGCGGTCCACCTGGAAGGTGCGCAGGTCGCGTTGGTTCACGCCGACGATGCGAGAGCCAGCCTCCAGCGCGCGCTCGAGCTCCCTCTCGTCGTGCACCTCGACGAGAGCGGCGAGTCCGAGTTCGTCCGCAAGGGCCGCGCATCGGCGAAGAGCCCCGTCCTCGAGCGCGGCCACGATGAGAAGAACGGCGTCCGCACCCATCAGCCGCGCGTCGGCGACGTCGGATTCCTGCACGGTGAAGTCCTTGCGGAGCACGGGAAGGGGGCAGGCCCGCCGGGCGCCGACCAGGTCGGCGGCCGTTCCGCCGAAGTAGTCGGTGTCGGTCAGAACGGAAAGGCAGGCCGCTCCGCCCGCCGCGTACTCCTTTGCGACAAGCTCAGGTACCAGGTCGGGGTCCAGATCGCCCTTCGACGGGGAACGCCGCTTGATCTCGGCGATGCACGAGAGGCTGTCACCCCCCAGTGGCCCGGCAAAATTCCTCGGCGCGGGAGTGGCCTTGGCCTGTTCCACCAGGTCATCGAGGACGCGAGCATCCTCTGCCGCGCCCGCCCGGTGGGAGGCAAGGATCTCCTCCAAGTAGGTGGGCATAGCGATTCAGCGTAGCGGCGGCTCATTTGCGCCTTGGCCCATGGGCAGGGTTCAGGCGCAGGACCGGCGGGGGTCGAGCTGGGGCACAGCCCGGGAGTTCGACGCTTGGCACTGTCGCTGGCGGACGCCAGCGCGCCGTTCAGCCTCGGATCTTGGTCAGGACCTTCTCGCGGCGCTGCCGTTCTTCGCGAGACAGGTCGGGCGTCGACGCGACGTGCCCTGCCTGCGCCGTCTCGGCGTCGCGCAGCATGTCGGCGATACCCGAGTAGATGACCTCCACCGTGAAGTCGTCCAACTCCACGGCCGCCTTCTCGGTGCCGTCGTCGGCGACTTGAATGATCTTCACCATCAGTCCACCATCTCCCGCGCTCTGATCACGTCGTCCCGGCGTTCGATGGCCACGCATCCCCCGTCCCGGAAGATCCAACCGACCTCGCGCCATGGCTTCAGGTCGGGCAGCGACTCACGCTCGGCGGCGTTCACCTCACCCTGTTCCCTTACCTTGACCCCCGACCCCATGGAGTCAGCGTGCGCCCCGGTTGTGTCATGTCCGGTGACACTCGGTTGCAATTGGGGTGCGCTCCCGAACCCCCTTTCGCACGTCGCTGTCCCCCGGGGTCGGAGGGGTCAGCGGGCGAAGAGGTGCCAGCCGAGCCAGGCCCAGCCGATGACCAGCGGCACTCTGAGCCAGGGGTCCGTGGCCAGTCGCGCCAGCGCCGCCGAAGGCCGGACCACCCCCGCTGTCGACGTCGAGCGCGACAAGGCCCACAAGAGCAGCGTTGCGACCGCAAGCACCGCCCAGACGGCGTAGCCCCACGACGAAGTCACGACGACCGCCCCGAGGCGGAGGCGACCGGCGTCCCGGCCCGGACGATGGCGGCGCCGAGCCACAGCCAGGCGAAGAACGCGACCGCCTTGCCGGCGTAGTGGGCGTCGAACGCGTCCGCCATGGAGCTGAGTGTCGGGTGCGCGCTCCGCGCTCCCCGCCAGAGGTATTCGACGAGCTCCCACCCCGCCACGAACGCGAGCAGGACCACCCATCCCAGATAGGGATGCCGCGACGGGGAACGGCCCGACGCCGCGAGCACGTCGGAGCGGTCCGGACGGAGCGGCCACCTGACCGCCGCCAGCACGGCCACCAACGCAATCGGGATCGCCGTCATCACGTCGGCCGCCCACGTGAACGGCGTCGTCGCGGCCGCACCGAGTGCGTAACCGGCGGACACCACCGCCGCGCCGCCAGAGAACAAACGCATTCCGTGCGAGCGGTGCTCGTCCGAAGGCACCGCGACCCGCTTAGCCGGCGATGGGAAGGAGCGTGGCCCGGGCCGGACGGGACCCCCCGACCCCGTCGCCGGAGCGCAGCCGGACCGGGCCCGGTGAGGCGACGTTCCGGTGGAGGTACGCCAATCCGGCCCACGCACCGAGCTCGATGCTCCAGGCCGCCGAGGTCAACGTGCCCACCACCTTGTCATCCGCGGCACCGTCGCCGTCAGGGGCTTCGCCCGCGTGCAGCGTCATGCCCGGGGACAGGGCGTCGCCCTCCGGTGGACCGGCCGGCGCCAGGATCCCCACGAGCCGCCGCGGCACGTTGCCCCCACGCGCATCGATGCGGGCCACCAACTCCTGGCCCGTGTAACACCCCTTGGTGAAGCTCACCGTGCGAGGCACCACGCCTGCTTCGTGGGGGATCGTCTTCGTCGTCAGCTCGGCGCCCATGGCCGGCACCCCCGAGACGATGCGACAGGCCTCGACCGCGTCGGCGCCGCACGCAACGATCCCCGGCGGGAGGTCGAGACCCTCAGGGCCCAACACGACGTCCGACGGACCGAGCAGGTCCACGCCGCCCCATCCGTTCCACTCGAACGGCAACGTCATGACGCCCCGTTCGGCGAGGACCGTGAGCAGGCCGCCCGCCGGCCCCTCGACGCCGGCGCCCCGCAGCGACAGGCAGCGCCAGTCGAGCGGTTCGAGCTCGACCTTGGCGCGCAGCAGAAACCGCCGCAGACGCGCCACCACCGCATCCCCGTAGCCCGCGTCGAGGTCGAGCACGAAGCCCTGCCCGTCGGTCCGCGTCACCCGGAGGAGGGCACACAGCTTGCCGTCGGGCTCGAGGAGCAGGGAGTCGGCCGTCTCGCCCACCGCGAGCCCCACCACGTCCTGGCTGAGCTGGCCCTGCAGGTACTCCTCGGCGTCGGGACCGCGCAGCGCCAGCACGTCGCGGCTGACACGGAACGCGCCGGCGCCGCGGCGCAGCGCCGCCGTCTCGGCGTCGAGCTCACCGACAGTGCTCACGGGCGCCGGGACGCGCCCATCCGCCGCGCCGCCGTCACCGCGACCAACAGGGCGCTGGCCTTGTTCGCGCACTCCTCGTCCTCCGAGAGCGGGTCGCTGTCCGCGACGATGCCCGCACCCGCCTGCACGCTGGCGCGGCCGTCGGGCATCACGACCATGGTCCGGATCGCGATCGCCGTGTCCACGTTCCCGGAGAAGTCGATGTAACCGACGACGCCGCCGTAGACGCCGCGCTTGGTCACCTCGAGCTCGTCGATGATCTCCATCGCCCGCACCTTCGGCGCCCCCGAGAGCGTCCCGGCCGGCAGAGTCGCTCGCAGGACGTCGATCGGGCCCTTGCCCTCCGCGAGCTCCCCCGACACCTGCGACGTGATGTGCATGATGTGGCTGTAGCGCTCGACGGTCATCAGCTCGTCGACCTTCTCGGTCCCGAACCGCACCACCCGCCCCACATCGTTGCGGGCCAGGTCTACCAACATGATGTGCTCGGCCAGTTCCTTGGGGTCCTCGATCAGTTCCGACTCGAGCAACCGGTCGTGCTGTTCGCTCTCGCCCCGGGGCCGGGAGCCCGCAATCGGACGGGAAATGACCACGCCGTCGCGCAACCGCACCATCGGCTCCGGCGACGCACCCACGACCGTGACCTCGGGGAACCGCAGGAAATAGAGGTACGGGCTCGGGTTCAACAAGCGGAGCGCCCGGTAGACGTCGAACGGCTCCGCATCCAGCGTGAGGTCGTAGCGCTGCGAGAGCACGACCTGGAAGATGTCGCCCGCCTTGATGTACTCCTTTGCCGCCGCGATGCAGGCCTGGTACTCCTCCGACGTCATGGTCCGCACGGCTTCGGCCTTCTCCAGCCCGGGCGGCGGCACGGCCAGCAGCTGGCCGCCCCCGGAGGAGGGCACCGGCCCTCGCCCCGCACAGTCGGCCGCAAGCTCCTCCAGTCGCGCGCAGGCGGACGCGTACGCCGCCGACACCGCCTCGCTGTCGACCACGCCGTCGGGGGCATCGGGGACGACGACGTTGTCGACGAGCACGATGCGCTGGCGCCAGTGGTCGAAGGCGCAGAACTGCCCGATCACGACCAGCGCCGCGTCCGGCTGGCCGGCGTCGTCGACGGGCGGATCGGGAAGCCGCTCCACCTCGCGCACGACGTCGTAGCCCAGGTAGCCGACGAGGCCGCCGTGCAGTGGGGGGAGCCCGGCCAGGACGGGCGACTGGAACCGCGTCACCAGCGCCTCGACGGCGGCGAGGATCCCCGAGTCGGATGCGCCGAGACCGAGCCGGCCCGTGGCCTCCACGTGAGTACCCCGTGCGGTGAGCGTCGCCAGCGGTCGGCGGCCGACGAACGAATAGCGGCCCCACCGCTCGCCGCCCTCGACCGACTCGAAGAGGAAGCCGTCGCCGTCCCCCACCACGTTGGCGAAGCACGCGACCGGGGTCAGGGTGTCCGCGACGACCTCGCACCAGACCGGGACGATGGAGTGCTCCTTGGCCAGGGCGGCGAACTCGGCCGGGTCGGGGGCGAAGGCGAGCCCCGCACCCCCACCGGACCGGCCGTCCCCCACCGCCGCCGACGCCGGCGCCGGCCCCGGCGTCACGGCGCGGGCACCCCGGGTCCCGTCCCGATCGTGCGGTAGAAGCAGGTGCGCGCGCCGGTGTGGCACGCCCCCCGTCCGTGCTGGTCGACCAGCACCACCAACGCGTCGCCGTCGCAGTCCATGCGCACCTCGCGCACGTACTGGCGGTCCCCCGACGTCTCGCCCTTCTGCCAGTACTCCCGGCGACTGCGGCTGTAGAACCACGTCCGCCCGCTCGCCAGTGTGCGTCGCAGCGCCTCGGCGTCCATGTAGGCGACGGTGAGCACCGTGCCGTCGACCGCGTCCTGCACGACGGCCGGCACGAGCCCGTCGGCGTCCTTGTGGAAGTCCATGGCGGCCAGGAGGTCCTCGTCGAACGCGAGCGCCACGCCCTCGGGCACGGCCGAGACCTCAGACGACGGCCCGCTCATAGATACAGCCCCGTCCCGCTGTCGTTGCGCGGCGACGCGATCGCGTGGATGTCCCGCTCGCGCAGAATGACGTACTCCTCGCCGTGCACCTCGACCTCGAAGCGGTCCTCGGGGTTGAACAACACGGTGTCGCCGACCTTCACCGTGCGGACGTGCGGTCCCACGGCGACCGCCTCGGCCCACGTGAGACGCCGGGTGATCTGCGCCGTGGCCGGGATCAAGATCCCCGCCCGGGAGCGTCGCTCCCCGTCGGTCTGCGAGATCTGCACCATGACCCGGTCGAACAGCACGGTGATCGGCTGCTTGTCCTCGGTCTTCAGCCCCGCGCCCGGGCGCCGCACCTCGTGCTTCTCCGGCTTGGCCGCCTTGTCACCCACGGCCTCCTCGGCGGCCTCCTCGGCGGGCTCGGCCTTCTCCGACTTGTCGGGTTTTGTGGCCTTGGCCAGGCTCGATCCGTTTTTCGTCGTCGACGTGGGCACCTAGGCACGGTACCGCACCAACGCCCTACTCCTGGTCAGAGTGGTCGGACCGTGACCCCGTGCTCCGCCATGTACGCCTTCGCCTCGCCGATGGTGAACTCCCGGCGATGGAAGATGGATGCGGCCAGCACCGCGTCGGCCCCGCCGTCGACGGCCCCGTCGACGAGATCCTGCAGCCGTCCCACCCCACCCGACGCGATCACCGGGATGTCGACCGAGTCCACCACGGCCCGCGTCAGCGCGAGGTCGAAGCCGTCCTTGGTCCCGTCACGGTCCATCGACGTCAGCAGGATCTCGCCCGCCCCTTGGCCGGCGCACTCCACCGCCCAGGCCACCGCGTCACGCCCCGTCGGCGTCCGCCCGCCGTGCGTGTACACCTCCCAACCCCGGCTCCCCTCCCGCCTCCGTGCGTCGATCGCCACCACTGCGCACTGGCCCCCGAACTCGTCCGCGATATCGCGCACCAACGTCGGCCGTTCCACTGCCGCGGTGTTGACGCCGACCTTGTCCGCCCCGGCCCGGAGGAGGCGGCGTGCGTCCTCTGCCGCCCGGACCCCGCCACCCACCGTCAAGGGAATGAACACCTGCTCCGCGGTGCGCGCCACGACCGAGACCATCGTGTCGCGGCCGTCGGACGACGCGGTGATGTCGAGGAACGTCACCTCGTCGGCTCCTTCGGCGTCGTAGCGCGCCGCGAGCTCAACCGGGTCGCCCTCGTCGGTCAGGTCGACGAACTGCACGCCCTTCACGACACGGCCCCCCGTGACGTCCAGACAGGGGATCAGACGGACGCTGCGCACGCGGCGATGCCTTCTTCCACGCTGAACCGGCCTTCGACCAGTGCCTTGCCGACGATCGCCCCGGCCAGCCGCCGCCCCCCGGCCTCCAACTCCGCCAACCGATGCAGATCCTTGGTCGTGCCGACGCCTCCCGATGCCACGAGCGGCAACGCCGTCTGGCCCAGCAGTCCCGCCAGCCCGTCGACGTTGGGCCCCTCGAGCGTGCCGTCCCGTTCCACCTCGGTCACGACGACCGCGCCGAGCGGCTCGGCGGACCACAGCGCCAAGAGGTCGCCGACCGACCACCCCGACCCGGCCAGCCATCCTTGCGCCTGCGCCTCGGCCACCCCGTCGTCGTTCACGCGGTAGTCGAGGCCGACGACCACTCGTCCCGGCCAGCGACGCGCGCAACGCCCGGCAAGTCCCGGATCCTCCAGCGCTCCGGTCCCAAGCACCACGCGCGCCACACCCGAGCTGAGCAGCTCCTCGGCGGCTTCGTCGGTTCGGATCCCGCCCCCCGCCTGCACCTGCACCGCCGACCGTGCCGCCAGGTCCACGATCTGCGCCAGCGCGGCGCGCTCGTGCGGCACCCCCGTGCGGGCCGCGTCGAGGTCGACCACGTGGATCCACCGCGCGCCGCCGTCGATGTACCGCGTCGCGAGTTCGGCCGGATCGCCGTAGCGCTGCTCGCGGCCGAAGTCGCCCTGGGTCAGGCGGACCGCGGCGCCACCGCGGAGGTCGATCGCCGGCAGGAGGTCCATCAGGCCGCCGCGGCGAGATCCACGAAGTTCGAGAGCAGTCGCAGGCCCGTCGACCCCGAC
>DATHPK010000092.1:0-5177 GCA_035483935.1 Acidimicrobiales bacterium
ACGACGGTTCCCTTGTCGACTTGGACCGGGGGGCGCAGCTCGCGTTCGTGACGGCCTTCGTGCACGAGCAGGTCGTGCTCGGCGGCCGCGCACTCGGCGAACGCGACGACCCAGGTCTTCTGCTCCGGGGCGCGGCGCCAATGGAGCGTGACGGTCAGGCCCTTGGGCTCGACATACACGCCAGGCGGTGCCGTTGCTTCGGCTTCGGCGACGACCTCATCGATGACGTGCGCCCAGGCGTCGTGCTCTTGGCCGTTCAGCGCCCGCTCGAGCCCGTAGAGGCCGGCCAGGACGACGCCTTTTGGCGGGCCGAGGGCCTCGGCCAGAAACGAGGTCGGACGGCCGGAAACGACCGCGACCAGCTCGAATTCGGCGGCAAGGTCGGCCAGCAGCGCTGGCACACCGGGCAGCGGGCGGGCGTCGCGCGGGTCGGCGACGATCGCTGCGAGGGTCCCGTCGAAATCGAGAAACAGGGCCGTGCGCGCGGGGACGGCTGCGAGGGGTGCGAGCGCGTCGGGCAGCGATGCGTCAGCCGGCCCGGCCGGCGTCAAGAGCCGTTCGTGGCCGATGCCAGGTCCTGGCCTACGACAACGACGACGTCGGTGCCCGTCACACCGGCGACCGGCGCGGCCGTCGTGAGCGGCTGTACCTGTGCGGGCTTCACCCCGATGGTGTTCGCGATGGACTGGGCGGCGGCCTGCTGGCCGGCTCCGTAGTAGACGGTGGACGTCGACTGCGTCGTCGACGCGTCGATCGGGGTCCCCATCTTCCAGCCGCCGGCGCCGATGACATTGGAGTAGTGCGCGGCCAGGCCGTTGGTGTTCGTGGCGTTGGCCACGACGACGCTCACCGTGGCGTGGGGCACCGTGGTGGTCGTGGTGGCTGAGCCGTGCCCGTGCCCGTGATGCGTCGTGGTCGAGGTGGTCGTAGACGAGTTGGCGGCGCCGGCTGCGGTGGTCGTGGTCGTCCCGCCGGCCGCGGCGGCGGTCGTGGACGTCGAGGTGGTCTGCGCGCTCGACGACGGAGTTGGCGACGAGCGCGTCCCGACTGCGACGAGGACCGCGACCGCGACGACGAAGATGACGAGCACGACGGCTGCTCGCACCGCTTTGAGCGAACCCGTCATCCCGCCGGAGTGCTGCGGCCCGTCTTCAGGCATTCATGCGACCCATTTGTAGGTCAAGCCTGCCGTGCCACCTCGGCGGTTGCAAGCCTTTCCGCTGGTCGCAAGGGAGGGTGGCGGCCTGGGGATAATCTGGCCGCTGCGCCCGAGTAGCTCAGTTGGTAGAGCACTTCACTTGTAATGAAGATGTCGCGGGTTCGATTCCTGCCTCGGGCTCCGGTTAAGGGGGCTCTCCACCGGGGGTTTGGCGCTCGGCTCACTGGGAAAGGCGCGCACAAGCGGATCTACTCGGAGGCGCCAAATGCTGTCTGATTTCAAGAAGTTCGTCCTGCGCGGCAACGTGGTCGACCTGGCCGTCGCGATCGTGGTCGGCACGGCGTTCACCGCCATGGTGGCGGCGTTCGTCAAGGACTTCATCACCCCACTCATCGCGGCCATCTTCGGGAAGAACGACTTCTCGACCCTGTACTTCACGTTCCACCACTCGAAGTTCTATTACGGCTCGTTCATCAACACGGTGATCTCGTTCCTGATCATCGCGACGGTGGTGTTCTTCGCCGTGGTCCTGCCCCTCAACGCCTTGATGAAGCGCCTGAACATACTGCCGAAGGAGGAGCCGGAGCCCGAGACCCGCGACTGCCCCGAGTGCCTGAGCGAGATCCCGCTGGGGGCGCACAAGTGCGCCTACTGCACGTCGGAGATAGCGCCGGCGGCCTGACCGGTCCCGGTCTTCGGGGGCGGGAGCCCGGGGATCGAAATAATTCTCGGGTTTTACCGACGGGCGCGCCGACCGTTCGCCCCTCGATGGACACGGACTCGGGAATAGGCCGCCTGGAGCTCACGGCGTCGGAGGTCGCCGGGATGTCGAACGAGCAGTTGGCGGGGCATCTGGATGGCTTGTTCCGGCTGCGGTCGGCAGTCGACGGCCGGATCCTCGTGCTGTTGGGCGAGGCCGAGCGGCGACAGACGTTTCGTGAAGACGGCGCGACGTCGGCCGAGAACTGGGCCGTCGAGCGGTTCAGCGTGGCCGTTCCGACGGCGCGGGCACTCGTGCACGTCGCCGAGAAGGCCTGGGATCTGCCGCAACTGACCGAGGCGTTGAAGGGCGGCGAGATCACCTTCGACAAGTTCCGGGCGGTCGCCGACGTCGCGACGCCCGAAACGGACGCTGAGCTGGTCGAGGCGGCGCGGCGGCGCTCGGTGCGCGAGCTGGCCGAGGTGGCTCGCTCTCAGCGGGAGGCGCCGGCTCCCTCCCAGTCCGCCCTGGACCACGACCGGCGGTCACTGCGCTTCAACGACACCTTCCGCACGATGACCGTGCAGCTGCCGCCGGAGTCCTTTGCCGAGACGCGCACCTGCATCGAGTCGATCGCCCGGGACATCCCTTCCGACGGTGAGACGCCATGGGACCAGCGCCTGTGCGACGGATTCATGGGTTTGGTCCGCTCGAGAGCGGGCGGCGCCGGAGGGGACGTCGCCTCCAGGAACCCGTACTACGTCGTCGTGCACGTGCCGATCGCGGCATTGGTCGACGAGTCCGGTGAGAGTTCAGACCTGGCGGGAGAGCTGGAGCGGGACGGCCTCATCGGCACGGCCACCGTGCAGAAGCTCTCCTGCGACGCCACCATCGCATTGGCCATCGACGACGACGCCGGTCGGACGATGTACGAGGGGCGCAGCCGCCGTGACCCGACCGGACCGCAACGCCGCGAGGTGCGGCGGCGGGACCGCCATTGCCGCTTCCCGGGCTGTGCGAACGTGACGTTCACGAACACGCATCACATCAGACGTTGGAAACCCGACCGTGGTCCGACGGACCTCGACAACTTGTGTTTGCTGTGCGTTCATCATCACCATTTGGTGCACCAAGGTGGCTGGACCATGTCTGGCGACGCGAACGACGAGCTCACGTTTGTCGGACCGAGCGGACGCGTCATGACTTCGCGCCCGTCGCCGTTGTGGACCGCCGTGACGGGTCCGGCGGCGCAGAGGGCGGTGGCGAGCCGGAAGGCGAAGTCTGACTCGACGTCGGGTACTACGGACGCATCGAGCGCTGACGAGCAACCTCGAAACACGCCACCGCACCCGCCACGCCCACATTGAGCGACGGCAGCGTGCCGTGCTGGGGGATGGCCGCCAGCGCGTCGCAGCGGCGGCGGACGAGCGGCGCCAGTCCCTTCTCCTCACTGCCGACGACGAGCGCGACAGGGCCGTCGCCGAGGGGCAGGTCGTAGAGCGACTGGTCGGCCTCGCCGGCCAGACCGATCGACCACACGCCGAGGTCTCGGAGCTCCTGGAGGGCGGACGGCACGCCGCCGACGACGGCGAATGAGAGGTGCTCGATCGCCCCGGCGGCCGTCTTGGTGACGGTTGCCGAGAGGCGGGCCGAGCGGTGGCGCGGGAGGACGACGCCGCCGACGCCGGCGCATTCGGCGCTGCGGAGGAGTGCGCCGAGGTTGCGAGGGTCGGTGATCCCCGCCGCGACCAGGAGGAATGGCGGGGTGCCGTCGCGGGAGGGGCGACAGAGGTCTTTGAGGGTGACGGGATCGAGGGGGCGGGCGAGCGCGACGACGCCCTGGGGGGCGTCGGTGCGGGCCTGGGTATCGAGGCGGGCGCGGGGCACCGTCTCGACGGGGACGCGCCGTTGTGCGGCGAGCTCCTCGATGCGGTCGAGCTGGGGGGACGGGTCCTGGTCTTCGGCCATGAGGACCCGGCGGACGCTGCGCTTGTTGGTGGCGAGGAGCTCGAGCACGGCGCGACGACCTTCGACCTGGTCGCCTCCAAGCTCGCCGAGGGGCGGGCCGGACGACTGACGGCGGCGGTCGGAACCTGGAGCGCCTCTGTTGTCGTCGGCGCGGCGGCCGCTACGGCCGGTGGCGGGGGGGCGGTTGGGCTTGCGCTGGGCGCGACGGGGTGGCGGGCTCATCGATGCTCCATCAGGACAATGGCCATGCAGGCGATGCCCTCGGACCGCCCGAGCGCACCGATGCCCTCGGCGCGTGTCGCTTTGACCGAGACCGGCGCGTCGACGACCTCGCCGAGCCGCTCGACCATGGCGTCGGTGTGCGGTGCCAGGCGGGGCGTGTCCGCGACGATCGTGCAGTCCGCGTTGACGACGACAAACCCCTGGGCCGCGGCCAGCCGGACGACCTCGGTCAACAACGCGACGCTGTCGGCACCTCGCCACTGCGGGTCGGTGTCGGGGAAGTGGCGGCCGAGGTCGCCGAGGCCCACCGCGCCGAGGATGGCGTCGGCGAGCGCGTGACAGACGGCGTCGGCGTCGCTGTGACCGGCGAGGCCTTGTGCGCCCTCGATGACCACGCCGCCCAGCACGAGGGGGCGGTGCGGGTCCTCGGAGAACCGATGGATGTCGATGCCCTGACCGACGCGCACGTCAGACCTCCCTCATGGCGGCGAGCAGCCGCTCGGCCCTTGCGAGGTCCTCGGGCGTCGTGATCTTGATGTTGTCGGGATGACCGGGAACGACGCGGACGCGTCCGCCCGACGCCTCGACCAGCATGGCGTCATCGGTGGCGAGGGCGTCGCGGTCGTCCTCGGCCCAGGCATGTGCGGCACGCAAGGCTTCCGCGCGGATGGCCTGCGGCGTCTGCACCGCGACGAGTGATGAGCGATCGAGGGTGGTTGTTACGTTCATGGAGCGGTCCACGACTTTGATGGTGTCACTCGGGGACAGCCCCGGTATCGCCCCGACGACGTCTTCGTCCAGCAGCGCCTCGAGGACGGCGGCGAACAGGGCGGGCGGCGCCAGCGGCCGCGCCGCGTCGTGCACGATGATCACCTCTGCCTCGTCCGGCACGACCTCGAGTCCACAACGCACCGAATCGGCGCGGGTGGCGCCGCCCGTGACCACCGCATCGGCTCCGGGATCTTCACCAAGTTCCGCGCCGGCCGGGACGACCAGGACGATGCCCTCCGAGACGGTGCGGCAAGCGTCGACGGCCCAGGACAACACGGCGCGGCCACCCAGGGTGGAGAACTGCTTTTGCTCGCCGAACCGGCGCCCGGATCCCCCGGCGACGACGATCGACCACAC
>DATHPK010000093.1:0-2704 GCA_035483935.1 Acidimicrobiales bacterium
GCGGCGATCCGGCGCACGGCCGCCTATGGCGACGGCTGGCTGCCCCAGGGCACCCGGCGCAAGGACCTGCCGGGCCAGATCGCCCGGCTGCGCGCACTGCGGGACGAGCTCCGCTCGGGCGCACCGATCGACATCGGCACCATCGTCGAGCCGATCTACCTGCGCTCCGGTGGTTCGGGCTGGGACCTGCCCGGCTGGGTCCTCACGGGTCCTGCCGAGCAGGTGGCGGAGTCCCTGCGCGAGCTGGTCGCGATGGGTGTGAACCACCTTCAGGTGCGCTTCATGGCCCGCAGCGCCGAGGAGTTCTGCGAGCAGACGGCGCGCTTCGGGGCCGAAGTGGCGCCCCTGCTGACCCGCTGAGGCACCCCCAGCCATAGGGTGGGAAGGGATGGACGTCTTCTCCTACGTCGTGGGTGTGCTGGTGCTCATCCCTGTGCTGCTGCGGCAGATCAGGGCGGTGCCCGTCCCGCGCGCGTACGTTCCCAGACTGCCGATCGTGCTGGGGGTCATCGGCTTGTTCGCGATGTCGTCGTACGCGGGCGACCACCACGTGACCTCGGGCGACTGGACCTGGGTCGTCGGCACCTTGGTCGGTGCCGCCGTTCTGGGCGGTGCGCGAGGAGCGTCGATGCGCGTCTGGGACACCAACGGTTGGGTGGTCCGGCAGGCCAACATCGTCACCATGGCGCTGTGGCTGATCACCTTGGTGCTGCAGTTCGCGGGCGACGCGGTGACGGGGCTCGTCGGCGCCAGCTTCCTCATCTTCCTCGGTCTCACCATGGCCGCACAGCGATACGTCGAGTTCCGGCGGGCACGGCCCCTGTGGGCCCGGCTCGGCCCGGACGCGGGCCGGCCGCTCATCATGAACTTCACCCAGGGGCCGGGCGCCTTCTTTGCAACGTTCCGAACCGACGCTCAGGGGGCTGGCGGCCCGGCCGGCCGGGGTGGAACCTCGGCTCAATACGACCCCAACATCATCGACGTCGAGGTGGTCGACGATGACGAAGAGCACGGTCCCCCTGAGCTGCACGCTCCGCACTGATCACTGATCGTTCCTACACTCGGCGCTCGTGACGTCGCCGCGCAGCTTCAGCCAGCGCCCCTATGTCGGGCCCCCAGGGTCGACGGAGCTCTTGTTCGTGCGTCACGGCGCGTCGGCGGACTCCGTCGAAGGCGAGACGTTCGAGCTCGTCGAGGGGCAGGGCGACCCGCCGCTGTCGGAGATCGGGCGTCACCAGGCCGAGATGCTGGCGGCGCGGCTGGGGCGTGAGCTCTTCGACGGCATGTACATCAGCAACTTGCGCCGCACCTCCGAGACGGCTGCGCCGCTCGTCGACCGGACCGGGATGACGCCCGTCATCGATCCCGACCTGCGGGAGGTGTTCTTGGGCGAGTGGGAGGGCGGCCTGCTCCGGCAGAAGGCGGCGGACCGCGACCCCATGTTCGAGCGCATCTTCGCGGAGCAACGGTGGGACGTCGTGCCGGGGGCCGAATCGCGAGAAGTCTTCGGCGGGCGCCTCCGGCACGCCGTCGAGCGCATCGCCGCGGCCCATCCCGGTGGGCGGGTCGTGGTGTTCAGCCACGGTGCGGCCATCGGTGAGGTCCTCGCCCAGGCCACCGGCTCCCACCCCTTTGCTTTTGTCGGAGCCGACAACGCGTCTATCTCCAAGATCGTGGTGACGCCCGAACGCTGGGTGCTGCGCGGCTACAACGACACGACCCACCTGACCGGTTGAGCTGAGCGGCGATGGGACGCAAGGGCAAACGGCCGCGCGATTCCGCGCAGAAGTTGCCCCCGGTACCCGACTACGTGCGCTACACCGGGGGCGGGCGGCGCTATTGGCGTCTCGGCGGTCCGCTCACGCGCACCCACGAGAAAGAGGCGATCGCGGCGCAACGGAGTCGACCGCCGAGCCGTTTGGGCCGCTTCGTGCTCCGGGTCCTCGGCTACAGGCAGGGGCCGCCGACCGGCTAGCCGAGAGCGGCCTGTATCTCTTCGAGCGACAACTCGGCCGTCACGTGGCCACCGCACTGCGCACAGTCGCTCGTGTGGCGCCACGACCGGATCAGCCGGGTGCCGTCTGGGTTCAGCAAGACCGTAAAGGCCTCCGAGTCCTCGGCAACCTCGAGTCCGAAGTAGGGACGCCAGTCGGTGCAGACCGCGCGCTGGTCGACCGCGACGCCCTTGAGGATCCGCCGGAACCGCATGTGGTCTCGATCGAAAACCCATGTGCTGTTACAAGACTCGAACACTGTCGGAGGCACAAGATGGATTATGCACCCGTCAGATAAACACCACGTCAGAAGGACGTTGTCGTTGTGTGACGATCTGCGACGGAGAGGCGGCCGCTCGTACGGATCGTCAGGTCCGGAGCGGGTGCGACTCGAAGAAATTCCAGATGATCTTGTCTGCCGAAATGGCCATCGTCGTCGAGCCGAGGGTGTTGGTCTTGCTGTCCAGCACGCTACCCGGCCACGTGTGCCCTCCTCCTCTGATGCGGTACAACGAGACTGTGGCCCCGTTCGGGCAGGCGTAGGAGATCAGCGCGACGTTCTTCGCGTAGACGCGGGTCGTCGACGTCGACGCACAGGCGTCGCGCTTCGCCCAGGCTGCGGTCGTCTTGGGAATGGAGGGACCCGTGGTCGACTGCGGCGCGTTGTTGCCAAGAAGCTGGCTGATGTTCCCCTTGGTCCCCGGCGGTAA
>DATHPK010000094.1:0-8628 GCA_035483935.1 Acidimicrobiales bacterium
TGGCCTGCGAGCTGATCCTGCCGTGGCTCGCGGTCGAGGACCGGGACGCGGCGCTCGGCTACATGTGGCAGGCGGTCGCTGCGCTCCACGTCGCTTACGACAACGATCGCAAGAGCGAGCTGGCCGAGCGGGACACGCTCACCGCCGACGCGTTGGTCGACCGGGCGCTGGCCTCGCGTGACGAGCACGCCATCAAGCTCACCGAGGCGGCGCTGCGCAGCTACGGACGGACCGAAGAGCCCATCCTCCTGTGGGCGGCCGCCGACGCGGGCACCCGCTTCGCCGGCTAACGCGGGGGCGCGGGGCAGGCCGCCGGGCCCCTGGCTAGCCTCGGCCGACATGGAATACCGCACCCTCGGCCGCACCGGCATCAAGGTCAGCCCCCTCTGTCTCGGGGCGATGATGTTCGGGTCGTTCGGCAACACCGACCACGACGACAGCATCCGCATCATCCACGCCGCGCTCGATGCCGGCATCAACTTCGTCGACACCGCCGACATCTATTCCTTCGGCGAGTCCGAGGAGATCGTCGGCAAGGCCCTGGCTCAGACGAAGCGCCACCGCGTGGTGCTCGCGACCAAGGTGCACGGGCAGATGGGGCGCGACCCCAACGCGCAGGGGAACTCGCGCCGCTGGATCATGGACGAGTGCGAACGGAGCCTGCGCCGTCTCGGCGTCGACTACATCGACCTCTACCAGATCCACCGTCCGTCGCCCGAGACCGACATCGACGAGACGCTCGGCGCGTTGACCGATCTCGTGCGGGCCGGGAAGATCCGCTACTTCGGCAGCTCGACGTTCCCGGCGCACGAGGTGGTGGAGGCGCAGTGGGTGGCCGAGCGCCGGGCGCGGGAGCGCTTCGTGACCGAGCAGCCCCCGTATTCGATCCTGGTGCGCAGCATCGAGAAGGACGTGCTGCCGACGTGCCAGCGCTACGGCATGGGGGTGCTGTCCTGGAGCCCGCTCGGAGGCGGCTGGCTCTCGGGCGCCTTCGGGTCGGGCAAGGAGAACACGAGCCGGCGGGCCATGGTGATGCCCGACCGCTACGACATGGAGTTGGCCGCCAACCGGGCCAAGCTCGAGGCGGTGGACCGGCTGGGGGCATTGGCCGGCGAGGCCGGCATGTCACTGATCGAGCTGGCACTCGGGTTCGTGCTGGCGCACCCGGGTGTGACATGCCCGATCATCGGGCCGCGCACGATGGAGCACCTGGAGTCGCAGCTCTCCGCGCTGGAGCTGCGGCTCGGTGGCGACGTGCTCGACCGGATCGACGAGATCGTGCCGCCGGGGGTCGACGTGAACGAGACCGACGTCGGCTGGGTGCCTGCGGCCATCGCCGACAAGTCGCTGCGACGACGCCCCCTCGAGGCATCGGTGCAATCGCGCGGCTTGCTCGACTCGGTCCGGCCCGGGAGCTGAACGCGGGCCGTCAGATGCGCGTGGCGGCGCGGCCCGCGACGAGCGGCATCTCGAGGTAGGTGCGGAGCCCGGGCTCGGCCTCGCACACGTAGGGCACCGCATTCACACAGTGCATGGCCGTGGCCACGATGCCGGGGTTGCGCACCAGCCCCGCCTCGACGCTCTCGGGGTGCAGCTTGCGGAACGTCACCAGGCAGTCGGGGTCGCCCGTGATCTCCACCTCGAAGTGCTCACCGTCGGGGCCGAAGCGCCAGGGCGGGTCGAGATGCTCCTCACCCATGAGCCAGTTGACCGCCGCCGTCACCACCGGCTCGCCGTCGACCATCCCCTCCCAGCGGAAGTGCTGTGCCGCGACGAGTCCCGGCACGATGGGCCCGATAGGTGACTCGATCGGTGCCGTGGCGACCGCCATCTCGTGCGTCGTTCGCAGCTCGGGATCGATGGCGAACCCGAGCGTGTCGGCCACCATGCGGACCGACTGTCCGAATCCGGCGCCCAACGCCTCGGCCATGATGCTCCCTCGTGCCTCTTCGGGGGTCTTGCCGAACAACATCCAGTCTCGGATGACGTCCGGCGCGCCGTAGGTGCGGATGTCCGAGAACTCCTCGGCCCGGACCCGGGTGATGGAACCCGACAGCGCGGACACCATGAGCGGGAAGCGCTCGGTGATGCCGCCCGGATGGATCCCGGTGCCGTGCAGGGTGACCCCGGCCGAGCGACAGACCGCATCGAGCCGGGCGCGCTCCTCGGTCGGTGGGTAGAACCAGCCGAGCGGCGTCACGACGTTCTTGCCCGATTCGAGGAGGCGGGTCACGACGTCGACGTCGGCGAAGATCGGGCTGTACACGACGCAGTCGGCGTCGATCGCCAGGAGCGCGTCGATGTCTCCGGTGGCCGTGACCCCGATCGGCCCCCGGCCGGCGAGCGTGCCGATGTCGACGCCCTCCTTGTCGGGCGAGTGCACCCAGCAGCCCACGACTTCGAGATCCGGATGGCCGAGGACGCCTTCGATGGCGGCCCGGCCGACGTTGCCGGTCGCCCACTGCACGACGCGATAGGACACGGCTCACCCCCTGGTGCGCTGGGTGTCTCACCATATGGGATCGCTCACGCCGGGCGCACTATGTTCCCTGTACCGACCGCGACATGGCGCCGTGATCGCGTGGGGAGACCAATGAGCGCAGCGGACGAGAACCGCAAGTTGATCGAGGGGTTCTGGGCCGACCTGTACCGCCAGGACCTCGAGGCGGCGGCGTCCCGCTTCTCGCCCGACGGGACCTACACCGACGTCGGGACGCCCGACGACGATGTGGCCCACGGGCCCGACGAGATCGTCCGCCGCCTCACGCTGGCGTGGGCCAAGCTCGCCGGGCTCCGCGACGAGCGCCGGCACCTCGTGGCCGGTGACGACGTCGTGATGACCGAGCACGTCGAGAACTGGGAGTGGCCGACCGGTGAGACCATGGCCCTGCCCGTGACATCGGTCCACGAGGTCCGCGACGGCCACATCGTCCGCTGGACCGACTACTGGGACATGGCCGCGTTGGTCGCTGCCGCGCCCGCCTGGTGGTTCGAGCACGTGATGCAGGGCTGGAGATAGCCATGGGGCGCCTCGTCCTCGCCGGCGCGACGGTGCTCGACGCGGACGGCGCCCGCCCCCACTCGACGGTCGTCGTCGAGGATCGCCGGATCGCCGTCGTCTGCACCGACAGCGTCGCCGACGCCGCCCTCGACGCCCGGCCCGAGGACCGGAAGGTCGACCTCGGTGGCCGGACCGTCATGCCCGGTCTCGTCAGCAGCCACTTCCACGCCACCTACCACGAGCTCGGCACGAAGCCGGCGCCGTTCGGGCTCGAGGAGCCGCCGGCACTCCAGGCGGTGCGGGCGGCGCACCACCTCGAGCTCGCACTGCGCTGCGGCTTCACCGCCGTCGTGAGCGCCGGCGCACCGTTCGCCATCGACGCGTCCATGAAGGCGGCGATCGCCGAGGGCCTCTTCCCCGGCCCGCGCCTGATGGCGGGCAGCCGGGACGTGAGCACCACGGGACACGCCGGCGACAAGAGCTTCCCCTGGTACTGGGATGTCGGCGCCCGTGGTGCGGTCAACCGCTCCGACGGGCCCGACGAGTTCCGCCGGGCGGTGCGCGAGGAGATCAAGCAGGGCGCCGAGATCATCAAGATGTTCGTCACCGGCGGCCACGGGACCGTCGCCCCGGCCGAGCAGACCGAGATGTCGCGCGCCGAGCTGACCGCCGGCATCGAGGCCGCGCACGAGCGCGGCGCGAAGGTGCGCGGGCACATCGCCAACGGCGAGGCGCTCCACATGGCGCTCGATGCGGGGATCGACGTCGTCGACCACGGGGACGGACTGGACGAGGCGGCGATCGCGCGCATGGTCGACCAGGGCACCTTCCTGGTGCCGAGCCAGCTCTTCCCGGCCCGCTTCGCCGAGATGATGGGCGACGGTGGCCTCGGCTTCACCGCCGCCATGGCCCAGGACATCGAGCGCGCGCTCGCCATCCTGCCCGTCGCCAACGAGGCGGGTGTGAAGCTGTTGTGCGGCGACGACTACGGCGCCATGGGCCTGCCGCACGGGCGCTACGCGGACGAGCTCGAGTTCTACGTGAAAGAGGCCGGGATCGCGCCCCTCGACGTGCTGCGCTGGGCGACGCGTCACGGCGCGGAGCTGATGGGCCGCAGCCACGAGCTCGGCTCCGTGCGCGAGGGCTACCTGGCCGACCTGCTCGTCGTCGACGGCGACCCGCTCGCCGACATCGGCGTGCTCCAGGACCGGGCCCGCCTGTTCGCGGTCATGAAGGGCGGAACGCTGGTCGTGGACGGGCTCCACGCGCTCGGGCCCGGTCCCCGGCGCTGAGCCGCTGTACCCTCCGGCCATGATCATCGTCGCCGGTTCCATGAGCTTCGACGCCGCCGACCGGGCCGACGTGCTGGCGAGCCTGGCCGAGGTGACCGCGGCGAGCCGCCGCGATGCCGGCTGCGTCGAGTACTGGTGGGCGGAGGACCTCGAACATCCGAACACGTTCTCCTTCTACGAGTGCTGGGAGTCCAAGGAGCTGCTCGACGCCCATCTCGAACAGCCGCACGAGGCCGCGTTCGCCGAGCGAAACCTCGGCCGCATGACGGGCGCCACCGCCACCATGTTCGACGCCACCGCGCTCCCCCCGGGTTGACGCCCTCCCTTCGGGTCCTGGCGGGGCGCGCCGTCGACGTCCTGCCGCCGGGTCTGGGCCGCCGGGTCCGCACGCTGGCCGGGCGGCCCGGCCCGCGCGAGATCGCACTCGACGCGCTCGAGGCCGAGCTGGCCCGCGCCACCGCGCTGATGGGGACGTCGCCCGAGCGTGCGCAGGCGCTGCTCGGCGAGTTCGTCGTCGCGCTGCCCGAACCGCCTCCGCCCGATCCGTTCTCCGACGCCTACCGCGCCTGGACCTGGGACCTGTACGGGCGTATTTCGGGCCGGGCGGAGTACGACACCGCGCACGAGGCCTCGCCGTTCGACCTCGAACGGGCGCTGACGCGGCCGTTCCCCTACGAGAGCGGGTCGCTCAAGGTGGTCGGGCGGGACCTTGCCGCGCGCGGCCACGTCCTCGACGTCCTCTCGAAGGCGCTGCCGTCCGTGAACGGGTCGGTGCGTCCCCGGGTGGTCGAATTCGGGGCCGGCTGGGGGAATCTGACCGCCGACCTGGTGGCGACCGGGCTCGATGTCACGGCGGTCGAGCTCGACCCCAAGTTCTGCACGCTGATCGGCCAGCGGTGTGCGAACGGCCCGGGAGAGCTCACCGTGCACCAGGGCGACATGTTGCGCTTCGCGCCCGATAGGCCGTTCGACGCGGCCGTGTTCTACGAGAGCTTCCACCATTGCGCCGACCACCTCACGATGCTCGACCGCCTGCACCGCATCGTGCGGCCGGACGGCGCCGTGCTGTTCGCGGCCGAGCCCGTGCAACGCCTCGGCTACCCGTGGGGCCCTCGCCTCGACGGCCTCTCCGTGTGGTCGAGCCGCACCTACGGCTGGCTCGAGCTCGGTTTCGACGTGCGCTACTTCGACGCCGCGCTCGGGCGCACCGGATGGAGGGGCCGGTGGGTGCGCCCGGGGGCAGGACCTTCGGAGACCGACGTGCTCGTGGCGAAGTCCCCTCGTTGATCGCCGCCGATCCGGATCCCGGCCGGCCACAGGTTCCCGGCGACAAAATCTCTAAAACTGGCCACGACATGACCACTTTTCGGGCGCAGGATGGCACCATCGGAATCGGAACACGCAGCCAAGGAGGACGAACATGACGACCACCCCGACCGACCTCGACCAGGAGCGGGCCGACATCATCGAGACGTTGCAGGCCAACCGGCGGTTCCTCCGTCACACGGTCAACGGCCTCGACGACCAGGCGGCGGCGAAGCGCACGACGGTCAGCGAGCTGTGCCTCGGCGGGCTCGTCAAGCACGTCACCAAGGTGGAGGAGAGTTGGGTGCGGTTCATCCACGAGGGGCCCGGCGCCATGGCGGGCTTCGACGAGGCGGCCATCGCCGCCCACACCGCCAGCTTCCGGGTGCTCGAAGGGGAGACCCTGTCCGGATTGCTGGACCGCTACGAAGAGGTCGCGACCCGGACCGACGAGCTGGTCGCGACGATCCCCTCTCTCGATCTCTCGCACCCCCTGCCCGAGGCGCCCTGGTTCCCCAAGAACGCTTCGAGGTCGGCGCGGCGGGTGTTCCTGCACATTGCGTGCGAGACGGCCCAACACGCGGGCCACGCCGACATCCTGCGCGAGACGCTCGATGGTCAGAAGACGATGGGCTGAAAGCCGCTACCCGGCTTCCTGCCGCGGCATCGCCTGGTGCTCGGGCACCGGGTAGGCGGGCAGGTCGGTGGCGATGTTGAACAGCGCGGCCGTCGAACACCCGAGGGCCGCCATGTTCGCCATCTGGTCGTTGGCGGTCGAGGGCAGCGACGGCACCGTCGCGTTCCCGCCGGCGCGCAGCGCCGGCAGCGCGGATGTCAGGTTGCCCACCGTCCGCCGGCGCCACGCCGAGATGTTGGGAGCCCGCACCCCGAATCGCTCCTCCAAGAACAAGAGCTGCGAGGTGTGGTCGAACACCTGCGACGCCACGTGGCCGCCGCGGCTGAACGGCGACAGCACGAGCATGGGGACGCGGAACCCCAAACCGATCGGCCCGCGCGTCCCGTGCGCGTCGGCCGGCAGCGACCCGGCGCCGAGATACTCGCCCGCCGTCCCCGCGGGCGCCACCGGGGGCGGCACGTGATCGAAGAAGCCGTCGTTCTCGTCGTACATGTGGAACAGGACGGTCTTCGACCACACCGCGGGGTTCGCCACCAACGCCGCCAACACCTGGCTCGTGTAGAACTCGCCGAGCGCCGGCGGCGAGGACGGATGTTCGTCGTAGCCAGCCGGCGGGAGCAGCCAGCTCACGGCGGGCAACGACCCCGACGCGATGTCCGTCATGAAGTCGTCCGGATACACCGGCAGGAACGCCTTCTGATACAGCGCCGACTGTGGGTCGCGGTACTGGGCGAAGTACGGGAGGATGGCGTCGGTCGTCCCCATCCCGTGCTGTTCCACGAAGGGCTCCCCGTAGATCACCCCCTTCGGGCTATACACCTTCCAGCTCACCCCGGCGTCCTCGAGCGCCTCGGGCATCGTGTCCCAGTGCGCGCTGTACACCGCGTCAGGGGATGAGTTGGTCTCGAGCACAGGCCCGCCCGCGTGCCCCGCAGGGTCGAGCGTCCCCGACAGCGACATCAGCCGGTTCGGGTGCGTCGGCCCGAACACCGAGCAGTGATAGTTGTCGCAGATCGTGAACGCGTCCGCCAGCGCGTAATAAAAGGGAAGGTCCGAGCGCCGGTAGTACCCCATCGTCAGCACGCCGTTCTCGGGTCCCTCGAACTCCGGCCGCACGTGCGTCGCGACGAAGGCGTTGTTGCTGCCCCGGCCCCAACTCAGATGCTGCCCGTGCCAGCTGTGGTCGAGATCCGTCGTGCACTCGCCGATCCCCGACGCCGAGTCCAGATGGAACGGCAACAGCGTGCGCTCCCTCCCGCCCGGCCACCGCTGCGCGAACGCACCGAACTCGCCCGCCGGGTGGTCGTCGAACCCGCGCACCCCCCGGTACGTCCCGTAGTAGTGGTCGAACGATCGATTCTCCTGCATCACGAACACGACGTGTTCGATCGCGCCCAGATCCGAGCCCGCCGCCTTGGTACTGGCCGCCGCCCGGGTCAGCGCCGCCCCGACCCGGGCGGTGTCACCCCGTTCCGCCGCCGCGAGCACGGCCGCTCCGCCGGTCGCCAGCGCCATGGCCAGCAACGTGCGCCGGTCGAATCGTGATGTGCTCATCCGCTCAGACCGTATCTACCAACGAGGGGTCGTTGTTCTTCACGTTTCCGATCCGCGGACCGACCACGTGATGCACCACCGTGCCCGCCACCGGCGGGCGCAACAGCGCCTTGAGCTCCTCGACGTCCTCGTTGGTGGGATCGAGCCACAGGTCGAACGTCGACGGGTCGAGGATCACCGGCATACGGTCGTGGATGCCCTGCATGTCCGCGCCGCCCGGTGACGTGATGATGGTGCAACTCCGGATCGGCGGCGCGTCCTCGGGCGCGGCCTTGTCGCGCCAGCGCTCGGCCAGCCCGGCGAAGGCCATCGGCGCGCCGTCGGCGCGCGTGAAGTAGTTGGGTTGCTTGCCGCCGGTCTTCAACCGGCGCCACTCGTAGAAGCCGTCGGCGGGCACGATGATGCGCCGCTCCTTGAAGGCCTCGCGGAACGAGGCGCGCGTCGTGACCGTCTCGCTCCGCGCGTTGATGAGCCGGCTGGCCCCCTTGGAGTCCTTGGACCACCACGGGATGAGGCCCCAGCGGAACGTCATGAGGGTGCGCACCGGGTCACCCCCGTCCTTCTGGGGGCGGTCCCGCACGCCGAGGACCTCGTCGGTGGGGGCGACGTTCCAGCTGGGCTCGTGCTGGGAGTCCTCGCCCTCGTCCAGGATGGCGTCGAAGTAGCGGGCGATCCGCGCCGGCGGGGTATAGAGGGCGAAGCGTCCGCACATGGCGGCAGCATTGTCGCCCACGGGGCCCGATCGGGACGCGACACCCCCTGACCTGCGGTTTCGGCTCCCCGAGCAGCCGGCGCGTCGCCTCGCTATCGTACGAACATATGTTCGCTTTCTCCACCAC
>DATHPK010000095.1:0-3357 GCA_035483935.1 Acidimicrobiales bacterium
AGGGCCAGCGTCTGGAGCACCGAGTCGTGCACGTGGGCGGCCATCTGGGCCCGCTCCTCGGCCCGGACACGCGCCTGGCGCTCTGCGATGAGGTCCCGCACCAGGCTCAGCCACCAGGGCCCGAACACGATCACCGCCGCCGCGACGACAAGTGCCGCACCGCCGACGGGCTTGAGCGCGGCGATCGTCGTATGACCCTCCACCAGCAGCACGATGCCCATGGCCCCGATCGCCAGCCCTATGACGATGCGCACGATGAGCAGGTGGCGCCGGCCCTGCCCGTGGACGTCGGTGCCGAGCAGAGGAACGACCTCGTGGTCGATGAAGTCCCTCTCCGATTCGTTGGCGTTGCGCCAGATGAGGAAGACCAGGCCGGCCGCCAGCAGCGTCGGCCAACTGATGAAGCCGAGGAAGGGCATGTGGAGGCTGCTGGTGATCACGGACAAAAGAATCAGGACCGGGACAAGCACGGCGGCGACGAGGCGAATGCCTCGCTTGTCCCTGATGGCGCGCGAGTAGATGTTGCTCGACTGCCCCTCCATCGGGATCATCAGCCAGGCGACGGCGTAGACGAAGACCATGATCCCGCTGGCGAGGCAACACAGCACGGTGCCGATGCGCACCCAGGTGACGTCGATGCCGGTGGCCTGCGACACAGCGCCGCAGACCCCGCCGAGCACGCGGTTGTCCTCGTTACGGCGCAGGGAGCGCAGCTTGCGCGCGACGTGCGCGTGGTCGTGGTGGCGGTGGCGCGACCACTCGTGGTGGCCCCAATGACGGTCGGCCGGGCCGTAGCACCCGGGCTCCGCGCCGGGTCCCATGGCGGCGTCGGGAATCGTGGGGGTCTCGCGAGTATCCGGGAGCGCGACGGGCAACGGTTCGGTCGGGCCCCCGCTCTCGGGGAGCCGGAATTGGCCGGATTCGGATGCCTCTGCGATACCCCGATGATCGCGCGGCCCAAGAGGGCCGGCCATCAGGGACATCCCTGAGGGGTCCGGGTCCTCCTCAGGGTCCGACCAGGGTGTATCCCGATTCATCCGAGAGGCGCACGCCGTCAGAGTGGCCTCATGGACACAGCACCCGATGAGACCCCCGAGGGCCCCGGCGCCAACGAGATGACCGGGGCCGCCACTTCCTCGACCACCCCCCAACCCCCCAGCCAGGCCGCCGGTCACGGCCACAGCCACGAGATGCGCCTCCACCGCCGCAGAGGCGGCCGCATGCTCGGTGGCGTGGCCGTCGGCCTGGCCGACTTCTTCGACGTCGACCCCGTCCTAATCCGCGTCGGCTTCGTCGTCCTGACCTTCGTGGGCGGCCTGGCCGTGCCCCTCTACCTGGCCGGCTGGGCCCTCATCCCCGACGAGGACACCGACACGTCCATTGCAGAGGAGATCCTCGCCCGCGAGCGCACACGCAGCGCGTACTGAGGGCAAGGCACCCGCCCGGCGTCACATCCGAGCCATACCAAACGTCTACAACCGATAGAGAAGGAGAGGACATCGATGCGCTACCGCTGGGACCCCGCCTACCCGATGGGCCGACGGGACGCCACGCCCTACGACTCGGGGCTGCGCGCATCAGACAATGAGCGCAACGCCGTCGCAGACAAGCTGTCCCGCCACTATGCGGAGGGCCGGCTCGACGAGACCGAGTTCAAGACGCGGCTCGACAGGGCCATGTCCGCGACGACACGGGGCGACCTCAACGGCCTCTTCAACGACTTGCCCAGGCTGCCCGAGCCGGCGCCGCCCCCTCCGACGCGGCGCCAACGCGCCGTGCCGTGGCTGATCCTGCTGGCCTTCGTGGCCGTGGTCGCGGTGGCGACGCTGCCCTTCTATCCGCTGTACCACGTGCCGTGGTTCCTCTTCGTGATCGTCGGCTTCATCCTCTGGCGCCGCGCGGCAGGGGGACCCTGGCACCACCACCATCACGCCGGCGGGGGGAGCCGGCCGAGCTCCGTCACGGAACACTGAGCCGTCACAGAAAGGACCCCATGCGCACCCACGTCCCCCATCCCGAGCACAACCCGGACGACCAAGCCGGCGACGAGGAGCTGGCCGACACCCTGCGCACCATGCCGCTGTTCGCCGGGTTGCCCGACGACGAGCTCGAGGAACTGACGGCCGAGTGCGAGATCTGCACCGCCCATCCCGGGCAGGTCGTCCAGGCCCAGGACGTGCCCGTCCGTTATTGGCACCTCATCGCCGGGGGGCACGCCGTCGTCCAACGCGACGGCACGCCCATCGGCCTGCTCGGTCGGGGTGACTCGTGGTCGGAGCACTCCTTGCTCAACCAGCTGCGCTCGTCCATCGCGGTCGTAGCGCTCTCGCCCCTGACACTGCTGACGCTGAGCCAGCGTCGCTTCTTTGCGGTGCCGGACCGACACCCGGTTCTGGCCGGTCGCCTCGTGGCCCGGTCGGCCACGTCCGCCGACCGCTTGGCACAGCCCGTGTTCAACGCCCTCGTCCACCTGGACCTGGTGAGGGCTGAACGCACCGGGGGACACCTTGGCGGCAAGTACGATTGATCCTGCTGGCGACGTGAATAGTTAGCAGCGCCGCGGCTCCCGCAAACGTCCGAAATCCAGACCTCCGGAGGAGACTGCCTCATGCGCACCCTGGCCGGGTGGTGTGTCCGACACCGACGCATCGTCCTTCTCTTGTGGGCGTCCGTCCTCGTCATCTCGCTGTTCCTCGTCACCGCTCTGCACGCCGACTACACGAACAACTTCACCTTCCCTCACACCGAGTCTTCGGACGCCATCAATCTCCTGAAGTCGGTGGCGCCCGGCCACTCGGGCGACACGGAAGAGGTGGTCTTCGGCACCTCGGGCGGCACCACCCTGAGCGACCCCGCCGTCGGCCAGCGCATCAACACGATGGTCGACAAGATCAACGCGCTGCCCAACGTGACCCACGTCACAAGCCCGTACGATTCGTCCGGCAACCTCGTCAACCGCGCCAACGTCAACGCGGATGACACCGTCGGCTTCCTCCAGGTGAACTTCGACAAACTGCCGAACCACCTCTCGCAGAACGAAGCGACGAACTTCGTACACGCCGTCACAAGCACGTCTACGTCGGACCTCACGGTGTCGGTGACCGGACAGCTGGCCGAGTTCGCCAACAACCAATCCTTCAGCAGCAGCGGCCTCGGCGTCCTCTTGGCCCTCATCGTGCTGCTCATCGTCTTCGGCTCGATCTTCGCAGCCCTGTTGCCCATCATCTCCGCACTCTTCGCGCTCGGGACCGCCATCGGCATCATCGGCCTGCTGAGCCATGTCATCGGGATGCCGGAGTTCTCTCCCGAGCTCGTGCTGCTCATCGGCCTCGGCGTCGGGGTCGACTATGCACTCTT
>DATHPK010000096.1:0-4120 GCA_035483935.1 Acidimicrobiales bacterium
TCTTGAAAAGCTGCGAGGTGCAAGCCTCCGTGGGTTCGAATCCCACTCCCTCCGCTGACGGTCGAGAAGGTCCTCGATCTCCTCAACTCAGGCACCAGCCTCGCTGACGGGGGCTCCGGGCCCGCACAAAATTGGAACGGCTGAGGCCATAGGGTTAGCGAGCGGTTTCGAACCCCGACTGCCCGGGCGGGCGGACGCCGGAGGCGGTATGGACGCGTGACAGACGTGCTGTTGGCCGAGCGGAGGCCGGCCGAGTTCGCCGATGCTCCTGCGCGCGTCGACCGCAGCCGACGCCACCGCCGCCGGCGCTGGGCCGTTCTCGTCGGGTCGATCGCGCTGGTCGGGGTTGCCCTCGGATCTCTGCTCTTCGACGCCACCCAGGCGAACCACCGCTATGACCGCGCTCGGCACAGTCTGCGGATCACCCGCGGCACCACCGTCGTCGTCGCGCGCGATCTGGCCGCGGCGCGGATCGACCTGCATCTCGTAACCGAGCAGGTCGGAACCGACTCCAACGCCCTGACTCAGGACACATCGCAGCTCGAGGGAGCCCGGTCGGCGCTGAGTGCTGCACAGGCGCACGTGTTCGAGCAGGCGTCCCTCCTCAATGCCCTGCACGGGTGTCTGGCCGGTGTCGAACAGGCGCTCAACGCACTGGCAGTGGGCAACCAGTCCAAGGCGGCCGACGCACTGAAGTGGGCCGCGGCGCCGTGCTCGACCGCGGTCAAAGCGAGTGGCTGAGCGAAGACCGCGCAAGCGGTTGATGGTGGTCGGCGGCGTGGTCGCGGTGGCCCTCCTGGGCACCGCCATCTGGTACGACGCTGACGCGCACGTCCGTGCCGGCGCCGAGGCCTCCACCCTGCGGGCCGCCGAGCTCCACCTGGCCACGTTGCGTCATGACAAGGCGGTCACCGACTACGCCGACGCCGTCACGACGAACACACGCAACGACCTCGAGTCATCGATCGGCACGACGCTGAACCAGCTGGCGGGCGTCGAGGCATCACTCAACAACGCGAACGCCGGGGCCTCGCTGGAAGGACTCGGGATCACCGCGCTGCACACCTGCCTCGGCGGCGTGCAGGACGCGCTCTTCTCGATCGGGGCCCACGACAACCCGGGCGCGGCCAAGGCCATCTCCGCCGTGTCGGGTCCTTGCGCGTCGCTCGACGGCGGAGCCAACGCGGGCCTCGTCTACCCGTTCGACTTCCCGGACCCGGACGTGACGCTGTTCGGACAGACCTATTACGCCTACGCAACCAACTCGGTCGCGGGAAACATCCAGATCATCTCGTCGTCCGACCTGACCCATTGGACCTCAGTGGGCAACGCGCTTCCGTCGCTGCCCGGCTGGGCCAAGCCGAACGAGACCTGGGCGCCTTCCGTTGCCAGAGTGAACGGGACCTACCTCATGTACTACACGGCGGACTTTGCACCCACTGGCACCCAGTGCGTGTCCGTGGCAGCGGCGAGCGGCCCCGAGGGTCCGTTCATCGACAACTCTGTGTTACCGCTCGAGTGCCAACGGTCGCTCGGCGGTTCCATCGACCCCTCGGTGTTCATCGGCGCCGACGGAGCGCCGTACCTGGACTGGAAGTCCGGCGGTCCCGGTTCCTCGAAGATCTGGAGCCAACAGCTGAACGCGGCCGGGACGGCATTCGCGCCCGGCACCAATCCCACCCAGCTGTTGGCCCCGGACCAGGCCTGGGAGGGAGGAACCGTCGAGGCGCCCGACCTCGTCCTGGCGAACGGCCGCTACCTCCTGTTCTTCTCGGGCAACGATTGGAACAGCGCCAACTACGCGGTCGGTGTCGCCCGGTGCGCCGGGCCGTCGGGACCGTGTACGGACGCTTCGCCGAGCCCCATCCTCTCCTCGGGCACCGAGACCTCGGGCCCGGGTGGGGAGTCGGTCTTCGTCGACACCGGCGGCAAATTCTGGATTGCCTTTCACGCCTGGGTCCCGGGCGCGGTCGGGTTCCCCAACAGCCGCGATCTCTATCTGCGCCCGCTCGATCTCTCGGGCCCGTTGCCGTCGGTGGCGGCGCCGGGATCGGGCTGAGCGGGCCCGTCGGCGAGATTTCGTCGCGACGGGGTCAGCGTGACAATTTGTCCGCCAACGCGTGCGCGCGCGTTGGGAGACCTCTGGCGTCAAGGCTGGCGCACACGCCATCGAATTCAGGGGTAGGCCCCCTCCAGCGCAACGCGCCCACGCTGCGGAGCAGCGCGCGATCGACACGCAGGGTCGCCAAGTCCTTGAACAAGGTGGCGTCGTCGAAATTCTCACGCAACGTGGCGGCCAGCTTCGGCGCGCCACGCACGGTGACTTCCCACGCACCCGGGTCGAACGGTACGTCCTCGATATGGAGCCATCGTGCGAGCACGGCAGAGGCCGACTTGGCTCCCCAGCCGGACAGGCCGGGGAACCCGTCCGCGCTGTCACCCACGAGTGCGAGATAGTCCGGGATGGAACCGGGCGACACACCGAACTTGGCCACGACGCCCGCCTCGTCGATCAGCAGATCTCTCCGCCGGTCGAGCTGCACGATGCGCTTGCCCTGCACGCACTGTCCGAGGTCCTTGTCCGGTGTGCAGATCACGATCTGTTCGACCTCGCCGTCGTCAGCCGCGACGGCGGCCGCACTCGCCAGCGCGTCGTCGGCCTCCAGGTCGACCATGGGCCAGACGTAGACCCCCATGGCACCGAGGGCATCCTCGAGGGGCCAGAACTGCGACCACAGATCGGGATCGATGCCGTCGCCGGTCTTGTAACCGGGCCACAGATCGTTGCGGAACGACTCTATGACGTGGTCGGTCGCGACGCCGACGTGCGTGGCGCCGTCATCAATGAGCTGCAGGACGGAGCTCAGCACACCGCGCACGGCGGCGACCTCTTCGCCGTCGGCATTGCGATGAGGCGGAGCGCCGAAGAAATGCCGGAACAGCTCGTAGGTGCCGTCGACGAGATGGACTTTCATGTCGGGCCCGAGTCTGTCACCGGCGCGCCCAGACCTGTGCGGGCCTTGCGAAGAAAGGCCCGTTCGGCCTCGTTGTCGGTGAGCTCGAGTGCGGCGTCGTACTCGGCCGCGGCCTGCTCGGCGCGGCCCAAACGCCGCAAGAAATCGGCTCGGACGGCATGCAGCAGGTAGTAGGAATCGAGCGGCAGTGCGTCAATCGACGCGAGAGCCGTATTGACGCCCTCGACCTCGGCCAGCGCGACCGCACGGTTGAGCTCCACGACCGGGGAACGGTCGAACACGGTGAGCTGGTCGTACAGCGCGAGGATCTGGCGCCAATCGGTCGCGTCGGCGCTGGGCGCGTCCGTGTGGACCGCATTGATGGCCGCTTGGATCTGATAGGGGCCTGGTGCGTTACGACGAAGGCACCGCCGCACGATGCCGTGGCCCTCGGCGATGAGGCCATCGTCCCACAAGGAGCGGTTCTGTTCGGGGAGTGGCAGCAGGGCGCCGTCCGCGCCAGTGCGTGCCGGTCGGCGCGCCTCGATCAACAGCATCAGTGCGAGCAGCCCGAGCACCTCGGGCTCGTCGGGCATCAACGCGGCCAGCACCCGGCCCAGTCGGATCGCCTCGGCGGTGAGCTCCTCTCGGGCGAGACGGTCACCCGCCGTCGCCGCGTAACCTTCGTTGAAAACCAGATAGACGACGGAGAGAACGGAACGAAGACGATCGGGCAACTCCGCGCTGCTCGGCACGCGATAGGGGATGCCGGCGTCGCGGATCTTCGACTTGGCCCTGCTGATCCGCTGGGCCATGGTCGCCTCAGGCACCACGAAGGCGCGGGCGATCTCACCGGTGGTCAAACCGCCGAGCAACCGAAGCGTCAACGCGATGCGAGCCGGTGGCGCCAGCGCCGGGTGGCAACAGGTGAAGATCAGCCTGAGACGGTCGTCCTGCACGGCAAGGTCCTGGTCGGGCTCTTCGCGTTCATACAGGAGCGCTGACTGCGCCTGACGGCCCTCACGAGACGCCTCGCGTCGCAGGCGATCGAGGATCTTGCGGCGGGCCGTCGTGATGATCCAGCCCGCCGGACTGGGGGGAAGGCCGTCTGCGGGCCACCGTTCGGCGGCCACGGCGAAGGCCTCCTGGACACCCTCCTCAGCCAG
>DATHPK010000097.1:0-8201 GCA_035483935.1 Acidimicrobiales bacterium
GCGGCGTACGTGAGGGCGACCGCCATCTGCAAGATGATCTTGAGCTTGTCCCGGATGGAATCGGCCGAGAAGTCGACGAAGGATTCGGCGCAGTCGCCGGCCTGGAGCAGGAAGGCCTGCCCGTTCGCCACCTCGGCGAGGTCGCGCGTGAGGTGGCGCGCCTCGCCGGCGAACACGAGGGGCGGGAGGCCGGACAGGCGCGCCTCGGCCTTCTTCAGCGCGTCGGCGTCGGGCCAGTCGGGCTGCTGCACGGAGGGGAACTTCCGCCAGGACGCGGCGCTCCAGGAGGAGGACTCGGGGCGGCTCGTCACCGGAACAGGTTAACGCCGTAGGATCGCCGCCCATGGCCGCCTTCCGCTTCGCCATGCAGGCCTCTGGCGCCGCATCCCCGGCTGCGTGGCGTGAGCTGGCGCGCAAATGCGAGGACATGGGCTACTCGACGCTCTATGTGCCGGATCATCTCGACGATCAGTGGGCACCCATGGTCGCGTGCACGGTGGCGGCGGAGGCGACGACGACCTTGCGCGTCGGCACCCTGGTGCTCGACAACGACTTCCGGCATCCGGTGCTCGCAGCGCGGGAAGCCGCCACGCTCGACGTCGCGACGGGCGGCCGCTTCGAGTTCGGCATCGGGGCGGGCTGGCTCACGGCCGACTACGACCAGTCCGGCATCCCGATGGACCGGCCGTCCGTCCGGATCGCGCGACTGGCCGAGAGTCTCGAGATCATGCGCAGCCTGTGGCGGACCGGCACCGCGACGTTCAGCGGCGAGCACTACGAGGTGCCCGGGGCGAAGGGGTTCCCGGTGCCGGTGACACCGGGAGGCCCGCCGCTCGTGATCGGGGGTGGGGGACGGCGCATTCTCACCCTGGCCGGGCAGCATGCGGACATCGTGAGCGTCGTGCCGAGCCTCGCCGCTGGTCACATCGGCCCCGAGGTCGCGGCCGAGGCCGTCCTCGACCGGTACCACGACCGCGTGCGCTGGGCGCGCGAGGCGGCCGGTGAGCGCGCCGACGAGCTGGAGCTGCAGTGTTGGACCGTGGCGGTGCAGGTCGTGCCGAACGCGGACGAGGTCTTCGAGTCGCTCGCCTCGATCTTCGACCTGACGCCCGACCAACTGCGCGCCGCGCCTCTGGCACTGATCGGCACTGCATCGGAGATCGCGGAGACGTTGCGCAAGCGGCGCGCCGAGCTCGGCTTCAGCTACATCGTGGTGCACGAGGCCGAGATGGACGCGTTGGCGCCGGTGATCGCCGAGCTTGCCGGCGCCTGACCGCCCCGAGCGGGTCGGGATCCTCGGGGGAACGTTCGACCCGCCGCACGCCGGCCACGTCGCGGCCGGACGCGCCGTGATCGAGGCGCTCGGCCTCGACCGCCTCCTCCTCGTGGTGGCCAACGACCCGTGGCAAAAGTCGGGCCAGCGTGCCGTCTCCCCGGCGGAGGACCGCTACGCGCTCGCCGTGGCGCTGGCCGAGGAGATCCCGGGCGCGGAGGCGAGCCGGCTCGAGATCGACCGGGGCGGCCCCAGCTACTCGGTGGACACGGCGGAGGAGCTCCTGGCCCGGGCCGGAGCGCGACCCGTGGATCTGTTCCTGGTCGTCGGGGCCGACCTGGTGCCCGAGCTCGGGACCTGGCACCGCGCCGAGGACCTCGCGGACCTGGTCACCCTGGCCGTCGTGTCGCGCCCGGCGGCCGACGCGACGGCTGTCCCGCGCGGCTGGCGGGCCGTGCGGGTCGATGGTCCCCAGGTCGCGGTCTCGAGCTCGGAGGTCCGTGACCGGCTCGCCGACGGCAAGCCGGTCGACGACCTCGTCCCCCCTGAGGTCATCCGTTGCATCTTTCGCCGCGGTATGTACGCTGTCGGGAGATGAGCGCCATGCCGGCCGGGTGGACGGAGTTGTCGGACAGTCCCCACGTGCCCGCGTCGCCTCTCCGTGCCCCGCGTCGGGCCGATCGCCGGGCCGAGCTCAAGCAGGCGCGACGGTTGCAGCAGCGTTGGACCGTCGCTGCGTGTTCCATCCTGGTGGGTGCCTTCGGGCTCACGGTGGGGATCCTGGACGTGCTCCATTGAGGCAAGGGTTGGACGTCGGAGTCCAGCTGCCCCCCACTGCGGCGACCGCCGCGGAATCGGCGGACGCAAAGCTCGGGCGTGACACCGTCGTCCTCGGCATGGGCGAGCTGTTCGGCGTCGTGGACGCCTTCGTCATCACCAGTGCCCAGAACACGCGGCATGTGCGCACGCTGGTCGAGGAGATCGAGCGGGGTGTCAAGGACGCGCACGGTGTCGCCCCGGTCCGCGTCGAGGGGCAGCAGGACGCGACCTGGGTGCTGATGGACTACGGCGACTTCATCGTCCACGTGTTCCTGCAGGAGACGCGGGACTACTACGACCTCGAGCACCTGTGGTCGGGCGCACCGCGGATCCCGTGGCGCCACGACGTCGAGAATGCCGGCTGACCGGCGCGTTCAAGGGGTGGTGACGTCGAGGAGGTAGACGGGACCCGCCACCAGCGAGCCGTTGGCGATCGGGACGCTGGTGTGCGTGCCGTTGATCTCGAACACGACGCCGGTCCCGAGGCCGATCTCGTTGACGACGGTGGTGACGACCTGCGCCACGGCTTGCTCGGTGGCGGTGCCGGCGATCTGGCCGAAGGCGGTGTTGAAGTTCACCGTGACCACGTTCGGTGAGGTCTCCTGGGCCGAGAGCACGGTGACGTCACTCGGTATTGCCGTGGTGAGCCCCGACGCGGACTCGCCGCTGCTCGGTCCGGACGCGAGCGCCGTGATGATCGCGGGCAGTTGCGCCGGCGCGCTCACCAGCCGATCGGTCGGCGTCAGTGCATTGTTGGCGTTGGTGTTGAGGAAGTACACCTTGGCGCTGACGTAGGAGGTCGGCTTCGGTTGCGTCGTCGTGGTCGTGGGTGGATGCGGGTCGAGCAGATGGAACGGCACGCGAGAGGCGGGAATGGCGCTGGGCGATCCCTGCGTGGGGAGCGCGCAACCCGCGGCGAACGCCACCAACGGCAGCAGGCACAGCACCGCCAGTCGCCGCACCGGCGCCGGGCCCGGTCCGCGCGTGCTCATGCGTCCGCTCCCGTCTCTCCGACGAGCTCGTCCGTCGCGTCGTCGTCACCGTCACCGTCTCCGTCACCGTCGTCGTCGTCACCGCCACCGTCGGCATTGGAGAGCACGGGCAGCGACAGGACGAAGCGCGCCCCGCCGTCGGGCGACGACTCGACGCGTACGTCACCGTGCATCACGTGCATGTGTTCGGCGACCAGTGCGAGCCCGAGGCCGGTGCCCGTCCCCGTGCCCCGCCGCCCCGAGGCCGAGCCGCGGTAGAACCGCTCGAAGACCTTGGCGCGCTCGGCCGGGTCGATGCCCGGCCCCGCGTCGTCGACCGTCACCTCCACCAGGCCGGCGGGTTCCGAGCCGGACTCCGGAGCCGGGCCGGGGCCGACGGCGATCGTGGTCACGCCGCCGCCGTAGTGGTCCGCGTTCTCCATCAGGTTCACCAGGACGCGTTCGAAGCGCCGCTTGTCCACGCCCACCCGCCAGCGCTCGACCTCGGGGTCGACGACGACGTCGGGCGTTCCGTGCCGGCGCGCGTCCATGTGCCCGATCCCGGTCTCGACCGACCGCCGCACCAGCTCCGAGACGCTGACCTCCTCCAAGAAGACGTCGACCGACCCGGCGTCGGCGCGGGACATCTCGAGCAGGTCGCTGACCATCCGCTGGAAGCGGCGCAAATCGTCGCTCAGCAGTTGGAGTGCCCGCTGTGACCGGTCGGGCAGCCGGTCGCGGTCGGTCTCGAGCACACCGACCGCCGCCGACAGCGTGGTCAGTGGCGAGCGCAGCTCGTGGCTGACGTCCGAATTGAACCGGGCCTCGCGCTCGATCCGCTCCTGGAGCTGGTCGACCATGGCGTTGAAGGACAAGGTCAGCCCGACCAGGTCCGGGTCCGCCGCCTCGACGTCGAGCCGCGTGTCGAGCTCGCCGCCGGCGATGGCACCCGCCGCCGACGTCACGTCGGAGAGCGGCCGCAGCAGCCGCCGGCTCGCGAACCGGCCCAGCGCGATCCCGAGCAGCGTCGTGACCGCGCCGGCGACGAAGAGGGTCAGGCCCAACACGCTCATGGTGTGGTCGAGGTCGGACAGGTCGAACACCTCGAAATAGGCGGCCTGCACCGCGGGGACGGGCAGGCCGACTGCGATCTCCGCCTGCCCGGTCGCGTTGCGGTAGGTCTGCGTCGCCGGCGCGCCGCCCAGGACGTCCTTACGCAGTTGCGGTGGGATCGAGGAAGCGTTGACCGACAACGAGGACACGTAGGCCTTGGACCGGCGGTACAGCACGGAATGGGCACCGGTCCCCGCGTCGATCTGCGCCAGCAGCGATACGTACTGCGTGTCGCCCGACTCGAGGGAGTTTTTCACGAGGGATGCGTTGGAGAAGGCCTGCTGCTGGGCCGCCGACTCGCGTCCGGCGAGCAGGAAGTGGCGGACCGTGAAGTACGAGATCCCGCCGAGCAGGACCGACAGCAACAGCGCCCCGAGGCCGAAGACGGCGGTGATGCGGGCGCCGATGCCCAGCTTCACGTCAGGGGACCAGCTTGTAGCCCATGCCTCTGACGGTGAGGATGTGCTGAGGCACCGCAGGGTCGGCCTCGACCTTGGTGCGCAGGCGCCGGATATGCACGTCGACCAGGCGCCCATCGCCGAAGTAGTCGTAGCCCCAGACCCGGTCCAACAGCTGCTCCCGGCTCAGCACCTTGTTCGGCGACGCCGCCAGCTCGCACAGCAGCCGGAACTCGGTGCGCGTGCAGTGCACCTCCTCGCCGTTGAGCCGGCGCAGCACGCCCTGCTCGGGCAGCAGCTGGAGGTCGCCGAACGTCAGGGCGCCCGGCTCCTCCTCGGCCGGCCGGGCCCGCCGCAGCAGCGCCCTGATGCGCGCGGCCAGCTCCTTGGCCACGAATGGCTTGGTGACGTAGTCGTCCGCCCCGGCCTCCAGCCCCGCGACCACGTCGTGGGTGTCCGAGCGCGCCGTCACGATGATGATCGGCACGGCACTGCTGCGCCGCAGGGCACGGCAGCACTCGAACCCGTCCATGCCGGGCAGCATGAGGTCGATCAGCGCAACGTCGGTGGGCGCCTCTGCGAACAGGTCGAGGCCCTCCTCGCCACTGGCGGCGTCCCTTACCTCGTAGCCCTCGCCCTCCAGGGCCAGGCGCATAGACGATCGGATGCGCTCATCGTCCTCGACGACCAGGATGCGACCGCTCATCAACCTCCACTCGGAACTCAGCTGATCCAGATCTGGGTCGGCCAGACTGACCCACCGATCATGCCAAAGGCGGACTGGCCCTGTGGCGAGGTGGGGTTGTTGAAGTTCTGGACCTTGGGGTTGCCGATGACGGCCCAGATCGCCCGGTCCGTCCACAGGTAGGGCAGGTCGACGGCGAGGCGTTTGTTCACGGTCTTGTAGGCCGCCTGGCGGACGCTCTTCTCGGTGCCCTGGCGCCCGGCCAGGAGCGCCGCCTCGACGGCGGGGTCCGAGTTGCGGGCCATGTTGATGGACAGTGCGCCCGAGCTGACCGTCGTCGTGCTCCAGAAGATGTAGTTGAGGTCGGGGTCCACCGCACCGAATTGGCGCCAGCCGAGCGCCTGGTACTTGCCGGCGAGGGCGTTGTTGATCGTCTGGTTCTGCTCGACGATGTTCGTGCTGACCTGGAAGCCGACGGCCTTCCAGGCCTGCTCGAGATACTGGGCCGCCCGGAGCGCCGCCGGCGAGTTGGTCGAGCCGTAGGTGAAGGAGATCGGCCCGCCGTTCTTCCTGGCGGCGGCCGACACCAGCTTCTTCGCGTTGGAGGGGTTGTACTTCGGGAAGTTGGTCGCCGAGAAGTACGGGGAGCCGGGCACGAACAGTCCGTTGCTCACCGGCAGCACGCCCTCGTCGATGACGTGTGCGTACTGGGCGCGGTTGATGGCCTGGGTCGCGGCCAGACGGACGCTGGGGTCGTTGAAGGGCTTGGCCAGGCAGTTGAGCTGGACGCAGTTCATGTCCGGCTCGCCGGCGACGTTGGTCGAGTCGTCGATGTAGGAGTAGCTGCGGTTGCCGCGGAACTGCGTGATGATCTGCGGCGTGTCGGTGATCATGAGGTCGATGGTGCCGGTCTTGAGTGCCTCGGCCCGCGCCTCTTCGTCGGGGATCGGCTTGTACGTGATCTGCGACAGGTACGGGTAGCCCTTGCGCCAGTAGTTCGGGTTGGCCGTCGCGGTGAAATGGTCGTTGGGGATCCACTCCTTGAACACGAAGGGCCCAGTGCCGACGGGGTGGGAGGTGCCGTTCGGGTTGGACAGCATCGAGGGCGCGACGACATACGCGATCTGCCCACCGATGCCGCCGGCCAGGTAGTAGGGGAAGGGAACCCAAGGCGACTTGAACGTGATGGTCGCTGCCAACGGCCCCGACTGGGTGATCGACACCAACGTGGGGTTGATCACGATGCCGGTCAAGAGCGACTTGGACTGCGCCTGGAGGTTGGTCACCAGCGCGGCGCCGTCACAGGGGGTGCCGTCGTGGAACATGACGTTGGGACGCAGGGTGATGGTCCACGCCGTATAGGACGAGTTGGGCACCACCGACTGGGCCAGGTACGGCGCCCAATCCCCGTTGGTGAGCACGATCGTCAGCGGGTCGAACACGGTGCGGGCGTACATGACGCCGACCTCGTCGAAGCGTCCCTGCGTCGGGTCGAACCCCTGCTCCTCGGCATCGACGCCGAAGACGAGCGATCCGCCCTTCTTCGGCGTCGCCTTGGTGACGCCGTTTCGGCCCGGGCCGTTGGTGGTGGCTCCAGCGATGTCGTCCCATCCGATTGCGGACGCCCCGGCGAACCCCGCTGCGGCGGCCGCGCCGCCGGCAAGCAGTGTGCGGCGATCGAATTTCGAAGCCATCGTCCCTCCGTTTCCACGAACCAAACGGACCCCCCGGAAGGTTCGTCGTGACGTTAGTGCCCCGGCCTGCATCGAGGTGGGCAGTACCGTGGAGCCGGTGTCGGACGACTGGGACCTCCCGGGGTTCTCTGCCTGGCTGAGCGGCCGCGCCCCCGCCACGCGCAAGGCGTACCTGAGCGACGTCGGGGCGTTCGCCGAGTGGATGGGCCGCGGCGACGTCGGCGGCCCGGGTGGCGTCGATCGCCTGCACCTGCGCCGCTACCTCGCCTCGCTGGGCACGAGGAAGCTGGCCCGTGCGACCGTGGCCCGCAAGGCGGCCGCGCTGCGCTGCTACTTCTCCTGGCAACTCCGGCAGGGTCGCATCGGCTCCGACCCGGCCCGGTCCCTGCGGGCACCGGCCGGCGGCGGGCGGCTGCCCCGGGTGTTGTCCCAGCGCGAGCTCTCGGCCCTGCTCGACGAGCCGGCCACCACGCCCCTGGACCGGCGTGACCACGCCGTGCTCGAACTGCTCTACGCCGCGGGGTTGCGCGTCTCGGAGCTCTGCGGGCTCGATCGTGGCGACGTCGACCTGCGCGGCCGGACGGTGACCGTGCTCGGCAAGGGCTCGAAGCAGCGGCGCCTGCCGATCCACGAGTCGGCGGTGGCGGCGCTGCGCGACTGGCTCGAGCACGGGCGCGCCGGGGTGGAGGGCCCGCCCGAGGCCGTGTTCGTCAACCAGCGGGGCGCCCGCCTCGGGCCCCGCGACGTCCGCCGGATCCTCGACCGCCGCGCCAGCTCGCCGACCCATCCGCATGCCCTCCGCCACACCTACGCCACGCACCTCCTCGACGGAGGCGCCGACCTGCGCGTCGTCCAGGAGTTGCTCGGCCACTCCAGCCTGGCGACCACTCAGGTGTACACGCACGTGAGCAAGGAGCGGTTGCGCTCGGTCTACGAGGGGACGCACCCGAGGGCCTGAGGGCCGGCTGTGCGCCCGAGCGGCTAGTGTGTTCAGGCCTGCCACGGAGGTGGGCTGCAGCACCGACCATCATCACCTGGCGCTTTCCACGGTCGCCGCCCCGAGGGCGGCGCTGCGCCAGGGGAGCAACCGACTGGAGGCATCTCTCTATGGCCGTCGTTTCCATGCGACAGCTTCTGGAGGCCGGAGTCCACTTCGGCCACCAGACGCGGCGATGGAACCCGAAGATGAAGCGCTACATCCTGGGTGAGCGCAACGGGATCTATCTCATCGACCTGCGCAAGACGCTG
>DATHPK010000098.1:0-13270 GCA_035483935.1 Acidimicrobiales bacterium
ACGCCGACCCTGCCCGGAAGCGAGCGCGCCATCGTGCCCGTGTACTCGCTCATGGTGGCGACCGAGCCCCTCGGCCGGGACTTCTGGGCGGCGGCGGGGCTCGGCGGCCGCCCGACCTTCGCCGACCACCGGCACATGATCATCTACGGGCAGCGGACCGCGGACGACCGGATCGCGTTCGGCGGACGCGGGGCCCCGTATCACTACGGTTCCTCCGTCCGTCCCGGCTTCGACTCGGATCCTGCCGTACACGCACTGTTGCGCGAGACCCTCGTCGAGCTGTTCCCGGACCTCGCCGGCGTCCGGTTCTCCCACGCGTGGGGCGGACCGCTCGGCATCCCCCGGGACTGGCACTCTTCCGTCGGGTACGACCGCACCAGCGGCCTGGCCTGGGCGGGCGGCTACGTCGGCGACGGCGTGGCGACGTCCAATCTGGCGGGGCGCACGCTGGCCGACCTGATCACCGGGAGGGACTCCGATCTGACCGGGCTGCCGTGGGTGAACCATCGCTCGCCCCGCTGGGAGCCCGAGCCGCTGCGCTGGTTGGGGGTGAACGCCGGACTGTGGACGATGAAGCTGGCCGATCGCAGTGAAGCCCGCAACGGCCGACCGAGCCGGACCGCAGGTGCACTCGGGCGGCTCCTGGGCCAGTGATCGGTGCCACAATCTCGGCCGTGCCCGAAGCTCGAGCGACCGCTGCTGCCGAGGAGGCGATGGCCGCCCATGCCATCACCAACCTCATCTACTCCTACGCCGAGCGAATCGATGAGGGCGACTTCGCCGGCGTGGCCGAGGTGTTCGAACACGCGACGCTGACCTTCGAGGGGTTCGGTGATGGCATCTCAGGCCGAGACGCCATCGAGAAGCTCTACACGAACACGACCCGGCGCTACGACGACGGAACGCCCCGCACGAAGCACGTCATGACCAACGTCATCGTCGACATCGCCCACGACGCGGTCCATGCCTCGAGCCGCTCGTACTTCACCGTGCTGCAGGCGGTGCCCGGCGCGTTCGCACTCCAGCCTGTGATCGCCGGGCGCTACCGCCACACCTATGAAAGGGTGGACGGGCGCTGGCGCGTGGCCTCCATGCACATCATCATCGACCTCACGGGGGACCTGGGCCACCACATGCTGATCGAGCTGCAGCCATGAGGCTCTCGCTCACCTACGGCTGGGACTGCACCCCCGAGCAGTTCTGGGCGCTCTACTTCGACACCGACTTTACGGTGCGCATGCATCTCGAGGCGCTCGGCTCGACGTCGGCCGAGGTCGTCTCGATGGAAGGGGACCTGTCGACCGGTCTGGTGCGCACCCTCCGTTACGGGCAGAAACCGAACATGCCCGGCCCGGTGCGCAAGATCTTCGGCGAGGAGGTCGTCACCACCGAGGTCAGCACGTTCGATCCCGCCGCATCGGCCTCGACGTTCACCATGACGCCGGGGACCATGGCCGACAAGACGCAGATCGACGGCGCGATCGCGCTCGCGACCGACGACGGTGCGACCGTGGAGACGTTCTCCCTCGATGCCCGCGTGAAGATCTTCGGCGCCGGCCCCATCGTGGAACGCTTCATCGAGCATCAGGCCCGCGAGATGCAGGGCAAGGCCGTGGAGTTCATGCGAGCCCGGCTCGAGGGCTGAGCAAGCCAGGAGCGGTCGAGTCGCCACCGCCCCACCGAAACTGCTTGACGTGGCCTCGGCCAGCGCCAAAGGTATGGCCAGTCAACCTTCGGTCGCTCGCTCAGGGACGCCGACCGGGACCTGGCGTGATGTCACGGATGAGCGAGTGCACGCGAGACCTTGGATTCTGCCGGGGGGCAGTTTCGATTCTCGAACGGCCAGTCGGCGGCCAGTGATGCTCCCTCGCGGCGAACACAAGGGAGGTAGCGAACGGTGACGGTCACCGAGGACTTCGCGGAAGACCTGGCGGTCATCCACGACCCCGAGTCCAAGGAAGCGTTCCACGTCGAGCAGCACGGGATCGACTTCATCCCGGAGAGCGAGCGGTGGGCCAAGGCGAGGGACGTCGGTGGCATGTGGGCCGGCGCCAGCGTCCAGATCGAGTACTTCATCTACGGCGCGATCCTCATGACGTTCGGGCTCACGTTCGCTCAGGTTGTCATCGTCATCGTGCTGGGCAACCTGTCCTACTTCCTCCTCGGGCTGTGCTCGTTGCAGGGGCCCAACGCCGGTACGACCGTCTTCGCCATCAACCGGGCTCCCTTCGGTCCCAACGGGGGGCGTCCGATCTCGTTCTTCAACTGGATCACCCAGATCGGATTCGAGGTCGAGGGTCTGATCCTGATCGTCGGCTCGGGCCTGGTCCTCATGATCAAGGCCGGGTTCCTGCCGGGTGACCCCGCGAAGGTGGTCCTCGTCATCGTGGCCGTGCTGATCCAGGGAATCCTCCCCTTCTTCGGGCATGCGGCCATCGTCAAGACACTCCGACTGCTCGTGCTGCCGTTCGTGGTGTTGTTCGCGGTTCTCCTCGCCTTCTCCGTTTCCCATGCCAACCTGCACGTCGTCAAGACGAGCGGCGACTGGCAGTCCTTCATGGAGGCGCTCGCGTTCACGATCGCCTTGTCGGGGCTCGGTTGGACCGAGAACGGCAACGACTACACGCGCTACTGCCCGACCAACACCTCGAAGAAGGCCATCGTCGGTTGGGTCTTCCTCGGGACCGCGGTACCGGAGATCCTCATCATGACGTTGGGGGCCGTGGTCGGCACATTCGTCTTGAAGATCGGGACCGGGTCAGGTGGGCTTCTGCCGTTCGCGCACACGAGCGCGATCCCCCCTTGGTTCGTCGTGGTCTTCCTGTTGTTCGCCATCGTGCAGATCTTCGGGATCAACAGCCTCGACATGTACTCCTCGGGCGTCACCTTGCAGGCCATCGGCGCGCCCGTGAAGCGCTATCAGGCCGTGCTGATCGACTGCGTCATCGCCCTCGGGGTGACGATGTACGCAATCTTCAGCGCCAGCTTCACGCAATACCTGTCGGACTTCGTGGACATCGTGATCATCTGGATCGCGCCGTGGAGCGCGATCTTCCTCGTGGACTGGATGCTGCGCCGCTACCGCTACGTGCCCAGCGAATTGCAGAAGACGGGCCGCGACTCGTTGTACTGGCGGAAAGGTGGCGTCCACTGGCCCGCCTGGGTCGCCCAGCTGGTCGGGATGTTCGCGGCCATCTCCGGCCTCTCCGCAACCTTCCACTTGCCCGTCGGCCTGAACCTCTTGACGTACCACACGCGCGACGCGTTCGGCTTCGGCGGCGACTTCAGCATCTTCCTCGGCATGGGAGTCGGAGGGCTCGTCTACGCGATCCTGGCGTGGCGCGGGGTGCGAGGACGTGAGGTGGACGCCCAGGACCAGCTCTTGCAGGCCGAAGGGTTGTTGACCGCCTGAGCCGAGGGCTCTAGTCCCAGTCCTCGACCAGGCCGCCGTGGCCGTCGGGGTGGAAGAGCGGCATGGTGCCGAGGGTGCGCACCAGCGCAGCGTCCTCGCCGAGCGCGCCTTTCCATTGTCCGCCCTCGGTCATCAGACAACCGATCACCACGGGTTCGGCGTCCATGCGCCGGACCAGCCGCAGCGCCGAGGACAACGACGCGCCGGTGGAGATGACGTCGTCGACGATGGCAACTCGGCGGCCGCGCACGGCTTCGACCCGGGCGGGGTCCATCCGCAGGCGCTGCGCTTTGTCGGTCGTGATGGAGTAGACGGGCTCGGCCCAGGTTTCACCCAGGTGGATCTTCGGCGTCTTGTGCAGGATCACGTAGTCGTCCAGGCCGAGCGCTCGGCTGGCCTCGATCGCGATCGGGATCCCCATCGTCGCGACGGAGACGACGATCTCCGGATTGGCCGGCCGCATCATCTCGGCCAGCTCCCCGCCCGCCGTCTCCGAGAAGGCGACCCCGAGGTCCACGCAGATGAGCAGCGCGATGGTGAGCTCGTCGGACAGGGCGACGAGCGGCAGCTCCACGGTCTGGCTCCCGACCGTGGTCGTGTACGTACGAGCAGTGGTCGTCGACATGCCCCGCGGAGCTTAGGTCCGATCAGCTCCACATCAGCCGCCGGGACGGGCCTAACCTCGGGGAAGAGGGGACGCGCGCGATTGGAGGACGATCGGGAGGTGCCGGGGCGGTCTCCTTCTTCCATACGACCTGCCTCGGCTGCGCGCGTGGGTGGTCCGTTCGACCCTCGGCTCGTGCACTACGCCCGGGCGACCCGTACCTTCCTGATCCTCTCGGTCGCGGCCGGCGGGGTGTCGGCCCTCCTGGTCATCGCGCAGGCGTGGCTGATCGCGTCGGTGGTGGCCGACGGATTTCTCGACCATCGCAGCGCCGCCTCGTTGCGCGCTCCGCTGCTTGCACTGCTCGGCGTCGTAGCTGCGCGCGCTGTGCTCGCCTGGGCCGGCGAACGCACCGCCTTCCGGACATCGGCGTCGGCCAAGTCGGACCTGCGCCGGGCCGCCGCGGCCCGGATCGGTGCGCTCGGGCCGGCAGGCCTCGACGAGCGCGACGCGGGTCAGATCACCGTCCTGCTGACGACGGGCATCGACGCCCTCGACGGCTACTTCTCCCGCTATCTGCCCCAGGTGTTCCTTGCGGTCATCGTCCCGGTGGCGATCATCGGGGTCGTGGCGGGCGCCGACTGGGTCAGCGCTCTGCTGATCGCCGTGAGCGTGCCGCTGATCCCGATCTTCATGGCGCTCGTCGGCGCGACAACGCGGGACCGCACGGCGAAGCGGATGCGTGCTCTGCACAAACTGGCGGGGCACTTCCTCGACATCGTGGCCGGGCTCCCGACCCTGAAGGTGTTCGGCCGAGCCAAGGCGCAGGCCCGCTCCATCGCCGAGGTGACGGAGCGGTACCGCTCGGCCACCATGGCGACCCTCCGGCTCACCTTCCTGTCCTCGCTCGTGCTCGAGTTGCTCGCCACGGTGTCGGTCGCCCTCGTTGCGGTCGCGGTCGGGCTGCGCCTGCTCGGCGGCACCATGGGGTTTCGCGACGCGCTGTTCGTGCTCGTGCTCGCGCCCGAGGCCTACCTGCCGCTGCGGGCCCTCGGCACCCACTTCCACGCCAGCGCCGACGGCATCAAGGCGGCGGGGGAAGTCTTCGAGCTGATCGAGACGGAGAAAAGGGACACCACGTCTGGCGGCAGCAGGCGAGCAGACGGGACCGGCATCGTGATGCGAGGACTGGACATCACCTATCCCGGGCGGCGGCTGCCGGCGATCCACGACTTCGACCTCGTCGTCGAGCCCGGGGAGACGGTCGCGCTGGCCGGTCCGAGCGGCTGTGGCAAGACCACCGTGCTCTCCGTCGTGCTCGGCCTGCGCCGCCCCGATGCGGGCACGGTGCTCCTGGGCGGGATCGACCTTTCCGAAGTCGACCTGGACGATTGGCGACGCCACGTGGCGTGGGTGCCACAGCGGCCGCACCTCTTCGCCCGCACCGTGGCAGAGAACGTCCGCTTGGGACAGCCGGACGCGAGCGACGCGCACGTGATGGCTGCGCTCGACGCGGCCGGGCTGAGCGAGGTCGTGCGCCGCCTGGCGGACGGCATGCACACTCGTCTCGGCGAGGGCGGCGCGGGACTGTCGACCGGCGAACGGCAACGCCTCGCCCTGGCCCGAGCGTTCGTGAGGAACGCACCGCTCCTGGTGCTCGATGAACCGACGGCGGGCCTGGACAACGAGACCGAGGCGGATGTTCTCGGCGCCGTCCGCGAGTTGGCCTACGGGCGCACGGCCCTGATCGTCGCCCACCGGCCGGCCCTGGCCGCGCTGGCGGACCGGGTGGTGGTGCTCCCCGCGCCGCCCGTAGCCGCCGTCGCCGCTGCGGCCGAGGGGGTCCTCGGCCAGTGAGTGATCGGCCCGCTGGGACGCTGCGCACCCTTGCGATCGCCCGACCGGCGCGGCGCCGTCTCGCTCATGCCTCGCTCTTGGGCGCCGGCGCCATCGGCGCCTCCATCGCGCTCATGGGCACGTCCGCCTGGCTGATCTCGCGAGCCGCCGAGCACCCGGCCGAGGCCTCCTTGACCCTCGCCATCGTCGGGGTCCAGTTCTTCGGGCTCTCCCGCGGCTTCCTGCGCTACGCCGAGAGGCTGGTCGGCCACGACGCCGCACTCCGGGTGCTCGGTGCCCTGCGGGTCCGGTTCTACGAGAGCCTCGAAGAGGTTGCACCCGCGGGACTTCCGCTCTTTCGGCGCGGCGACCTCGTGGCGCGCGCGGTCAACGATGTGGACTCGCTGCAAGACGTCGTACTCCGGGTGATCGAACCCTTCGCCGTCGCCGCGCTCGTGGGTATCGCCACGGTCGCTGCGATGTGGTGGGTCCTCCCCTCGGCCGGTCTCGTGTTGCTCGTCGCGCTCGCGCTCTCGGCCACCGTCGTGCCCTGGATCACCGGCCGCCTGACGAAGCGCGAGGAGGCCCAGCAGTCGACGGTGCGCGGCGAGCTCGCCTCCGAGGTCGTCGACCTCGTGGCGGGCGCACCGGAACTGGTGGTGCTGGGGGGGACCGACGCGCAGCTCGGCCGCATCGAGCGGGCGGACGGGCGCCTGCGCTCGATATCGCGGCGGGGGGCGGGGACGGCAGGGGTCGGGCTCGCCCTGACGACGGCGCTGGCGGGCTTGGCCAGCTGGGGCGCGCTCACGGTGGGCGTACGGGCCACGCACGGTGGATCTCTCAACGGTGCCTTCCTGGCGGTTCTGGCCCTGGTCCCCCTCGCCGCGGTCGAGCTCGTCACTCCCCTGCCGGCTGCGACGCAAGCGCTGCAGCGCTCCCGCGTGGCGGCGGGACGGGTGTTCGCCGCCATCGACGCCCCGCCCGTCGTCACGGACCCGCTCCCTCCCGCGCCGCTGGGCACGGGCCCGCACACGGTCGAGCTGCGCTCGGTGTGGGCCTCGTACCCGGGCGCCGGGCGAACCGCGTTGCGCGGCGTCGACCTGACGCTGCGCCCCGGACGCCGCGTCGCCCTGGTCGGGCCCAGCGGTGCAGGCAAATCGACGCTCGCCGACGTGCTCGTCCGCTTCCTCCCGGCCGACGCCGGCGAAGCCACGCTCGACGGCATACCGCTCGAACGGTACGCGGCCGACGACGTCCGGCGGATCATCGGGCTCGTCGAACAGAGACCCCATCTCTTCGACACGACGCTCGGCGAGAACCTCCGGATCGGGCGCCGCTCCGCCGACGACGGCGAGCTCGCTGGGGTCCTCGGGCGGGTCGGGCTGGGGCCGTGGCTGGAAAGTCTGCCCGGTGGGCTGTCGACGGACGTGGGTTCGATGGGGGCGCGCCTCTCCGGCGGTCAACGCCAGCGCGTCGCGGTCGCCCGCGCGCTTCTGGCCGACTTCCCGATCCTCGTGCTCGACGAGCCGGCGGAGCATCTCGAGCCCCCGGCGGCGGATGCGCTCACGTCCGACCTGCTTGCGGTGACCAAGGGTCGGTCGGTCCTGCTGATCACCCATCGGCTCTCGGGCCTCGAACGCGTGGACGAGATCGTCGTCCTCGATGCAGGCAGGATCGTCGAGCGCGGCGCGCACGGCGAACTCTTGGCGACAGGAGGCCACTACGCCGCACTCTGGTGGGAGGAGCGGATGGGCGACCAGGCCGTCCCGAGGGAGCAGCCCGTCACCGACGTCAGTGACACCCCCGACGTCGTCTCCAAAGGGAGAGAACAACCGTGAACCTCGACCTCGCCCGGTGGCAGTTCGCGATGACGAGCATCTACCACTTCCTCTTCGTCCCCGTGACCATCGGGCTCGCGTTCCTCGTCGCTCTGCTCGAGACGGCCTGGTATCGCAACGGTGACGAGACGTACCGCCGACTGGCCCGCTTCTTCGGCGCCTTGCTCTTGATCAATGTCGCCATCGGCGTCGTCACGGGACTGATCCAAGAGTTCGAGTTCGGCATGAACTGGTCGGCCTACTCGCGCCTGGTGGGCAACGTATTCGGTGGCCCCCTGGCCATGGAGGGCCTGGCTGCGTTCTTCTTGGAGTCCACGTTCCTCGGCATCTGGATCTTCGGCTGGAACCGCCTTTCCAAGAAGGCCCATCTTGTAACGATCTGGCTCGTCGCCGCGGGGACCATGTTGTCGGCGGCGTTCATCATGGCGGCCAACTCGTGGATGCAGCATCCCGTCGGTTACAAGACGGTCAACGGAGAGCCGCAACTCAACAACATCTGGGCGCTGTTCACCAATCCGACCTTCGTCTGGGCCTATCCCCACGTCCTGCTCGCGGCAACGGTGACGGGGAGCATCATCATGCTCGGCGTCTCGGCGTGGCAGATGCGCCGGCGGCAGGCACTCGAGACGTTCCGCCGTGCCGCCGTGATCTCTCTGGCCGTGCTCTTGCCGTCCATCGTCCTGGCCATGTTCGTGGGCAGCGAGCTCGGCGTGGTGGAGGAGAAGTACCAGCCCATGAAGATCGCCGCGGCGGAGGCGCTCTGGAACAGCTGCCCGTCCCACTGTCCGTTCTCCGCGATCCAGATCGGCGGGGGGAACAACGACGAGACCCCGACGCAGATCATCAACATCCCCTGGCTGCTCTCGATTCTGGCCACCAACTCGCCAAACGGACCGGTAGAAGGACTCAACCAGATCAACGCGCAGTACCAGAAGGAATACGGGCCCGGGGACTACGTCCCGAACGTCTTCATCCAGTACTGGTCGATGCGCGTCATGGCCTACCTGGCCACCCTGATCTTGCTGTTTGCGCTCTGGGGCGGCTGGCTCCTGTACCGCAGGAAACTCGGGCACGCCAAGTGGTTCCTCCGAATAGCCCCCTGGGTGGTGATCCTGCCCTTCCTCATGAACACCGCCGGCTGGCTGCTCACCGAAAACGGCCGCCAACCTTGGATCGTCCAGGGGTTGATGAAGACGGCCAACGGCGTGTCGCCCTCGGTGAGCGCGACTGACATCTGGATTTCGATCCTCGTCTTCCTCGCCGTGTTCGTCGCGCTGGGCGTCGCCGACACGTGGCTGATGCTTCGCTATGGCCGCCGTCCTCTGGGGCAGGACCCCTTGGCCAAGATCACCTCACCCGAGGGTGCCGGCGCACCGACGCCCGGCACCGAGTCGGCCGACGAGGACGAGTCGGTACTCGTCTACTAGGAGAGACCATGACACTCGGAGAATTCTGGTTCATCGTCGTCGCCGTGTTGTGGGTCGGCTTCTTCATCTTGGAGGGGTTCGACTTCGGCGTCGGCATGTTGCATTCGTTCCTGGGTCGCACGGACATCGAGCGGCGGGTGCTCATCAACACGATCGGCCCGGTCTGGGACGGCAATGAGGTGTGGCTCATCGTGGCGGGGGCTGCGATCTTCGCCGCCTTCCCGGGTTGGTACGCCACCATGTTCTCGGCCTTGTACCTCGCCGTCGTGCTGCTGCTGCTGGCGCTCATGGTCCGCGGCCTGACCTTCGAATACCAGCGCAAGTTCGACGACCCCCGCTGGAGGACGTTCTGGCGCTGGGGCATGACCGTGGGTAGCGCGCTCATCCCGTTCCTGATCGGGGTGGCGCTGGGTGACCTGCTGCACGGGCTTCCCATCAATTCGCAGCACGAGTACACCGGCGGCTTCTGGCAACTTCTCACGCCCTTCGGGCTGTGGATGGGTCTGACCATGGTCGCGCTGTCACTACTCATGGGGGCCACGTACCTCACACTGAAGACCACCGGGGAGATCCATGCCCGGGCGCAACGTGCGGCGACGGGGATCGCGGTGGTGGCGGTGGTCGTTTCCTTCGGATTCTTCACGTGGGTCCACGTCGGACTGAGCACGGGCTTCATCCCTGAACCGCTCGAGGCGTTGGCGCTGATGGCCGTCATCGCCGCCGCCTGGCTGACATCGGCGAGGGCTGACGGCTGGGCCTTTGCGGCCTCGGCGGTGGGCATCGCCGGCACCGTGGGGTCGATCTTCACCGAGCTGTTTCCGCGGGTGATGATCTCGACAACCAATACCGCGTACAACCTGACCGTGCAGAACACGGCCAGCCCGCCCTACACCCTCAAAGTGATGACGGTCGTCGCGGTCGTCTTGGTGCCGGTTGTCGTCGTGTATCAGGCGTGGGCGTACCACGTGTTCCGGGCACGCCTGGAGGCCCCCAAGGTCGGAGGTGAAGATGAAAGCGCCGCTGGCGTAGCCGTCGCCGGCAGTGGGGGTGCGTCGCCGGGTTCGCCTCCCAGGACCGCCTGACCGGGGACGCCCGGGTGATCAGAGGCCGGGGCTGCTCTGCATGATGCCGCCATCGGCGAAGATCGTCGTGGCGGTGACGTAGCTCGCGCCGTCCGAGGCCAAGAAGGCGACGACCGACGCGATCTCCTCGGGCTTTGCCATGCGGCCCAGGGGTATGGCTGCATCCAGCCTGGCCAGGGCCGCAGGGTCGTTCTTGGTCTGGGTGTTGATCGGAGTGTCCACAGCACCGGGACCCACGCCGACCACGGTGATGCCGTGGGGCGCGAGCTCGACGCCGGCCGTCCTCGTCAGCATGCGCATGCCGCCCTTGGACAGGCAGTAGGGCGTGTTGCCCGGCATCGGCCAATCCTCGTGGACCGACGTCATGTTGATGATGCGCCCGCCACCACCCTGGGCGATCATCTGTTTGGCGGCCAGCTGCGTCCCGAAGAATGCGCTCTTCAGGTTGATCTCGAGAACCTTTTCGTACTGCGCCTCGGTCGTCTCGAGGATGTTCGAGCGTGTCTCGATGCCGGCGTTGTTCACCATCACGTCCAAACGTCCGAACGAGGACACCGCGGTGTCGATCATCCGCTGGAGGTCATCGACCTTGGAGACATCCGCTTCTACGCCGACCGACTTCTCTCCGAGGCCTGCGATCTTGCGCTCGAGGTCTTCGGTCGCCTGCTCGTTCGCCACGTAGTCGATCACGACGCTCGCGCCCCGCTCGGCCAGGGCGAGAACCACGGCGCTGCCGATGCCGGTGTTCCCCCCGGTCACGATGGCGACCTTGCCTGCAAGTTCCTCTGCCATTTGGACCTCCTCCCGCGGCCTGACGACCGCGGCATACCGCCTCGCTCACGCTAGCCACCCGTCGGGCGAACGCAACATGGCCCAAAGGCCGGTCGACCCGTCACGATTCCGTCACCGAGCGGCGCCCCGCGGCCGACGGCGTTTGCCGCAACGGCCGGAGGTGCTTAGCATCCACCAAGGTGACAGACACACCGTCCACTGGTGCTGTGACCGACGCGGGTGAGGCCACGAGGCGGGGGGACAGCTTCCCCCCGATCGCCGACTATGCGTTCCTCTCCGACTGTGAGAGCAGTTGCCTCGTGGCGCCCAACGGCTCCGTCGAGTGGTTCTGCCTCCCTCGCCCTGATTCGCCGAGCATCTTCGGCGCGCTGTTGGACCGAGCGGCCGGCAACTTCCGCTTCGGACCGACCGGCACACAGGTCCCGCACCACCGGCGCTACATCCCCGGGACCATGGTCCTCGAGACCACCTGGCACACACCCTCGGGGTGGCTGGTCGTCCAGGACCTCCTCGTCGTCCAGCCGATGGAGGACGGCCAACGCCGCACCGACTACCGCCGGGCTCCGGGCGACAACGCGCCGAGTGGCGTCCTCTTGCGCATCGCAACGTGCATCGAGGGCCATGTCGAGGTCATCGCGAACCTCGTACCCGTGTTCGAGTACGGCAAGCAGACTGGCATGTGGTCGTACGAGGGGGAGGGCTACGAGACGATGTCCGTGTGCCCGCCGGCGGGCGACCCGTCGCTGACCCTTCGCTCGTCCTTCGGTCTCGGGGCGGCCGGCGCCCGCTGCTACGGGCGCTCCACCCTCGCCAAGGGTGAGAGCGCGTTCGTCGCGCTCTCGTGGTCGGGCCGCCACCCGGACGATCTCGCAGCGGCGGAGGCGCAACTCGATGCCACGGTGACCTACTGGAGAGACTGGCTCTCCAACGGCACCTTCCCCGATCACCCGTGGCGCATCTTCCTTGAGCGCAGCGCCCTCACGCTCAAGGGACTCAGTTACGCGCCGACCGGGGCCATCATGGCGGCCGCCACGACCTCGCTGCCTGAGACCCCTGGTGGCGCGCGCAACTGGGACTACCGCTACACGTGGATCCGCGACTCCTCCTTCATGTTGCGCTCGCTCTACCGCCTCGGGTTCGAGTGGGAGGCGATGGAGTACTTCGCCTTCGTCATGGAGGCAGTCGCGTCTGATGCGGGCTCGAACTGGGATCTCCAGATCATGTACGGCATCGACGGCCGCAAGGATCTCACCGAGGTGACCCTCGACTACCTGTCGGGTTGGCGGAATTCGCGGCCGGTCCGCGTCGGCAACGGCGCGTGGAACCAGCAACAGAACGATGTGTGGGGCATGCTGCTCGACGCGGTGGACATCCACCTGCGCCAGGGGGCTTCCCAGATCGTGCACCCGGTCTGGGAAGGAGTGGCCCATCTCGTGGACACCGCGATCGCACACTCCGGCGATCCCGACCAGGGGATCTGGGAGATCCGGGGTGACCCCCAGCACTTCACCGCGTCCAAGGTGCTGTGCTGGGTCGCCATGGACCGGGGGGCTGAATTGGCGCAGTTCCGCCAGGACACCGACCGCGCGGAGCAGTGGCGCAAGGCGGCGGATGAGCTCCAGTCCGAGATCCTCGACAAGGGAGTCGACGGCCAAGGGCGCTTCCGCCAGCACTACGCGAACGACGAGCTCGACGCGTCGCTTCTCCTGATCCCGATCCTCGGCTTCCTACCCCCCGACGACGATCGCGTCCGGACGACCGTCCTCGCCATCGCGGACGACCTCACCGAGGACGGCCTGGTCCTCCGGTACAAGGTCGACACCACCGACACCGGCTTTGCCGGTAAGGAGGGGACGTTCACCATTTGCTCCTTCTGGCTCGTCACCGCGCTGGCCATGATCGGCGAGCAGGACCGAGCACGGGCCCTGTGCCAGAAGCTGTTGAACTTCGCGGGGCCGCTCCAGCTTTACGCAGAGGAGATCGACGCCACGACCGGGGAGCATCTCGGCAACTTCCCCCAGGCGTTCACCCATCTCGCCTTGATCGACGCCGTCGGACGCCTGATCGAGGCGGAGGAGGAAGCGGAGGCCGGCGCCAGGTAACTCCGAGAACGACGGTGGAGGACCCCGCCGATCGGACCGGCGGGCAGTAGGCGCGGTGAAGGAAGCAGAACAAGGAGGGCACCCGTGAGCACGACTACTCCTCCGGCGCATCGTGTCGTCGTGGTGGGGGGCGGTTTCGGAGGCCTGCCTGCAACCAGACTGCTCGCCCGCTCCCGC
>DATHPK010000099.1:0-24094 GCA_035483935.1 Acidimicrobiales bacterium
GTGATGTCGATGTCGGGCTGTGCGATCGGGTCGAGTTCGGTATCGACCACGGCCTGCGCGTAGAAGTCGGGCAGCGCCTCTCGCAACGCTTCGGCCCGCAATGCTCCGGCGCCACCCATGCGCGCCTCGAGCACCCGACGCGGCACTTTGCCGGGCCGAAAGCCCGGCACGCGCACCTGCTTCGCCAGGGTCCGTACGACGTCTCCCATCGCCTGGTCGAACTCGGGCTCGTCGATCTCCACGCTCAGGCGGATCAGGTTTCCCTCGAGTGGCTCAGTGGTCGCACGCATACGAGTCGACAACTCTACCGGTGCGCTGCGAGGGCAGGCCGCGGATCGACCGCAATCGACCCGAGTCGGGCTCCCACGCCTGGCCCTAGAACATGAAGTTCATGGCGGCAAGCACCTGCCGGCCGACGGCTGCGTCGCCTTCCATGGCGATGCCACCGGCAGCTTCCACTTGTACCGCCGTGGCGCGTCCACAGCCGAGGCGGAGGAAGTCGAGGCTCGAGAGCGACAAGGTGGCGGTGGACGCGACGTCGTCATCCACGATCCGGGCACGTGAGCCCTCCACGGCGACCGTGAAGGCGCGGGCGTCGTCACCGGGGCCTGCGATCTCGAAGCGCACGGCGGTGCCGTCCGGGCATGCCGCCTTCTTCCCCACGACGAACGGCATGGCGCTCTCCACGCGCCCGAGCGAAAGGGCCGAGGCCGTATTTCCGCTACCGCCGGGGCGGTCGAGGGCGCGGCGCGCGTCCTGCTCGTGGACCCAACTGTCGAACGCGCGCACCTCCATGAACTCGGCGTAGGGCACCTGGCCGACGGGGCTCCAACCGACGACGGCCCATTCGTCCTCCGTCCGTTGGCCCAGCTGGCCGAGCCGCGTCTCGGTGACCTCGACGAACTCGGCCCGCACGGCGGCCCCGTCGAGAGGGCGGCGGACGGCGACCCAGGTCTCGTTCACCGCCGCGAAGTCGTTCTTCACATGGTCGCCGAGGGGCCCGTCCCATTCGGGTGCGGCCTCGCCCATGATCGTGCGCTCGATCCCGATCAGATGGGAAAGTTGGTCCTTGACGTCCCACCCCGGGCACTCGGTCGGCTGGCCCCACTCGTTGGGCGAAAGCTCGAAACAGGCTTCCGCCAGGCCCCCCCAGGTCTGGCGGAGAGCCTCCGTGGCCTTCATCCCCTGTTGCCGAAAACCACCGTCCTGACCTGCACCGTTGTCCGTCATTCGGCCGACCCTACCGGGCGGAACGGCCGTGCGTCGGCCGCGCCCAATGTGACCATCCCACCTTTTTTGTAACCCTCCCGCTACGTTCGACTGCGGTCCAGGGCCATAACCGACCCAAAGGAGAAGCCATGGCGAGTTACGAGGGGTACTGCGTGAAGTGCCGTGAGAAGCGTGAGTTCGACGGACACGAAGTCGAGCTGGCGAACGGCCGCCGTGCCGCCCAGGGAACCTGCCCGGTGTGCGGCACCAAGATGAACCGGATCCTGGGCAAAGCCAAGGTCTGACCCGAGCGTCCCGCAGGAAACCCGTCTCGCGGCGGGCGTGGCATCACCCTGCGTGAGACGATACGGGGCATGCACGATCTGATCATCAGGGGCGGGACACTCGTCGACGGAACGGGCGCCCCGAGGCGAGAGGCGGACGTCGGGGTCGATTCCGGCCGCATCACCGAAGTGGGGCAGGTCCAGGGCGGCGGCCACCGGGTCATCGATGCGGACGGCCTCCTGGTCACGCCTGGCTGGGTCGACATCCACACTCATTACGACGGCCAGGCGACGTGGGACCCCGAGCTCGCGCCGTCGTCATGGCACGGCGTGACGACGCTCGTCATGGGCAACTGCGGCGTCGGCTTTGCGCCGGCCGCACCCGAGCGCCACGAGTGGCTCATCGGGCTCATGGAGGGCGTCGAGGACATCCCCGGCACGGCGTTGGCCGAGGGGATCGAGTGGGAGTGGGAGACGTTCCCTGAGTACCTCGACGCGTTGGAGCGCCGGCGCTGGACCGTCGATGTCGGGACGCAGATCCCCCACGGCGCGGTGCGCGCCTACGTGATGGGAGACCGGGGGGCGAAGAACGAGGCGGCCAGCGCCGAGGACATCGAAGCGATGCGGGCCATCGTCCTCGATGCGTTGCGGGCGGGCGCACTCGGCTTCTCGACGTCGCGCACCCTGGGCCACCGCGCCGTCGACGGCGAGCCCGTTCCCGGGACGTTCGCCGCGGAGGACGAGCTGTTCGGGGTCGGTGCGGCACTGGCCGACGCCGGTACGGGCGTCTTCGAGCTGGCCCCGTTCGGGGTGGCCAACGAGCACATGGAAGACCCGTGGCAGGAGATCGACTGGATGCGACGGCTGTCGGCGACGATCGCACGGCCGGTGTCGTTCGCCTTCCTCCAGGTCGACGAAGATCCCGAACTCTGGCGCAAGCATCTCGCCGCCTCGCTCGAAGCATGTGCTGAGGGCGCCGAGCTCTACCCACAGGTGGCGGGACGGGCCACGGGGCTGTTGACCGGTCACTTCGCGACGTACTGCTTGTTCTCGGAGATCCCCGCCTATGTCGAGTTGCGCAAGCGGCACCTCCCGGCACCCGAATTCGTCGCGGCGTTGTCGGATCCGGAGGTGCGCCGTTCGATCGTGTCGTGGACGCCGCCGTCGCCGGCGGTGGCCGAGCAGATGGAGCGGGCGTACGGCCGGACCTACGTCCTCGGCGACCCGCCGGACTACGAGCCCGGGCCCGAGCGCTCGCTGGCCGGACTGGCGGCCGCCAGGGGAACGACGCCACTCGAGGTCGCGTACGACGAGATGGCGCGTGACGAGGGAACGGGGTTGTTGTACGTCCCGATCCTGAACTACTCGACCGGGGACCTCGACCACGTGTACGACATGCTGCAGCACCCGCGCGGGCTGCTGGGTCTCTCTGACGGGGGCGCGCACACGGGGACCATTTGCGACGCGTCGATGCCGACGTTCATGCTCACGCACTGGACCCGTGACCGGACCCGCGGCGACCGGCTGCCCCTCGAGTACGTGGTGAAGAAGCAGACGCACGACACGGCGCGCCTCTACGGCATGTCGGACCGCGGCACGATCGAGCCGGGCGCACTGGCCGACTTCAACCTCGTCGACTACGACGGGCTGCAGCTCGAGGCACCGTTCCTCGTCAACGACCTTCCTGCCGGAGGCAAGCGCCTCCTGCAACGGGCGCGCGGTTACGCGATGACGATCAAGAAGGGCACGGTGACCTTCGAGAACGGTCAGCCGACCGGGGAGCTGCCCGGCCGGCTGTTGCGCGGCGCCCGCTGAGACCGCTCGGCGCGCCGAAGGCGCCCGCCGCCCGCTAGAACGCAACCCGTATGGACGCGCCGCAGACCGAGTACGCGGTGCGCGACGGCGTGCACATCGGCTACCAGGTGTGGGGCCTCGAAGCGGCGCCGGACACGGTCGACGTGCTCGAATTCAACAGCGGACTCATGATCTCGATCGACGAGACGGTCGACGAGCCGAACTGGCTGCGCTACACCGAGGGGGTCGCCGGATTCTCCCGGCTCATCCGGTTCGACTGCGGGGGCCTCGGCCTCTCCGATCCCCTCCCAACGGGGGTCGCTCCCTCGATCGAGGGCTGGGGCCGGGACGCTCTGACCGTCATGGACGCTGCGGGTTGTGAGCGGGCCGTGGTCCTTGCAGCCAACGGCGGCGCGATGGCCGCCCTGTGGTTGGCGGCCACGCATCCGGAGCGTGTCGCCTCGCTGGTGATCGTCAATGGGACGGCGCGGGTCGGCGCGGCCGAGGACTACGGCTTCGGCGTCTCCGACATCGAGCTCGAAGAGGCGGTCAGCATCAACGTGCCGATGGTCGAGGGCGACATACCCCAGGACATCGCCATCTTCGCCCCGAGCCTGGCGCACCGGGTGGGCTTCCGCGAATGGTGGGGGCGCGCCGCCCGGCGCGGCGCCAGCCCCGCCACCGCCGCCGCCTTCAACCTGGTGACGTTCACCGCCGACATGCGGTGGACCCTGCCGGACATCTCGTGCCCGACGTTGATCTTCGCCCGGCTGGACACCTACGCGAACCTGAACGAACACGGCCGGTATCTGGCCGACCACATCGCCGGAGCCCGCATCATCAGCCACGTGGGGCCCGACCTCCTGCCTTGGGCGGGCGAGTTCGACTCGATCGTCGACGAGATGGAGGAGTTCGTGACGGGGGCCCGGGGCCAGCACGCAGCCACCCGACTGTTGTCCACCGTGCTGTTCACCGACATCGTGGACTCGACGGTGCGCGCGGCCGAGGTCGGCGACCAGCAATGGCGCGGCGTCCTCGACGAATTCGACGTCAACGTGGGTCGGTTGTTGGCCCGGAATGACGGTGTGCTCGTGAAGATGACCGGCGACGGGATCCTGGCCCGGTTCCCCACTCCCGCGCAGGGTGTGCGCTGCGCGGCGGCGATGGTCGAGGCCGCAGGGCGGTCCGGTTTGGAGCTACGGGCCGGACTGCACGCCGGCGAGGTCGAGTTGCGGGGCGACGACATTGGCGGAATGGCGGTGCACATCGCGTCACGGGTGAGCGCGATGGCGGCCGCCGGCGAAGTGTTAGTGACCGGGACCGTGCGCGACCTGGTCGTCGGCTCGGGCATCGTGTTCGACGACCGGGGTCGTTACAACCTCAAAGGGGTGCCGGACGAATGGCAGGTGCTGGCGGTGGAACGGGCCTGAGCCACCAGGGACAGACCGCCGGGCGGTCGGACGATCGCCGGTCAGCCGATCGGGACCAGTTGGTATTTGAGGATGTTCCCGTTGCTGGTGAAAGTCAGCGTCAGGTCCTTCCCGCTGCAGGCGTATGTGCCCGTTTCGGGCGACGGCGAGACCGCCTCGGTCCTGCCGGCCACCGTGATGGTGGCGTTGTCACTCACGTTGGTGACCGACGAGAAGGTGCCCGAGGTCGCAGTCGTCTTCGATGAGAAGCCGTAGTGGTCGGTGATGGTGCCGTTGAACTTGGCCGAGCCCTCGGCCCCCGTCAAGGGCGTCCCCGGGGTGAAGTTCCCGAGTGCGTTGCCGTTGGACATGATGTCGACGGTGGTCCCAGTGCCTCCGGTGAACGAGAGGCCACTGGTGCTCAACGTCATGTTCGTCACGTCCCAGTTCCCCACCAAGCACGGATGGGCGCCGCTCTGCTTGCTCTTGCCCTTGTTCTTCTTGTGCTTGGACTGCGTCTGGCTTTGCTTTGACGAAGCCGACCGGGCATGTGACGCTCCGGCTGCGGGGGCGCCGGCACCTCCAGCCACTCCGGCGAGGACGAGGACGGCGCAGGCCGCCGGGCCCAGGATCAGCGTCCCGAACCGTGGCCCGGGCAGCCGGCGGCCGGCAACCGGCGTATCGGGGTCCATTGGTGGAGCATGCGCCGTCTTCGCGGCGAAGTCCAGTGGTCGGCCGGTGCCCAGCCTGTCCACCGAACGCGGGTCCAGCGTTTGGGGTCTACCTCAGATGGTCGGGATGCGGGGATTTGAACCCCGGACCTCCTGCTCCCAAAGCAGGCGCGCTGCCAAGCTGCGCCACATCCCGTGACTGCCCGCTGGTGCAGGCCAGACCCAAATCTAGTGGCCTGCCGTGGGCCCTTCTGGGACGGATCGCGTCAGCGGGTGTTCAACCCGGCGACTGTGCGGGCTGCCGTCCCGAGAAGAGCCGCCATGTTGCCGCGGTAGAACAGGTCGAGATCGCCGGAGGCGACGCCTCCCAGTTCCTCCTCGAACTTCGCGAGCGGGTCGCGTCCTCCTTCCGGGTGCGGATAGTCGGTGGAGAACATGAACAGGTCCGCTCCGGCCTCCTCCATCATCCAGCCCACTGGCTCACCCGGAAACGGCGTGAACTTGAGATGCCGCCGGACGTATTCCGACGGCTTGTCCTGCAAACGACGCAGTGGATCTTCGGTGCGCCGGAACGCCCTCTGCGCGTAGTCCAAGTGGTGCATCCACGACACGACCCAACCAGCACCCTGCTCGATGCAGCCACCCCGCAACCCGGGGAACCGGTCGAAGAGGCCGTCGAGTATCAGTGCCCCCAAGAAAAGAGACGGCGAGTGGTAGATGGCGAGGTAGTCCTTCGAGCGGATGTTCTCCCCCCCGCCCAGGTGATCGGTGACCGGCATACCGTTGTTGTGGAAGGCGCGGTCCAGCAGCCGGCCCCCGCCCCCGACGTGGAGGACGAAGGGGACATCGCGGTGCTCGAGAAGATCCCAGAACGGGTCGAGGTCCGGATGGGTCGGAGCACGGTCGCCGGCGGCGGTTGAGGGCACCATGATCGCCGCACACCCGTCCGCGATCGCCTCGGACGCCACGTCGACGGCCCGGCCCGGATCCACCAACGACACGTAGCCGACGGGGAACAGGCGGTGGTCCACCTCGCAGAACTTGACCATGGCCCTGTTCTGTGCCCGGCAACCTGCGTAGAGCAGGTCGAGGTCACGGGCCAGCTCCGCGTTGTCGTCGTAGCGGCGCGGGCTGCGCGGAAGGCTGAACATCGCGGTCGCGAACGTGGCGAAGACGAGCTGACCCTCGAAGCCGAGGAGGTCGAGTGCGTGACTGCGTTCGGCCGAGTCGAATCCGCCCATTGCCATCCAGCCCTTGTCGAGCATGAGGTTTTCTTCGGCGCGTGCCGCCACCGCGGGGTCGGAGCGCCGGCGCTGCGCCTTGTGCTGGGCGTCCTCGAGGATCGGGTGGAGCGCATCCATACCTTGTCGCCGCAGCCGGTCCCGGGCTTCCAGGTCGATGAACTCGTCGAGGAAGTCCGCCAGCTCCATCACATGGCTGTCTGCATCGAGAATGGCCTTCTCGCCCGCGTAGGTCATTGGCTCCCCTCCGTGGAACTGAAATTGCTTGCTGGTGACATTTTGTCACCTCAGAGATACCATACTGCCTTCGTATGACCGACGTCAGCGCCCCTGCGGGCGCCCTCTCCATGAAGACGGACTCCCTGAACAGGCGCGGCTCTCTCCTGGACGCGGCAGGAGTCCTGGTGGCCGCAGGGGGCGCCGCCAGCGTCTCGATGGAGTCGGTGGCTGCGGCGAGCGGTGTGAGCCGCGCCCTGGTCTACAAGCACTTCGCAAACCGTCACGATGTGTTGGCGGCGCTGTTCGAGCGCGAGAGCCGCCTCCTGCATCGCCAGCTCACGCAGTCGGTGACCGCCGCCGCCGGGCTGGAAGCGAAATTCAGGGCTCTTGTCGAGGGAGCGTTGACCGCCCAGTCGAGCCGAGGCGCCACCCTCGCCGCGCTCATGAACGAGGGCGGACGCCCCGCCCACCAACGGGACGTCCAACGTCGCCGTGACGGCGCAACGGTCCGCTACTTCGCCGCATTGGCCGTCGCCGAACTCGGCCTGGACGAACGGCGGGCCATCGCCGGGGTGCAGCTCGCTCTGGGCGCCATCGCACTCGTGCTGCAGCAATGGCGTCACCGCCCGACACCTGCGTATGCCGCCGAGCTGGCCGATACCTATGTCGCATTCGCGATGGGCGGGCTCCGAACCCTGTCGTCCGCGTAGGGTCGCCCGCTCGCCCGCTCGCTCGCCCGAACGCAGGATCGACATCGGGCACGGTGCCGCAAACCCCGAAACGCGTCGGACGACGTGACGTCGGGCAACCCGCGCAACTCTCTTCCTACGAGGCGCAGAGACGCGCACGGGACAAGTACCCTGAGCACCGCAAGCGCCACTGGTGGGGAGGATCGATGGGGCAGTCGCTCACAGGGGTTCGCGGAACCACGGTCAGGCCGCGGCACGCCCTGGCGCCGCGCGGTATCGATCAGGCCGACCTCGGCGGAGGCGCCTTCCACCCATGACCAATTCCGGGACGGGGTCGGAACGCAGTTCGGCCGGGGGCTCCGTCCTCCTGACACTCGCGCTGGCTCAGTTCCTCATGGCACTGGACAGCTCGGTCATGAACGTGTCCATTGCCACCGTTGCCAAGGATCTCGGCACGACCGTGACCGGCATCCAGGTCGCGATCACGCTCTACACGCTGGTCATGGCCGCCTTCATGATCACCGGCGGCAAGATCGGACAGATCCTCGGGCGGAAGCGCACGTTCATGATCGGGTGTGTCATCTACGGCTGCGGCTCGGCCATGACGGCGCTGTCCCCCACGCTCCCCTTCCTGCTGGTGGGTTGGTCGGTGCTCGAGGGACTGGGTGCGGCGCTGATCCTGCCGGCCGTCGTCGCGCTCGTGGCGACGAACTTCGGGCCGTCCGAGCGTCCGCGCGCCTATGGCCTCGTCATGTCGGCCGCGGCCATCGCCGTCGCGGCCGGACCGTTGATCGGAGGCCTCTTCACGACCTATGCGAGCTGGCGTTGGGTGTTCGCCGGCGAAGTCTTGCTGGTATTGGTGATCCTGGCGATGTCCCGCCGGATGGTCGACAGCCCACCGGAGGAGGGGGTCAAGCTCGATCCGATCGGCACCGTCCTGTCGGCGGCGGGCCTCGGGATGGTGGTGTTCGGGATCGTCCGCGCCGGAACCTGGGGCTTCGTGCAACCGAAACCCGACGCCCCGCAATGGCTCGGGGCTTCACCCGTCATCTGGCTCATCCTGGGCGGGGCGGTCGTGGTCACCTTGTTCGTCGTGTGGGAGAACCGACGCCTGCAGGCAGGCAAGGGCGTCCTGATCGATCCGCACATGCTCAAGGTCCGTCAGCTCCAGGCGGGCTTGATCTCTTTCTTCTTCCAGTACCTGCTGCAGGCCGGGCTCTTCTTCGTCATCCCGCTTTTCTTGTCCGTCGCGCTCGGGCTCTCTGCCGTCGCCACCGGCGTGCGCCTGCTGCCACTCTCGCTCACAATCCTGGCTGCCGCAGCCGGCGTCCCCCGGCTGTTACCCACTGCTTCGCCCCGGAGGGTCGTACGCATCGGCTTCGCCCTGCTCGCCGCCGGCACCATCATCCTCGTGGCCGCACTCGACGCCGGTGCCGGGCCCGAGGTGGTGACGTGGCCTCTCCTGCTGGCCGGACTCGGCGTCGGGAGTCTCGCCTCGCAATTGGGGAGCGTCACCGTCTCGTCGGTGCCCACCTCGAAAAGCGGCGAGGTGGGCGGGATCCAGAACACCGTGATGTATCTCGGCGCTTCGGTCGGCACCGCCCTCTCGGGGACGATCTTGATCGCAGTCCTGACCACGACGTTCTTGGGGAACGTGGCCAACGATCCCGCCGTCCCGCAGGCGATGTCGTCGCAGGCGCAGGTGCAACTCTCGGCCGGCATCCCATTCGTGAGCGATGCCGACCTCGGGGCCACTCTGGAGAAAGCCGGGGTACCGCAGGACACGGCACAGGCCATCGTCGACGACAACGCGTCGGCACGGCTCAACGGGCTGCGCGCGGCCCTGTCGGTGCTGGCCCTCTTGGCGCTGCTGGCGCTCGCCGCGACGCGGCGGTTGCCCACCGAACAGCCCGGTGCGGACGAGGCTGAGCCCGACCCAGCGGGAGGCGAGGAACTCAGTCCCGCCGCAGGCTGACGCTGCACCACGCGCGCTTGCGGCACACGGGGCACGTCATCCGATGGTCGAAGCGACCACGCGGCAACCACACTCCGACCGGGAATTGGAAGATCAGCAGGTCCAGAACCCCGACGTGCGAGCGGTTCTGGCAGCGCTGGCACACCACGGTGAACGAGCCGCGGTGGGCCAGCGGGTTGCCCGACGTCGCGAGCAGGCTGTCGGGCTCGGCCCGGGCGCCCGAGAAGAGCGCCCGCTTGCCGACCGGCAACGCGACCGTCGATCCCAGCGCCCGTCCCTGCGCACCACCTTGGCGGTCGGACGGCACCCAGAAAAGAGCCCGCTTTCCGAGCGGGTCGGGCGACTTGTCGCGTGGGCCGTCCGCCACGTCAGGCACTCTGCATCGCGTCGTAGACCTTGATCGAGAGCGAGCGGTAGGCGACCGCCCCGGGCGACGACGGCGCATGTTGCAGCACGGAACGGCCCAAGCCGGGCGCCTCGGCGAACCTGACGGACTTCGGGACGGGAGGTTCGAAGAGCGGTAGTCCATAGCGGTCCTCTACCTCGGAGAGCACCTGGCGCGCATGCGTCGTGCGGCTGTCGAACATGGTGGGGATGACCCCGAGCACGCGGAGCTTCTCGTTGGCGAACTGGCGCACGTCCTCCACCGTCTCGAGCAACTGGCCGACTCCACGGTGACTGAGCGCCTCGCACTGCAGCGGCACGATGACCGCCTCAGCCGCTGTGAGCCCGTTGATGGTGAGCACCCCGAGCGAGGGTGGGCAGTCGATGAACACGGCCTCGTAGTCCTGCACGACGGGGAGGAGCGCTCGGGCCAGTACGTGCTCACGTCCGGTCCGGCTGAGCAGATGCACCTCGGCCCCGGCCAGATCGATCGTCGCGGGGACGAGGTCCAACCCTCCCGGGATCCCGGGAACGTTCTGCACGACATCGGAGAGTCGTGCCCGGCGAACGAGGACGTCGTGCAACGACGTGCCCAACCCGTCCGGGTCGAACCCGAGGGAGTAGGTGAGGCACGCTTGCGGGTCGAGATCGACGACGAGGGTCCGCTTGCCTCGTTCGGCCAGCGCGACACCCAGACATTGCACGGTGGTGGTCTTGGCCACGCCTCCCTTTTGGTTGGCGACCGCTATCACCTTGACCATCGCCCGAGTCTATGACTGCCGCCTCGGGCACACCTTTTTCGCAGTGCCGATCGTTCTCTCACGCCCGTGTACGGCGCGGCCTCAATGGTACGCGGCCTCCTCGAAGGCCACGTCCAGCAAGAGATTGCCGAGGGCGAGGTTCATATCGTCGAGGTGATACCCCCACATCGGGCCTTCGTCGGTCACCGACGGCCGATCGTCGCGCGCCGGCGGGAGGATGCGGTCGACCTGCAACCAGCCGGCACCGCCGCGCGTCATGCACTTGGCCGTATAGAGGTCGGGAAAGGCCGACCACGGTGTCGTGACCCCGGCCGCCTGATGCACGACCGTCGGGTACATGGGGACCAGATCGCCGGTCCCCGACGTGAACGTCACCGGGTTGACGCACGCCACCTGTTGCCCGCGACCGGTCGTCTGTCCCGACTGGATGCTCACGCCCTGACCCGGCCGGCCGACGACCGCGTCGCGCCCGGGCTCTGAGGCAAAGGTGGAATAGGCGATGACACAGCCGGTCTCGAGTGCCGACGCACACGTCGGGATGTGATGGAAGCTCCCTCCGACGTCGCTTCCCTTCGCCACCTGGACGTTGCCCCCGAGGATGATGGCCGATACCAGCTTCTTGCGCAGCCGGGCCGACGGGTCGATCTGCGTGCGCAACAACCTGATCAGCATGGCTGCGCCCTGTGAGTGACCGATGAAGACCACGGGCCGACCGTCGTTGTCATGGGCGAGGTAGTCCTTCCACGCGGCGAGCAGACTGCCGTAGGCGGTTGCGATCACCTGCGGAGTGAAGGCTTCACCGTCTTCGAGAGCGGCCTTGGTCGCCTGCCGGTACATCGGCGCCCACACGTTGCACATCGACGAGAATTGAGACGCCTGACCGACCGCAATGTCGGTCTCTTCCTTCTGGACCGCGAGATCGGAGTTCAGGCTCGGCTCCGCCGACACGGTCGGATAGACGTAGAAGCAGTCGAAGCTCTTGGCTCGGGACGTCACGGAGGTCGAGAAAGCGGACTTGGTGAAGTTCACCCCGACGCTGGTCGTCGTCCGGGCAGAGGTGCACGGATCGGAGGCCGCGCCGGGACGGCACAACCAAACGGTGTGCGACGAGGTCTGAAGGGGGCGCAGGGAAGCCGCCGCCGGCGCCAAGGGGAGCGCTGCCGCCAGAACGAACACCGTCACGAGCCACACGCACGCCGTGATGCAAGCATGGTGGCGTCGGAGGGGGCGACGAGCGATTTCGATGGCCGTCGTCATCCCCTGCCTTTCTCTCAGGATCGCGAGCTCCGCCCGAGCCCGAATTGGCGCCAGGTTAGGACTGCGATGAAGTGAATTCGGCGCGGTGCTCCCCCGCCCTGTGGTGTTCGGCCCGGAGCCCGCATCCCAGCGCCTAGGGTCAGTCACGGAGTCGAGCAGTGATGCCGGCCGGTCGCCACCCTGTCACCGCTCCGCCCGAGGACGTCGTGGAAGGAGAAGGAACGCGGTGGCAGCGCACCGACTGAACCAGAAGATCGTGGTCGGTGCCGTGTTCGTGTCGGCGATGTTCATGAACATCATGGACATCACGATCGTCAACGTGGCGCTCCCGACGATCGGCCGCGACTTCCACATCGAGCCCACGGCGGTGGACGGTGTCGTCATCGCGTATCTCGTGAGCCTGGCCGTCTTCATCCCCGCCTCGGGGTGGCTGGGCGACCGCTTCGGCGGCAAACGCGTGCTTCTTGTGGCGATCGCCGTGTTCACCTTGGGATCCGTTCTGTGCGGCCTGGCCCAAGACATGACCCAGCTCGTCGCGTTCCGCGTCCTGCAGGGCGCCGGCGGCGGAATGATGGCTCCGGTCGGGATGGCCATGCTGTTCCGGGTCTTCCCTCCGGCGGAGCGGGTTCGGGCAGCCAGCATCCTCACCGTGCCGACGACCATGGCGCCCGCCATCGGTCCCGTGCTCGGGGGCCTCCTCGTGACGAGCCTCAGCTGGCGCTGGGTCTTCTTCGTCAACCTGCCGCTCGGGATCCTGGCGATCACGTTCGGCGCGCTCTTCCTCGAGCGCATGAGCACGACCGACCCGGGTCGGCTCGACCTGCGCGGCTGGGTGCTCGGAGGCGCGGGACTCGGTCTCCTGATGTACGGCGTCTCCACCGGTCCGATCGATTCCTGGTCGTCGACGTCCGTGATCGTCTCGTGCGCCGTGGGGACCGCCCTGCTGGCCGTCTTTGCGATCGTCGAACTCCGCACACGTCAGCCCATGGTTGACCTGCACCTGCTCTCGGGGAGGCTGTTCCGCTCCACGAGCCTGATCATGTTCGTGGCCGCCGCCGCGTTCCTCGGGATGCTCTACCTGATACCTCTCTACTTCCAGGACGCCCGCGGGCTGACCCCGCTGCAGTCCGGCTTGTCCACGTTCCCAGAGGCGTTCGGGGTCATGATCGGAGCACAGTTCGCAAGCCGGCTGATCTATCCGCGCGTCGGGCCGCGCCGCCACATCACCGCAGGCCTCCTCGGGCTGGCGGCCTCCACATTGGTATTGACCCAGATCACCGTCACGACGAACCTGTGGCTGATCCGCGGAATCATGTTCGTCCTCGGCTGGATGATGGCTCAGGTCATGGTGCCCAACCAGGCCGCTTCCTTCGCGATGATCACCACCGACTCCATGGGCCGGGCGTCGACCTTCTTCAACACGATGCGCCAGGTGGGAAGCGCCACCGGCGTGGCCATCCTCTCGACGGTGCTCATCGGGGTCGGCTCGGCGACCGCGTCGGGTGGCGCCGTGAAACCCGACATGACCGCCTACCACCTGGCCTTCTTCACCTCTGCCCTGTTCGCCCTCGTCGGGGTCGTCTTTTCCCTCCGGATCCACGACAGCGACGCAGCCGAGACAATCGTGCCCCCACGCAAGCGGGAGCGACAGGTCGGGCGCAGTGCAGTCGCCGTTCCCGAAGGCACTCCCGCGTGACGCCCGCGCCGGCCGTCTGCGTGTTCTGCGGGTCGGGCCCCGGCGTCAATCCCGCCTTTACCGATGCGGCGGCGGCCTTCGGCCGCGGCCTGGCCGAACGTGGCGCAGCGCTTGTCTACGGAGGCGCGTCGATCGGCCTGATGGGCGTGGTGGCGGATGCCGTAATCGAGGCGGGTGGCCGTGCGACGGGAGTCATCACCCAGGCTCTCGCCGGCCACGAAATCGCGCACTCGTCGTTGAGCGACCTGCACGTCGTGTCCACGATGCACGAGCGCAAGGCCATGATGTCCTCGCTCTCCGACGCCTTCGCGATGCTCCCCGGCGGCTTCGGCACCCTGGAGGAGTTCATGGAATCCGTGACCTGGGCGCAGCTCGGCCTCCACGACAAGCGTTGCGGCATCCTCAACGTTGACGGTTTCTTCGACGACCTGTTGGACTTCGTCGATCATGCCGTGGCCGAAAACTTCATCAAGGCCAGGTACCGTGACCAACTGGTCGTCGCCAAGGACGCGACAGCGTTGCTCGACTCGCTGGTCGGGCCTGCGCGGAGTCAGGGTCAGGTCGTCGTCAGGTAGAGGATCGGCCCGGCCGCTGCTGTCGAGAACAGCACGACGTCACGATCGCTTCGAGCGAGCTCGGAACCGGTGCCCCCGGTGCCCTTTTGGTTGCCGGCCGCCACCGCACGCCGGACGACTCAGTGCGCCGCCGGCAGCAGCAACACGTCCCGCAGATCGTCGGCCACCCACTCGTCGAGCAACGCCTGAATGGACGAATATTGCCTTTCGGCACCGGTCTCCTTGTCCAACACGGTAGGTAGGTAGCCGAGGTCGCCGAAGTAATTCAGATAGTCGGCGACCGAACGACCCGACACACGTTGGAGCATCTCTTCCTTCAGCTCGGTCGTCACGATCGGCCGGTCCTTCTCGATGATACGGGAGGCGCCCTGGACGACGAGGCCCTCTGCACCTTCGACGTCCATCTTCAAGAGGTCGACCTTACCGTCGACGAGGTGGTCGAGCGGGAACGTCGGGACAACGGTGCCGAAGCGCGAGAGGAGATCGCCATCATCGACGAGGCCGCCGTTGGAGCCAACGTGGGTGGCGTAATAGGCCCAGCCGGGTGCCTTGCTTGCCGCCACAGGGAACAGCTCGACGTTCGAGATGTCGTTCAGACGGAGAGATGACAAGAGCAGCCGGCAGTTCTCCGAATTCGGCTCGAGTGCGACGACCCTCCCGGCGGGTCCCACGAGCTTCGACGCCAACAGAGAGAAATAGCCGAGGTTGGCGCCGACGTCGACGACCGTCATACCCGATCGGCACAATCGTTCGAACACCGCGGTCAGGTGCGGCTCGTATGTGCCGGAGCGCAGGCCAGGCGTCACCGCCGCATCAGCCGCGTCGCACAGCAACTCCACCTGGCCCACGGCGCACCGCACTGCGTCCTCCCCCGTCAACTGCACGGAGAAGGCCGTGGGTGCCAGCTGGTGCTCTATCGACCCGAGCATGCGCCGAATCGTCGATACGTTCGCCAGGTCACCCACTGCGACCTCGTCCACTTCGGCGCGCAGGTCGTCGGAGAGGTGGGGATAGAGGAGCTGCACCAGCTGCTCATAGGTCATTCCGCGTTGCGGCACCGTGCCGCCGAGCCGGACGACGAGGCGGTCCCGCCAAGGCTTGATCGCGTCCCTCGCCGCGCGCTGCCAACCCTGGTCGGATCGGTCCCCGTTGGTGATGGCCATGCGCGGGCAAAGGTACCCCTTGTCGCGGCCCACGATGGCTCTGGCCCCGAGGTCTGAGCTGGTGACCAGGATCATCGTCGGCTCGGTCATGGGGTCCCGGCGCGGCATCGAAGCCCGGCGGGATCCTTCTTATCGATCGACCGCAGCGGTCCGGCCGACCGCGGACGGGGCGCAGAAGACATCGCCGCTGCCGCAGCTCTTCAATCCACGTTGCAAAATGCGCGAGGCTTTGGTCGATGGGGAACAGAACACTCCCAGTTACTTCACGTCTTCACGTCGCCCAAGTGATCTGAGTCGTCGTGGCCTTGCCGTCGACCGTCGACCATCAAGACCTCTTGGTGCCGTACCTGCCTCGGCTGGTCATCGACTGGCTAGAGGAGAGCCCCGAACTGCGTCACCAAATCGTCGATGGGACACTCGCCTTCGTCGACATTTCGGGATTCACGAAGCTCTCTGAAGGACTGGCCAAGCATGGGAAGATCGGTGCCGAGGAACTCGCCGCCACCATCGGAGAATGTTTCGTCGAGCTCCTGGAGATTGCGTACGAAGCCGGAGGCCGCCTTCTGAAGTTCGGCGGCGACGCGTTGCTCCTCTTGTTCACGGGAGTCGACCACGAAGCGAGGGCGTGTCGGACCGCATACGAGATGCGGGGCAAGCTCCGAGAGGTGGGCCGAATGACGGTCCTCGGACACCGGGTGAACCTACGGATGTCCATCGGGGTCCACAGCGGGTCTTTCGACACCTTCCTCCTCGGAGCGTCGCACCGAGAGTTCGTTGTGACCGGACCGGCAGCAAGTACCACCGTCTCCATGGAAGGCACGGCGAGTGCCGGTGAGATCGTGGTGAGCGAACGGACGGCGTCCGCGTTGTCTGCGTCGGACCTTGGTTCGCGCAAAGGCGAGGGGCAACTGCTGCGCCGTTGTCCCAGCGTCACCGGCGCGCCGACGCCGCGTGATCCGGTCGATTACGGGGTCGACCTGTCCCGATGTGTACCGGTGGCCATATTGGACTCCGCCGTTCGAAGCGGGAACGAGCCGGAGCACCGCACGGTCACCATCGCTTTCATCCACTTCGACGGGACCGATGTCATGTTTGCCGACGCAGGGGCGCAGGCCGTCGCCGACTATCTCGACACCCTCGTTACGGACATCCAGCAGGCCGTGGATCGGCAGGGGATCACCTTCCTCGGAACCGACATCGACCACGACGGGGGCAAGGTGATCCTGGTGGCCGGCGCCCCGTCGACATCGGGCGATGACGAGCACCGCATGCTCTTGGCATTGCGCCAGATCATGGAACGCGACCGCAGTCCGCGGGTACGGATCGGCGTCAATCGAGGTCCGGTATTCGCCGGGGACATCGGACCGGCGTACCGACGCACGTTCACCGTGATGGGGGACGCAGTCAACTTGGCGGCACGCCTGATGGCGAAGGCATCCCCGGGGCAGATCCTGGCGACCCCCGAGGTCCTGTCCCGAGCAGGATCCCGCTTCGATGTCACCCCGGTGGAGCCCTTCTACGTCAAAGGAAAGGCCGAACCGGTCGAGGCGCTCGATGTCGGCGCCCGGATCGGTGCTCGACGAGACGAGACCGCAATGACCTCTTCCCTTGTCGGTCGCAGGTCGGAAATGGAGCAGTGGCGCCAGGCGGTTGATGCGATGCGCCGGGGGTCGGGATCCGTGATCGAGATCATCGGCGAGCCCGGAGCCGGCAAGTCGCGGCTGATCGAGGAATTCCGAACCGTGACCGACGACGTCACAACCCTGAGGGTCACCGGGGAGTACTACGACTCATCCACGCCTTACGGCGCGCTGCGAGGGACGATACGGCGGCTCTTGGGGCTAGAGGAGTTCGGTGACGCACCGGCTCCGGAACAGCTCCAATGCGCAATCGGCACCATCGCTCCAGAACTTGGTGCGTGGGCACCGTTGGTGGGTGCCGTCGTCGACGTCGGCCTGCCCGAAACGCCCGAGACCTCCGAACTCGCTCCGGCGTTCCGGAACCAGCGCCTGGGCGAGGTCATGGTCGATCTGCTCGACTGCTGTCTGCCCGATCCGACCGTCCTCATCGTCGAGGACGCTCATTGGATGGACGAGGCATCGTCCGACCTGCTTCGCCACGTGGCGGCGTCGGTCGATACCCGGCCTTGGCTCCTTTGCCTGACCCGGAGGGACGTGCAGACGGGGTTCGTCGCTCCCGAGGGGAGCACCGTCCAAATGCACCTCGAACCACTGGCGGGCGACGAGGCCACGGAACTGGTTCAGCTCACCTTGGCGGACGCCCCTCTGCCGGCCCATGTGGTCGCCACGCTGGCCGAGCGCTCCGGCGGCAATCCCCTGTTCTTGCTGGAGCTGGTGTCCGCAGCCCGCCACACCGACGACATCGAGTCGCTCCCCGACTCCGTGGAGGCCGTGATCGCCGCGCGCATCGATCGGCTCTCCGCTGACGATCGGCGCTTCTTGAGGCGAGTCTCGGTGCTCGGCCGCACGACTCCGTACAAGCTGCTCAGCGCCGTCCTCGACGACGTGCCCGGGGAGGGCGACCCCATTTGGAAGCGCCTCGAAGAATTCGTCACGGTCGATGCGACAGGCCATCTCAGCTTTTGCCATGCCTTGCTTCGTGATGGCGCCTACAACGGCTTGTCGTACCGCCTGCGTCAACAGCTCCACGAGAATGCAGGGAAGGCCATTCGACTTGCTGCCGGCGACAGACCCGAAGAGCATGCCGAGGCGTTGTCCTTGCACTATTTCTATGCGCAGGCATACGAAGAGGCCTGGACGTATTCGCTAGTCGCCGCCGAACGAGCCCGGGCCGTATACGCCAATGTTGAAGCGGCCGAGTTCTTCGAGCGGGCCCTCGCTGTGTCGCGGCGACTTGCAGAGCTCACCCCTCAACGCGTGGCCGCGGTCACCGAGGCGCTCGGAGACGCCAGGGCGCAGGGATCGCAATATCTGGAGGCCGTGACCGCCTATCGCGCGGCCCGGCGCCTGATGCGTGGCGCACCTCTGGCCGACGCTCATCTGATGCTGAAGCTGGCACGTGCCCAGAGCTGCCTCGATCGGTTCTCGAACGCGCTGCGATGGATCACGCGGGCGCTGCACGTCCTCGATGGCACCGAGGAGGACGTCGAGGTCCGACGCCGACGGGCCCAGCTTCTCGCCTGGTACGGGTGGTTCTGTGAAGAGCAAGGGAGCCATGAGCGGGCGGTCACCTGGTGCAACCGGGCGATCGCCCAGGCAGAGCGGGCCGGCGACACGGAGGCACTCGCCAAGGCACTCAGCACCCTTGACGCCGCCCACATGGAGCTCGGCACACTGGAGGACCCGAGCAATACCGAGCGCGCCCTGGCGCTCATGGAAGAGCTCGGGGATCTGGACGGGCAAGCTCGAGTCCTCAATTCTCTCGCGATCTACCTCTACTTCCGCGGGCGATGGGACGATGCGCTCGACATGTACCGCCGAGCGGAGGAACGGATGCGCCGGCTGGGAGATGTGGTGCACCAGGCAATCACCGAAGGCAACATCGCCGAGATAGCTCTCGACCAAGGCCGCGTCGGCGAAGCCGAGCGGCTTTTCGAGTCGGTCGTCCGCGTCTGCCGCGCCGCCGGGCATCGTTCGGGTGAGGCCTACGCCAAAGGCAACATGGCCCGATCCGCAGCCAAAGCCGGACGCTTCGACGAGGCCGACCGATTGTTCGCAGAGTCCTGTCAGGAGGCCGAGGCGATGGGCAGCCACGCCAGATTGCTCGAGGCCGGTGCCCGGTGGGCCGAATGCCGGCTGCTTGCCGGCGACCTCGAGGGAGCACGGGTTCGAGCCGACAGGGAGTTGGAACGGGCGCGGGTGCTGGGCGCCGTTGCTCCGTTGCCCTTGTTGCACCGCGTGCGAGGTGTGGCACTGGCTCGAACCGGAGACCGTCAGGCTGCGGCCGAAGCCCTCAGTCGCAGTCTGAAGGCGGCGCGCGCGGATCACGTCGACTACGAAGTCGCCTTGACGCTCGGCGTCATGGCCGCCCTCGGTCTCGAAGACGGAGGTCGGACTCCAGAGGACTTGGCCCGGGAGGGCGAGCGCATCCTCGAAGAACTCGGCGTCGTGTGGATCCCGGACCTCGTGGCGCCGCAACCCGGGTCACCGCCAGTTGTGGCTGCATCGTCAACCATCTAGCCTGCCCTGCAACCCACATAGCGCACCGCGCGGGTGCCGAGGCGATTCGTCACCTGCGAGCGGTGAGACGTGGTCCGCTCAAGACGGAGGTTGGCGATGAAAAAGGTGAAGCAGTTCTTCGTGGTCTTCCTGGCGACTGCGCTGGCGGGAGGAGTCGCCATGCTGGTCGCGACGGCGGCCAGCAGTGGCGCCGGCGCCACGCCGATGTGCCCGAGCATCGGCAACGGCAGCGGGTGCGCATACATCATCACCGTGAACCCGTCCGGGACCGTCTCCATCACTCCCGGCGCGGATAGTGCGTCCTTCGACGGGAGGGGCGAGGGCGACGACGTCATGGTCGGCGTGGTCAACGACTCCAACGCCATCGTGTCAAGCGTCGCGCTCTCGGGAACGAGCAATGCCTTCGGCTTCGACGGCGACGGGATCTGCACCGAGACCTTCACGTCCCCGATTTCTTCGAACTACTGCCAGACGAACGGTCCGGGCGGTGGCGCCTCGTACACGACGAGCAGGGGCCGGACAACGGGAATCAACCCCTACGACTACCAGGGCCCAGACAACACCTTCACGAACATCACCACCAGCCACAGGACGGCGGGCACCGGGACGATCGCCTTCACGACCCCTCTTCTGCCGCAAGGGACGACCTTCCTGTCCCTGGAGGCCGCCCCGACGAGGACGACGGCCACCGCCACCCTCCAGACCGGCCTGAAGGTCTCGGTGCCCGCGATAGCCAACGCGGTCGAGGGCACTGCATGGAGCGGCCAGGTCGCCACCTTCACCGATACGGGTTCGATCTCACCCGCGAGCTACTTCCAGGCGACCATCAACTGGGGCGACGGGACCTCGAGCAACACCTCCAACAGCAGCAGCCCCACCACGCCTTCGGCGACGATCGGCGGCTCAGGGGGATCCTTCACGGTGTCGGGGACCCACACCTACGCCGAGGAGACGCCGTCTGGAGCACCGGACCAGCCCACGGTCACCATCACCGATCCCGACCTGGTGTCGTACTCCAGCGCTGTCGCAACCGTCACCTCGGGGAAGGGGTCCGTCGTGGTCACCGACGCACCGTTGGCGCCGGGCACTGCTGCCCCGATCGGCCCACAACAGACCAACGTTCCCTTCACCACCTCGGCCACGTTCACAGACGGCAACACGGCCGCCCCGACCTCGGACTTCGCCAACACCACCATCACGTGGGGTGACGGGACCACGAGCACCACCGGCTCCACCACCGATCCGGTGGTGGTCACCGGTTCGGGTGGATCGTTCACGGTGACGGGGACGCATGTGTACACCGCCAACACGGCGAACGACCCCGGCGGGTCAGAGCCTTCTCCGGTGACCTTCAATATCGTCGACATCGCCGGTTCGACCACCACAGTCACGGCCAACAAGGTGGACGTGGCCGACTCGGTCACCTCCTGCGCGGGTGGCGCAGCGTGCAGTGGCACTCTGAACGCGGGCTCGGGCCAGCCAGTCGGCGCCACGGTGGGCACATCGACGGGCGAGACGGGAGACCTCTTGGTCTCGGCCAACCCCACCGTGAACTCCAGTGGAGCCCCCGAATTCAGCTGCGGCGACACCTTCGCGCACGCCCCCAGCGTGATCAGCGAGAGCAACACGTTCAGCGCCCCGACGGGCACCATCACGTCTTCGGACAGCTTCCCTGCGGCCGACGGTGTGATTCTCGACTCGTCGCCCGGCGTCGCCCTCAGCACGCCTGAGGCGTGGGGTCCCGGCCTCGGCCAATCAAGTTCTTTCTGGGTCTGCTTCCGAGCGAATCAAGAGTTCAACGATGTCAGCGGCGGACCGGCGCCCAGCAGCACGGACGGTGCCGGCAACACCCTGTACACGGGGCTTCTGCCGCTTTGCGATCCCGCGGCTGTCGGCGCGGGTCCCTGTGTGAACTACGTCTCCGTCGCGCCGAACGCGTCGAATGTCCTGACCGTCAGCGAGCAGATCACCTACCCTGCCTCGTTCGCGAGCTCAGGTGACCCGTATCGTTACTAGTACGAGTCCCCGAGGCGCAGGCCTCACACAGGAGCGTCACCGGACGAGGGCGACCAGCCCGAGTCCGCGTGGCGCGCGGATCCAGTTCCACCAGATGGTGGCCACTGCCAGGGCGATCGACGAGTCGAACGCGGGCACCGGACGAGTACGAGGAAGTAGTCGAGCCGCACGGCAGTGAGCCAGGGTTCGAAGCAGGTTTGGCTAAGCGACGAACTCTTCGACCTTGACGATTTTGCTCGACCGGATCGGATACGGGTCGGGGTATTGCACGACCCGGACCCGACCCGTCGGGCGGTACCGGTCGCTCTCGATCACCTCGCGGGGGACGTACGGGTCCCTCCCCATGCTGCGGAAGAGCCTGGTGGTCGGTTCCCAGATCGTGACCCGCTCGTGCCAGCGCAGGCGGTCGAGCTTCCGCAACAGGATCATGAAGGTGACAAGGGTGCTGGCCAGCACGCCCGCCACGAGCGCACCGAGGACGGTGCCGCCCGGCAGCACGGCGAACAGACCGACCAACAAGACGAACAGGAGCAGAAGGCCCGACCATTCTGCGGGTGACAGCGCCTGTCCGGTGGCCGCCTCGATCTGGGACCGGTCAGAAGTCATGGCGATGTTCAGCGCCACCAACTCCTTGTATACCGACTCTTGCTGCGGCCCTTGCGGCCGAAGTCCGTATACGGCGTCGGTAAGGCGCAGATACGACGATGTGGCACGGTGATAATCGACCAAGCGATAGTCGATCTGCTCCGTGAGATGCGCGTCAACCAGGTCGCGCACCTCGCGCCTGTCTGCCTCATCGAAGACGAGCATCATCTGATGGATCGAGAACAACCCCGAATTGCCCTTGGCCACCAGGTCCTGCACCAGCGCAAGACGCTCGCGTGTACGGACGATGGTGAACGCGAGCAGGACGCCGAACAGAAACGCGGTCATGCTCGCCATGGCCACGTCGACTCGGACGTCGCCGCGATTGGACCCGACCAGGTACGAGGCGGCGGCGACGAGCACCCCGACGACCGTGGCGGGCCACACGATCACCTCCCCGTCGAGGACGAGGCTGAGGGCCGCACGTATTCGCGCCATCATCGGGACGCCACGCGGATGATGACGGCGAACATCGGTCTAACCTCCCCTTCGGTACCGCCACTGGGCTCCCGCAGGCTAGCCAAAGTGCAATCACCCGTGCAGCAGGAATTACGGGCGACGCGAGCCGCTGCACCACCGATCCGCCCCGGACCGTCGGGGAAATGCGCGGCGTCCACAACGACGACCTCAAAGTCAACCAGATGGTGACCAGATGGTGACCATTCCGTGTCATGCCCACGAGAAGGCGCCCGACCAGATCCACTTCCTGAGTTCCAAGACGGAGAGCAACTCGTTCGCTGAGGCCTTCGCAGTGGGCCGGCGCTCGCGCTGGCCGACCCGACCACAGCCCTCTCTGCCTCGTTCCCGACAGAGCGACATTGCATTGCGCAGTGCGGATACGAACTGACGGACATGGCCCAACAACGGCGTCGTCGCGTTGGTCATCGCGCGCTGCGTTGGGCGACTCAGCGCTGCGCGCGCGGGTGAGGCAAGCGCCGCAGAGTCCGGTGCGGGCGCCTCCGCTGGCGTGAGAAGGCGCCCCCGGCAGGACTCGAACCTGCGACCATCGGATTAGAAGTCCGCTGCTCTGATCCACTGAGCTACGGGGGCCGGCAGGCGCGTCGCCCGCAGAGAACAGCCTGACATAGCTGGTTATCCCCACGTGCGCATTCGCGCCTGTGGCACCGTCGTCGCGACCAAAGGTCGGTGGTCGCCGTGCCTCCGGCCATCGGGCCGTGTGCCACACTTATGGCCCTCGGTGGGCGTAGCTCAGTTGGTTAGAGCGCCAGGTTGTGGTCCTGGAGGTCGGGGGTTCGAGACCCCTCGCTCACCCCGAAACGCCGGTCATTCCGGTACCGAACGCGCAGTGCCGCGGGGGGAGGTTCGAAGGTGAGTGCAGCGACGAAGGGCCGTACGGTCCTTGTAACCGGCGCGTCGTCGGGCATCGGCGCCGCCGTTGCGCGCGAGCTCGCCGCTCGCGGCGACACCGTCGCGCTGGTGGCACGGCGGGCGAACCGGCTTGACGAGGTGCTCGCCGATTGCCGCGCCAACTCGCCCGCCTCCGAACGCTGGGCGGCAGATCTCTCCGACCCGACGAAAGCCGCCGAGCTCGCGCTGGAGATCTGGGACCACTATGCGGGCCTCGACGTGGTGATCAACAACGCTGCCGTCCCCATGCGGCGCCACGTGACGCGCCTGACCATGTACGAGGTAGAGCGCACGATGCGGATCAACTACCTGTCGCCGGTGGCGATCTCGTTGGCGGTGCTGCCACGGATGCTCGAGCGCAAGGCCGGCACCATCGTGAACGTGTCGAGCCTCGGCGGACGCCTGGGCATCACGACCGAGGCTGCCTACTCGGGGTCGAAGTTCGCTTTGGCCGGCTGGAGCGAATCCATGGCCATCGACCTCGATCGCAGCGGCGTTTCGGTCAAGCTCATCCTCCCCGGCGCCATCGACACCGAGATCTGGGACCAGCCGGACAACGACGACCCGCTCTACGACGG
>DATHPK010000100.1:0-2468 GCA_035483935.1 Acidimicrobiales bacterium
GAGGTGTCGGGCGTCAAGACCCCGGTCGGCATCCTGCCGGCCAAGGATGAGCTGAACACCGATGGCCTCGACATCGACCCGGCCGACCTGGACACGCTGCTCACCATCGACACCGCCCGCTGGAAGCAGGAGATGGGCTTCCGCCAGGCCCACCTCGAGCAGTTCGCCAACCTACCCGAGGAGATCTGGGCCGCCCACCGCCGCGTAGCCGCCGACCTAGAAAAGTAGTTTTACCCCCGCTGGTTAGAGAAGCGGCGCGCCGCCGGTGTCCGCCGCGCCGTTCCCCCCGCCCGAACGCCTTTATCGGGTGGGGGGCGAGTGGGGCAGCGACGCCAGCCCGCCTACTCGTGGACTGGCAGGACTGCCCAGACGCGCTTGCCGTGCCAGCCGGGGACCGCTTCCCAGTCCCAGGCGTCGGCCAGCGCCTCGATCAGTTCCAGGCCGCGCCCGGATTCCTCGTCCTCGTGCGGGTGGCGCATGGCCGGCGCGCCGAGCGCCGCCGGCAGCGTGTCCCAGACCTCGACCATGAGCCGGAACCGGTCGGAGGACAGCCGCACCCACAGCAGCGGCAGCTTCCCCTCGGCGTCGTACCTGAGGCTGCCGTCGGCGCCGGTCACCGCCTGCACGACGTTGGTGGTGAGCTCGCTGACCACCAACTCGGTGGTTTCTATCAGCCCGTGCAGACCCCAGCCGTTCAGCACCACGCCGATGAATCCCCTGGCGAGGCGGGGCGCCGTCGGCAGGGCGCCGAGCGGACCCAGATCTGAGGTCAACGGCCAGTCAGCCACGTGTCCCTCGCCGCTTGCGACCCAATATCCTGCCGCGTTCCCGGATCACGGCTGTTGTTACGCGCGAGTGCCCGGGCGAAACGGCGCCCCGTGGCCGGGAATTATCACGTCCGCGAACTCAAGCAGCAGCTTTCTGCTGGCCACCAGGGCCGCCTGGTCGGCGCCGAGCGGGTCCTGCTCCGGTCCGTCCGCCGACCACCAGGCGTGGGTGCAGACGTAGACGCCGTCGGGGGTGGACGCGACCGTGGAGATGTCCTCGCCGGTGTGCCCCGGGGTCCGCAGCAACCGAACCGACGGGCCGAGCTGAGCTCCGTGCGCGTCCCGGTCGAGCCAGCGGTCGCCCTGGTAGACCGCCCAGTGATCGTGGATGCGGGCGTTGCGGAAGAGCGCGGCGTTGACCGTGTGATCGGGGTGGTGATGGCTGAATACCACGTCGGTGACATCCTGCGGCGCCGGGCCATGCGTCTCGAGCGCGGCGAGGAGCGCGTCGCGGTCGGCCACCATCCCTGGGTCGACGATGATGACGGCGTCGCCATCGCGAATCAACGTGACGGTGCCACTCACGCGCTCGCCGTCGTCGCCGAGACCGACGTATCCGTCGTGCAGCACGTGCACTTCGGCGGAACCAGTGGCCGGAATCTCCAGTGATGTCACATCACAAACAATAGCGGCATAACGGCAACTCGATCGGTACCTGTATCCCGTCGAGCGCGTGCGCGCATAGATCGTCTTCCCGCTCGGCCGGGAACGCGGCGATGACCTTCGCCACCAGGTCGCGCAGACGGGACATGTTCTTCGCGAACACCTCGAAGACCTCGGTCTGCGTTACCCCGTCCCCCTCGTCGACGCCCGCGTCGGTGTCGGTCACTAGCGCCAGGGTCGTGTAGCAGAGCGCGAGCTCGCGGGCGAGCACCGCCTCCGGGTGGCCGGTCATCCCGACCAGCGTCCAGCCCTGGGCCGCGTACCACTGCGACTCCGCCCGGGTGGAGAACCTCGGCCCGTCGATGACGACCAGCGTGCCGGTGCTGGCCGGCACCCAGCCGTTCTTCCGCGCCGCGTCGACCGCGTGCGTCCGGCCCGACGGGCAGTACGGGTCGGCGAACGGGACGTGCACCGCTTGCTCGTCGTAGAAGGTCTGGACGCGTCCGGAGGTCCTGTCCACCAGCTGGTCGGGAATGACCAGGGTGCCGGGACCGTAGGACGCCGTGAGCGACCCGACCGCGCTCGGCGCCAGGATGCGGCGCACGCCGAGCGCGCGCAGCGCCCAGAGATTGGCGCGGTACGGGATCTTGTGCGGCGGGAACCGGTGGTCCTTGCCGTGCCGGGGCAGGAACGCCACCCGGCGGCCCGCCACGTCGCCGACGAGCACCGGCTCGCTCGGCTCGCCGAACGGCGTCTTGACCGGCACCTCCTCGGCGTCGGTCAGGAACTCATAGAAGCCGGAACCCCCGATGACCCCGATGTCCGCGACTCTCATCGGGTTTTCCTCGCGGGGAACGGCCACGGGGCCAGGGGGGATGGGGGGCGTCCCCATGGGTCAGGCGACCTTTTCCGCCGAGGACTTCGAATGCGACGACGATGAAGAAGAGGACGACGACGAGGACGAGCCACCGCTCTTGTCGCCTGAAGACGACGTGGACGAGGACTTGTCGCCGCTGCCTGACTTCTCGCCGCTCCCTG
>DATHPK010000101.1:0-12464 GCA_035483935.1 Acidimicrobiales bacterium
AGCAACCCAAAGAGATCCCACTCGCTCTCGCAGACGCGTCGACCGATGGCGGCCAACTCCACCGAGCGCGTGGAACCGCTCAGGTGCACCGAGGCCTGGAGCGCGCAGATGATCGCCCACTTCACCGTCGCGTAGACCTGCCACCAGTGGACGCGCTCGGGCGCCACCGGCGCACCGCCGGCCGCCTCGTAGGCGGCGAGGAGGTCGGGGACGGCGCCGAAGCCGCCGACCTCGCCGGGGCCGCCGAACCGCCAGGCGGGCGCGCACAGCCAGCCGATGTCCTCGGCCGGGTCGCCGGCGTGGGCGAGCTCCCAGTCGAGGACGCCGCGCAAACCGTCGGGCCCGACGAGCAGGTTGCCCATGCGGAAGTCGCCGTGCACCGTGACCGTCGGACCGGCATCGGGGCGGTGCGCGGCGAGCCAGCGCACACCGAGCTCGAGCGCAGGCCGGACCTCGCCCAGTGTGTCGAGGAGAGGGAGGGGGTCGCGGAGGGGGTCCGACGGCGGGAGGCCGCCGATCGTGCCGGGGTCGATGGTGTGGACGGAGGCGAGCGCGCCGCCACACTGGGCGGTCAGTGCGAGACGGGCGGCGGCGTATTCGGGGTCGCGCAGGATCTTGCGGGGGATCGTTTCGCCCTCGAGGCGCTCCACCACGAGCCAGGCGCCACCGAGCGCGTCGTCGCCGTCGGGAGCGTCGAAGTCCGGCGCCGCGACGACGACCGGCACCGGGACACCGGCGTCGCCGGCCGCACGGAGCAGCGCGTGCTCGAGCCGCGCCTTGGCCCGCCCCGGAGCCCCGCCGCTGCGATCCATCTGCAGGATGAGCGGGCGGCTCTCACCTTGTGCCGTTTCGAGGTCGAACGAGCTCGTGACGCGCGAGGCGCCGCCCGAGAGCCGCCGCAGGCCGAGCACCGTCCCCCCGAGGCGCGCGCCGAGCGCGGCGCTCAACGCTTCATTGCTCAACCGGGGCGACATGGGCGACGAGTGCGGCGCGGGCGTGGCGCCGGTTACTCGACGGGGACGACCGGCCTTCCGCCGTCGTCGAGCTGGTGCAGGTACTCGGCGATGCCGTAGCCGGTGCGGGCGGCGCCGTCGGCCCCGCCCTCGTGGGTCCAGCGGGCCAGGCCCTCGTTGACCAGCGTCCCGCCCGCCTGGCCGATCGGCGCGATGCGCAGCACGTCGCCGCGCAACGGGAACGTGCGCCCGGACTTGTCGACCACCTCGAGGTGCACGACGCGGTGCGTGACGCCGTCGTCCTCGAGCTCGGACCGGACGCGCCACTCGCCGACGGATGTGGCGCGGGTGCCGTCCCAGACCCAGCCCCGGTGCAGGTCGCCGGCGTCGGTGCCGAGCCGGATGCCGCCGAAGTGCAGGTCGTCGCCGACGTTGATGGAGAACCAACGCCACATCTTGGGGCCGCCCCATCGGCGCGGGCCCCACGAGCGGTCCCGGTTGCCGTGCGCGCCCTTCCATTCGTGGGTCACACCGTCGACGGTCAGCGTGCCCGTCCAGCGCCCGGCCTGCTCGAGATGCCCCTTGCCGACGGTGCCCGAGGCGGCAGCCGCCTCCTTGGACTTCGGGCCGCCGCCGGGCTGGCCGTCGGTGCCGACCGCCGGCGTGACCGCATCGAAGCGCACGTCGAGCGCGACCTTGACCGGGTGCGCCTCGGCCTCGGCCTCGGCCCGGCTCTTGCCGGTGGGGCGGGCCTGCACGGCGTCGTCCATGGTCAGGCGCCAGGACTGGAGCGCCTCGAGCATCTCGTAGCGGACGGCGCCGACCTCGAGGACGGTGTCGACCATCTCCCGCTGCTCCTTGATCCAGCGGTACTCGCCGAGCTCGCCGCCCGGCAGCCACAGCGACATGCCGACGTCCATCGTCCCCTCGTTGGGCCGGATCCCGATCCGGGTGAACAGCCCCGAGTCGCTCTCGGGGTCGTACGCGTTGAAGTAGTACGACTCGCTCCAGGCGGTGTCGCCCTCCACGGGGTGGGCGAGGTCATGGCGGGCATCGAGGATCGGCATGCTTACACCATGGTCTGTCCGGCGCTGACGTTCAACGCCTCGCCGGTGACACCGGCGGCGCCGTCCGAGAGCAGCCAGCAGATGGCGGCCGCGATCTCGTCGGCACTCTGGAGACGGCCGAGCGGGATCTCGCGGGCGATGAAGGTGGCGAGGCCCTCGGGGCCACCCATCAACCCCTCGAACGCACGGTCCTTGTTGAGCAGGTCCGTGTCGACGGTGCCGGGGCAGACGGCGTTCACCGCGATGCCCGAGGGGCCGAGCTCCGTCGCCATCGTCTGGGTGAGCAGGATCACGCCCGCCTTGGCCGCGCTGTAGGCACCGAGGAACGGGAAGGCCTTCTTGCCGGCCTGGCTCGACACGTTGCAGATCCGCCCGCCCACGCCGTTCGCCACCATGCGCGTGGCGCACGCCTTCGACACCAGCCAGGTGCCGACGAGATTGACGTCGAGCACGCGGCGGAACTCTTCGGGCGGCACGCCGAGCAGGGGGCCGAACCCGAACCCGCCGCCGCTCCCGCCCGCCACGTTGGCCACGAGCGTCACGGTGCCGAGGTCGTCGGTCACGGCGGCGACCGCAGCCTCGACCGCCGCCTCGTCGGACACGTCGGCCGTGACGGGGAGGGCGCGGACGCCGAGTGCCTCGATCTCCTCCGCGACCGACGCCAGGTCCTCACTCGTCGCCGTCCCGTGGAACGGCGCCTCCTCGTAGGGGCGCGCGATGTCGATTCAGGCCACGTCGGCGCCACCGCGGGCGAGAATCAGGGCGGTGGCGCGCCCGATCCCGCGGGGCCTGGCCGCTCCGGTGACCAGGGCCACGTGGCCCGCGAACGGGCGCTCGGAAAATGCCTGTGGGAAACTCACCCGCGCAAACGTACGACGAAAGCGGGCGGCCGTGCCGTCCGGAGGGATCCTTGATGCGGGGGGTTTGGCTTCGATGCAGGCCGCGGTGACGCGGGGAGCGCAGCTGGTGGTGGGCGACGTCGCCGACCCGGTGCCCTCGTCGGGCCACGTGGTCGTGCGCTCGCTGGCGGCGGGGATCTGCGGCTCCGACCTCCACGCGCTGGCCGACTTCTCCCACTTCACGGGGCTCATGGGCAAGGTCGGCGTGCCCATGCTCGACCCGGCGGGCGACTGCGTCTTCGGGCACGAGTTCTGCGCCGAGATCATCGAGCACGGCCCCGACACGGCGGGCACGCTGCCGGTGGGCTCGAGGGTCTGCTCGGTGCCGATCATCGTGGGGCCGACGGGCGTGGAGCAGATCGGCTACTCGAACCGGTACCCCGGCGCGCTGGCCGAGCACATGGTCCTCCAGGAGATGCTGCTGGTGCCGGTGCCCGACGACCTCGAGACCGACCTGGCGGCGCTGACCGAGCCCCTCGCGGTGGGCGAGCATGCGGTCGGCCTGGCCGGCCTCTCGGAGGGACAGCCGTGCCTGGTGGTGGGCTGCGGCCCGGTCGGGCTCGCAGTGATCGCCGCGCTCAAGGGCCGCGGCCACGGCCCCGTGCTGGCGGCCGACTTCTCGCCGGCCCGGCGCCTCCTTGCCGAAGCCTTCGGTGCGGACGAGGTGATCGACCCGGCCGTCGAATCCCCGCACGAGCGTTGGGCCGCGTTCGGGGTGGCCAAGACAGTCATGGAGCGCGCCGCCGCCTCGATGCTCGGCGGCAAGATCACGGATCCGGTGATCTTCGAGGCCGTCGGTGTGCCCGGCATGCTGCAGTCGCTCATCGCCGAGGCGCCGCCCCGCAGCCAGATCGTCGTCGTGGGTGTGTGCATGTACAGCGACGCCATCGAGCCGTTCATGGCGGTGACCAAGGAGCTGGAACTGCGCTTCTCCTTCGGCTACACCCCGGCGGAGTTCGCCGCGACGCTGGCTCGCCTGGCCGCCGGTGTGCCCGGGGTCGACCGGCTCGTCACCTCCTCGGTCGACCTGGCCGGAGCGCCGGGCGCATTCGAGACGCTGCGCAACCCGGGCGACCACGGCAAGATCCTCGTGAAGCCGTGACCCGAGCCGCGACAACGCCACCCCCCGACGACAGACACGGAGAACCATGACCACGATTGCCGCCGACGGCCGACTGAAGTTCGGGATCTTCCTGGCTCCGTTCCACCCGGTGGGACAGAATCCGACGCTCGCGCTCGAGCGCGACCTCCAGCTGATCGAACACCTCGACGCGCTCGGCTTCGACGAGGCGTGGTTCGGCGAGCACCACTCCGCCGGCTACGAGATCATCGCCTCGCCCGAGGTGTTCATCGCCGCCGCCGCGCCGCGCACGCGCACCATCCGCCTCGGCACCGGCGTGTCGTCGCTGCCGTACCACCACCCGTTCATGCTGGCCGACCGGATGGTCCTGCTCGATCACCTCACCCGCGGCCGGGTCATGCTCGGCGTCGGACCGGGCGCGCTGCCATCGGATGCGTTCATGATGGGCATCGACCCGGCCAAGCAGCGCGACATGATGGAGGAGAGCCTCGAGGCCATCCTCCAGCTGCTCGCCGGCGAGACCGTCACGATGGAGACGGAGTGGTTCAAGCTGGTCAAGGCGCGCCTGCAGTTGCTGCCCTTCCAGCGCCCCCTCCCCGAGATCGCCGTCGCGGCCCAGATCTCGCCCTCGGGCCCGCGCCTGGCGGGGCGCTTCGGCTTGAGCCTGCTCTCGCTCGGTGCCACGACCGAGGGCGGCTTCGACGTGCTCGGCTCGCACTGGCAGGTGATGGAGGAGCGCGCCGAGGAATTCGGAACCACGGTCGACCGCAATGCGTGGCGCCTCGTCGGGCCGATGCACATCGCCGACACGAAGGAGCAGGCGATGGCCGACGTCGAGTTCGGCCTCGAGGAGTGGGTCGACTACTTCCAGCGGGTGGCCGCGTTGCCGATCGCGCCGAACACGGACAACTTCAACTCGCTCGTCGACGCGCTCAACGCCTCTGGTATCGCGGTCATCGGGACGCCGGACGACGCCATCGCGCAGATCGAACGCCTTCAGGTGCAGTCGGGCGGCTTCGGCACCTACCTCTGCATGGGCCACGAGTGGGCGGACACCGCGGCGACGCGGCACTCCTATGAATTGCTCGCCCGCTACGTGGCGCCGCACTTCCAGGACTCGGCGCGCACGACCACGGCCAGCCGGGACTGGGCCGCCGAGAACCGGCCCGAGTTCATCGGCGCGGCGGGGAGCGCCGTCATGTCCGCCATCCAGAAGCACCACGACGAGAAGGCCGAGAAGGCCGCGGCCAAGGAAGGCGAGAAGGTGACGCCCGGTGGCTGAGATTGCGCACGAACAGGTCCCGACCAACGGGGTGGAGCTCCACGTGGCGGTGGCCGGGCCGAGCGACGGGCCACCCGTCGTGCTGTCCCACGGTTTCCCCGAGCTGTGGTACTCGTGGCGCCACCAGCTCGTCGCGCTGGGCGACGCGGGCTACCGCGTCTTCGCCCCGGACCTGCGCGGCTACGGCGGCAGCTCGGCCCCCAAGGAGGTGGCCGACTACGGCTCCGACAAGCTGACCGGGGACCTCTGCGGCCTGCTGGACCATTACGGGTACGAGAAGGCGGCCTTCAGCGGCCATGACTGGGGCGCCATGGTCACCTGGGAGATGGGGCGCCTCCACCCCGAGCGGGTGTCGTCCCTCTATGCCCTGAGCGTCCCCTACTCGAGTGCGCCGGGGCCGCCCACGGAGATCTTCCGTCACATCTTCGGCGACAGGTTCTTCTACATGCTCTATTTCCAGGACGTCGGTCCTGCCGAGGCGGAGTTCGACGAGAACCCCAGGCTCTACGTGCGGACGATGCTGTACGCGGCGGGGGGCGAAGGGATGGCGAAGGGGCGGGCCCTGGTCGGCGACGTGCCCGCGGCGGGGACGCGCTTCCTCGACATCCTCCAACCCGCGCCCGACACGCTGCCCGACTGGCTCACGGAGCACGACGTCGACGTGTACACCGAGGGGCTCACCCGCAGCGGCCTGTTCGGCCCGCTCAGCTTCTACCGCAACCTCGACGCCAACTGGGGCCGGTCGAAGGACCTGCCCGCGTCGCGCTACACCATGCCCACCGGCTTCCTCACCGGGTCGCTCGACCCCGTGGTGATCATGCAGCCGCACGGCGTCGACGTCATGAACGAGATGCTCCCGGACTTCCGCGGCGCCACGGTCGTCGAAGGCGCCGGGCACTGGGTGCAACAGGAGCGTCCCGCCGAGACGAACGCCGCGTTCCTGTCCTTCCTCGACGCCACCCGGTGAGCGGGCTCGTCCCCCTCCCCGCCCAGCCGGCCGGCGTCCCCTGGCCGACCGGGGCCTGGCCCGAGGGCGAGCTGCCGCCCGCCGCCGAGAATGCCATCGCCCCGCTGCTCGACGCCGCGTTCGACGACGCCAGCCCGATCGCCACGACCTACGCCGTCGTGATCGTCCGGCACGGCCGCATCGTGCTCGAGCGCTACCACGGCGCGCTCGAGCACTTCGACCGGCCGCCGACGCCGGTCGACGCCACCACGCCACTGCTGAGCTGGTCGATGGCCAAGTCGGTGCAGCACGCCGTGGTGGGCCTGCTGGTGGGCGAGCACCGGCTCGACCTCGATGCGCCCGCCCCCGTCCCCGAATGGTCCGGGCCCGACGACGCGCGCCGCGCCATCACGTTGCGCCAGCTCCTCGCCATGCGTGACGGCCTCGACTGGACGGAGGACTACGTCGACGACAAGGTCTCCGACGTCATCGAGATGCTGTTCGGCGAGCACCAGGGGGACATGGCCCACTTCGCCGCCGATCGGTCGCTGGCGGCGCCGCCGGACACGCGCTTCAACTACAGCTCGGGCACCTCGAACATCGTCTCGGGGGTCGTGGCGCGCACGATCGGCCCGGGCGAGGACTACGCGCGCTTCCTGCACCGCCGCCTCTTCGATCCACTGGGCATGGCAAGCGCGGACCCCGAGTTCGACGAGGCCGGGACCTGGGTCGCCTCGTCCTACCTGCGGGCCACTGCCCGCGACTGGGCCCGCTTCGGACTGTTCTACCTCCGCGACGGCGTCTGGGATGGCGTCCGGCTGCTCCCCGCGGGGTGGGTGGACTACGCCCGCACGATGGTCTCGCTCGACGACGAGGGCGAGCCGTACGGCGCGCACTGGTGGGGCGAGGCGCGAGGCGACCACGCCCTCGGCACGTTCCGCGCCGCCGGCTACGAGGGCCAGTCGATCACCGTCTGCCCCCCGCTCGATCTCGTCGTCGTGCGGCTGGGGAAGACCCCCTACGAGCGCGAGGCCAACCTCGACCCCTGGCGCGTCGCCATGGTCCAGGCGTTCGCGGGCGCCGGCTGAGCCGGACCTGCGGCGCCGGCTGAGCCGGACCTGCGGCGCCGGCGCCTACCCGGCCAGCGGCGTCGCGACGAAAACGGGGATCTGACGCGTCGTGTTCTCCTGGTACTCGGCGTAGGGCGGGTATGCCTGCACGGCGCGCTCCCACCATTCCTTCTTCTCGTCGCCGGTGACCTCGCGCACCGCCGCGCGGAACGGCTGGGGCCCGTCCTGGATGGTCACCTCGTCGGGGTGCGCCACCACGTTGTGGTACCACGCAGGGTTGTCCGGCATGCCGCCCTTGGACGCCACGAGTGCGTAGGCACCGTCGTGCTCGACGCGCATGAGGCCGAACTTTCGCACCTTGCCGCTCTTCGCGCCCCGCGTCGCCACCACGATGATGGGCATGTCGGTGTCTCTCAGGGTGTTGGCCCGCTGGCCCCCGGAGGCCTCGTACTCGGCCACCTGGTCACGCACCCAGTCCCAGGGGCTCGGCTCGTAGTCACCTTGCAGTGTCGTCATGGGGGCGAGCGTATTGGCGCACCGCTACTGTCCGTGCGTGCCCCCAGACCCGATGGCCACCGCCGATGTCGTCGCCCTCCACGCCGAACTGTCGAACTGGGGCCGCTGGGGGGCCGACGACCAGCTCGGCGCGCTGAACCTGATCACGCCCGACGTCACCGCCGCCGCCGCCGCCACCGTCCGCTCCGGCCGGACCGTGTCCTGCGCCCGGCCCCTCAACACGGAGCCCGGACCGGACAACCCCGTCCCGGTGGCCCACCACATGATCGGCACCGCGACCGAGGGCTGGGGCGCCGACTACTTCGCCCTGGCGCCGCACGGTTTCGCCACGAGTCATATCGACGCGCTGTGCCACATCTTCCACGACGGCAAGCTCTTCAACGGCTACGACACCGGGACCGTGACCGCACACGGAGCGACGCGCCTCGGCATCCATCACCTGCGCAACGGGATCGTGACCCGCGGCGTCCTGCTCGACATCCCCGCCGTGCGCGGCGTCGACGCGCTCGAACCCGGAGAGCCCGTCTTCGCCGAGGACCTCGAGGCTTCCGAACAGAAGGCCGGCGTCTCCGTCCGGGCCGGCGACGCCCTCCTCGTGCGAACCGGCCGCTGGTCCTGGCGCGACGCCCACGGTCCATGGGACTTCGCCACCCGGGCCGCCGGGCTCGATGCCGGCTGCCTGGCCTGGCTCCGCTCACACGACGTGGCCACGCTCGGATCCGACGGCGTGTCCGACGTCCTGCCCTCGCGGGTCGAGGGCGTCGGCATGCCGATCCACGAGATCGCCATCGTCGCCCTCGGGCTCCACCTGATGGACAACCTCGACCTCGACGCGATCGCCGCCGCCTGTGCCGACGAAGGCCGCTGGGAGTTCCTCTTCGTGGTCGCGCCGCTGGTGCTGCGGCGAGGCACGGCCTCGCCGGTCAATCCGATCGCGGTGTTCTGAGGACGCGAGGTTGAGGAGGTAGCCCATGCCCGTCGCGCACAACGGTGCGGTCGAGCTCTACTACGAGCGCTTCGGCGAGCCCGACCGCCCCACGCTGCTCCTGGTCAACGGGCTCGGGTCGCAATGCATCAACTACGCCCCGGAATGGTGCGAGATGTTCTGCGACGAGGGCTTCGAGGTCGTCCGTTTCGACAACCGCGACGTCGGGCTCTCGTCCAAACTGCCCGACGTCGACTACACGCTGGCGGACATGGCCGGCGACGCCGTCGCCGTCCTCGATGCCGTCGGAGCGGAGCGGGCCCACGTGATGGGGTGCTCCATGGGCGGCATGATCGTCCAGCGGCTCGCCATCGACCACGCGGACAGGCTCCTCTCGGTGACCTCGGTCATGTCGCGCCCGGGTGAGCCCGGTTACGGCGAGAGCTCCGAGGAGGCGCTCGCCATCCTGATGACGCCGGCACCGCCGGAGCGGTCGGGCTACATCGAGCGCCAGGTCGAGGCGCACCACGTCTACGGGTCGAAGCCCGAGTGGCTCGACGACGCGGCCATCCGCCGCCGTGCCGCCGCCGCCTATGACCGCTGCTTCTGCCCCGATGGCGTCGTACGTCAGATGAAGGCCGTCGGGCGCGACGGCTCGCGATCCGCGCAGCTAGGCGCCGTGGAGCTTCCCGTACTGGTCTTGCACGGCAGCCGGGACACCCTCATCGACCCGAGCGGAGGGCGCCGCACGGCGGAACTGATCCCCGGCGCCCGCTACGTCGAGATCGAGGGCATGGGCCATGACTACCCGCCGCCGGTGTGGCGGCAATGGGTCGACGCCTGGGCCGAGTTCGCCCGCGGCACGGCTCCCTAGGAAGCCGCTCCGTTCACCACCGGCTTGTTCAGGACGAGGTTGCCCGCAGAGCCGTAGAAGCCGGCGTCGCCGTAGTTGAAGATGCCCCCGTCCGTGGCGACCAGGAAGTAGCCCCCACCGTCGAAGGTGCTCATCATCGACACGATCGGCTTGTTCAGCTTGATGGCACCCGCAGAACCGGAGAAGCCGGCGTCGCCGTAGGTGAAGATGCCCCCGTCCGAAGCGACGAGCCAGTAACCCATCCCGCTCGCGGTGGACGCCATGCCCACGATCGGCTTGTTGAGCGGCTGGCCGCCGCGCGAGCCGAAGAAGCTGGCGTCGCCGTAGTTGAAGATGCCACCGTCACTCGCCACCAGCCAGTAGCCACGCCCGTCCGGGGTGGACGCCATGCCCACGATGGGCTGGTTGAGCTTCATCGCCCCGGTCGAGCCGTAGAACTGGGCGTCGCCGTAGTTGAAGATGCCGCCGTCGCTCGCCACCAGCCAGTAGCCGCCGCCGTCGGGCGTCGCCGCCATGCCGACCACCGGCTTGTTCAGCTTGAGGGCCCCGGCCGAGCCGTAGAAGGGTGCGTCGCCGTAGTTGAAGATGCCCCCGTCGGAGGCCACCTCCCAGTACCCACCGTCACCGGGCGAGGCGGCCATGCCGACCACGGGCTTGTTCAACTTCAGGTTGCCCGCCGAGCCCTGGAAGGTCGCGCTGCCGTAGTTGAAGACCCCGCCGTCCGACGCATTGGTCCAGTAGCCCTCGGGCGGCGTGTAGTTCTCGAGGAGCCCGTATTCATTGCTCCCCGGCTGGTAGTAGTACCCCCCTGCCACGCAGGAGCCGCGGGAGGGACACGAGATGGCGTTGAGGCCCGATTCCGCGCTCGACCCGGTCGCCGCGTTGTTCGGGATGGGCGCCGGCGTGTTCGTCCACGCGCCACCGGTCGTCGAGTCGATGAGCGCGACTCCGCTCGACGACGTGGTTGTGTCATAACCCCCGACCGCCGTGCACTGGAACAACGAGAGGCACGAGACGTTGTTGAAATAGCCGTCGGTCGAAGAACCGGTCGCCATGTCAGCCGGCTGTGGCCCCTCCGTCGCGGTCACACTCCCGTTGGAGGTGATCGTGTTGATCAACGGGCGGGTCCCGGTGGCCGAGTCCTCGTATTCGCCCACGGCCACGCAGCCATCGAACGTGCACGACACTCCGTCGATTACCGCGAATTGGTCCGCCGCCGTCCCCCGGTTGGAGGGCTCCGGCGACGTGGTCGCGGTCCATTGCGTCCCGTCGTAGCGATCGATGAGCCCGGCGTCCTGACCGCCGGTGTTCTCGTACTCGCCACCCATCACGCACACACCGGTGGCGCACGAGATGTCGTCCGACTCGCTGAACAGACTGGTGGACGTCGCCGCATCGTTCGGCAGCGGCGCGGCCTCGGCGGACCACGTGCCGTTCGCCGATTGGGTCAGCACCTCGGCCTGCTCTCTCGAGTTCCCGTTCTCGTAGTTCGCGGTGGCGGCGCACGGTCCGGTGATAGCCGGGCAGGACACCTGTTCTTCGACCACGAACTGGTGGGTGGCGGCGTCGCCCGGCTGTGGTGCCGTCAATGGCGTCCAATTCCCGTTGGCGAGGGTGTCGAAGAAGCCAACCGGGCTGCTCGTGCCGGCCCCGTTCTTGTAGGCGCCGAAAGCGACGCAGGCGCCGGCGCCCTGGCAGTCCACCGACTTGAGGAAGGTGTCTGCCGAAGTCTCCGGCTGCGCGTCCGGGGGCACCGGCGCTTCGATCGAACTCCACGACCCACCCGACAGAACGTCGATGAAGCTGTCCTCCCGGCCCGAGGTGTTGTCGTAGACGCCGACGGCCGCACACCAGCCGTCCGTCGGGCACGACACCGATTCCACCTTCGAGAAGGTTCCGTTCTCGGCGTTGCCGGGGAGCGGCGCCTCCGTGGCGGACCAGGACCCGCCGGACTCGACTTCCAAGACCCCGTGTTCCGTCGTGGACCCCTCGTAGGTGCCACCCGCGACGCAGAAGGTCGCGGCGGCGCACGAAACTTCGTTCGTGGAGAAGGACGGGTCGGCCGCCGGCGCGTCAGGGGTGGTGGGCAGCGGCGCCTGCGTGGCCGCCCAGCCGGGGGTCGGCACCGTCGCCGATGCCGTGCCCGTGGTCGTCGCGAACAGGCCACCCAACGCGCCCGCACCGATGGCCAGAGCGCCGTCGGTCGCGACAACGACGGTGCGCCGCAACTTCGACGGTGTCACCCGTCCGGAGCTCTTGCCAGTGTTGCGGGACTTTGCGCGGTGCGACATTCAGCCACCTCCGTGATCCGCCGAGATCTGGGGACGGATGCAATCTAGAGAATGCGCACCAGCAGGGCAACGATTTCTTTCACAATTTCTTCAGGCGCCTTCGTAGGGGAATCCGAGGTCCGGCGCGGTGAGGACCGCTCGAAACTTCAAACCCTCGGCGGCCGCCATCGCCCCGACCGTGCCGCCCCGATCGACGAGGGCCACGAGCAGGACGACCTTCGCCCCGGAGTCCTGCACCGCATGGGCGGCCTCGAGGAGCGAGGTGCCGCGTGTCACCGTGTCCTCGGTTACAACGACCATGTCACCAGGATCGAGCGCTCCGGCGATGCGCCCGCCGGCCCCGTGGTCCTTCGCCTCCTTGCGCACGCTGAAGGCCTTGAGCGGCCGGCCCCGGGTCGCGGCCACCCCGGCCGTGACGAAGGCGACCGGGTCGGCGCCCATGGTGAGGCCGCCAATGGCGGTTGCCTCGGGCGGAACGACGGACAGCACGGCGTCGGCCACCAGCAGCATCGCCTCGGGCCGGCACACCGTCTGCTTGGAGTCGATGAACCAGCTGCTCT
>DATHPK010000102.1:0-9144 GCA_035483935.1 Acidimicrobiales bacterium
ATCAGGGCGCCGTCGAGGCCGATCGCCTCGAACACCTGCGCGCCCGTGTACGAGGCGACAGTCGAGATGCCCATCTTGGACATCACCTTGAGCACACCCTTGCAGGCCGCCTTCACATAATTCCGGCGCGCCTGGCGCGGCGACACGCCCTCGAGGAGCCCCTCGGAGATCATGTCGTCGATCGAGTCCAGCGCGAGATACGGGTTCACTGCCGCCGCGCCGAACCCGATGAGCAGCGCCATGTGGTGCACCTCGCGGGCGTCGCCCGTCTCGACCACCAGGCCGACCTTCGTGCGGGTCTTCTCGCGCACCAGGTGGTGGTGGATGGCGGCCGTGAGCAGCAGCGAGGGAATCGGCGCCCAGTCCTCGGTCGCATTGCGGTCCGACAGGACGATGATGTTCGCACCCTCCGCGATGGCGGCCGAGACCCGGCGTCGCACCTCTTCGATGGCACGGCGCAGCGCCTCTGCGCCCGCTTCCGTGGCCGCGCCGGCACGGCCCGCCTCGCGCACGTCGAAGAGCCCGTCGATCGCGAACGCCTTGAAGCCCGGCGTCTCGCCGTGCTCGTTGACGTACATGAGCTTGGCCAGGTCGTCGCGGTCGATGACCGGCAAGGGCAGCAGGATCTGGCGGCATGAGCCGCACCGCGCTTCGAGCAGGTTGGCCTCCGGGCCGATCGTCGCCGCCAGCGACGTCACCAGCTCCTCGCGGATGGCGTCGAGCGGCGGGTTCGTGACCTGCGCGAACAGCTGCGTGAAGTAGTCGTACAGGAGCCGCGAGCGGTCCGAGAGCACCGCGATCGACGTGTCCGAACCCATGGAGCCGATCGGCTCGGCCCCCGTGCGGGCCATCGGCGCCACGATGACACGCAGCTCCTCGTTCGTATACCCGAAGATGCGCTGCTGGGTCACGACGCGCCCGTGTTGCGGCGTCAGCATCGTGCGGGCCGGGAGCTCTTCGAGGCGCACCTGGTCGGTCGCCAGCCAGTCGTCGTAGGGGTGCTCCGCCGCCAGCTCGGCCTTGATCTCCTCGTCCTCGACGAGGCGGCCCTTCGAGGTGTCGACGAGAAACATGCGTCCCGGCTGCAGGCGGCCCTTGCGCACGACGCGCTCGGGCGCGATGTCGAGCACACCGACCTCGCTCGCCAACACGACCAGCCCGTCGTCGGTGACCCAGTAGCGCGACGGGCGCAAGCCGTTGCGGTCGAGGACCGCGCCCACGACGGTGCCGTCGGTGAACGAGATGGCGGCCGGGCCGTCCCACGGCTCCATGAGCGATGCGTGGTAGCGGTAGAAGGCCCGCCGGTCGTGGTCCATCAGCGTGTGGTTCTCCCACGCCTCGGGGATCATCATCAGCACCGAGTGCGGCAGCGTGCGCCCGCCGAGATGCAGGAGCTCGAGCACCTCGTCGAAGCTGGCGGAGTCGCTCGCCCCCGGCGTGCAGATCGGGTAGATGCGCGACAGGTCGCCCTCGATCAGCGGCGTCTCGAGGAGGGCCTCGCGGGCCCGCATCCAGTTGCGGTTCCCCGCCAGCGTGTTGATCTCGCCGTTGTGGCAGAGAAGCCGGTAGGGGTGCGCCAGGGGCCAGCTCGGGAACGTGTTCGTCGAGAACCGGGAGTGCACGAGTGCCAGGCCCGACTCGAAGGCCGGGTCGCGCAGGTCGGGGAAGAACTCACGCAGCTGTTCCGAGGTGAGCATGCCCTTGTAACAGATCGTTCGGGCGGACAGCGAGGGGAAGTACAGGTTGTCGACGGCGTGCTCGGCCCGCTTGCGCAACACGAAGGCGCGCCGCTCGAGCGTCATGATGTCTACCGCGGCCCCCGCCGGAGCCACGAAGAGCTGTTCGATCCGCGGCATCGCCCCACGCGCGGTCTTGCCGAGACCCTCGGCCTCGAGGGGCAGCTGGCGCCAGCCGAGAACGGAGAGGCTCTCCTCAGAGGCGATCTGCTCGGCAACCGCCCGTGCCTTGTGCGCGTCGTCCCCGTCCACGGGCAAAAAGGCCAGTCCGACGGCATAGCCCCCGGCGTCGGGCAGCGTGAACCCCGCCTCTCGCGCGGCGCCCACGAGGAAGCGGTGTGGTAGCTGCACCAAGATCCCGGCGCCGTCGCCCGTCTCCACCTCGGCCCCCGACGCGCCGCGATGGGCCAGGCGCTCGAGCACGGTCAGCGCCTTGTCGACGATGTCGTGATCGGGCCGTCCGTGGAGATCCGCAACCATGCCGACACCGCAGGCGTCGTGCTCGTAGCTCGGGTCGTAGAGGCCAAAGGCCATCGGCGTCCTTCCGAAGGGAGAAGTTGAACGGGGTGACCGGGACGACGTTGGCCCGAAGGTGAGCAACCAGGATACACGACCCCGCTCATAGGCTTGACGCATGGCCACGCAAGTACACGTCGTGGGGGGCGGGGTGATCGGCCTCGCCTGTGCGTGGGAATTGTCACGCAACGGTCATGAAGTGACGGTCGTGTCACCGGCCCCGGGCCGCGACGGCGCGTCGTGGGTGGCGGCCGGAATGCTGGCGCCGGTTACCGAGGCCCAGTTCGGCGAGTCCGCGCTGACGGCGTTGCTGCTCGAGGGCGCCTGCCGCTGGCCCGCGTTCGCCTCCGGGCTCGAAACGGCGAGCGGCCGGCCCATCGGATACGACACGACGGGCACGCTCACCGTTGCGCTCGATGCGTCCGACCGCGCCAGCCTCGACGACCTCCTCGCCTACCAACACTCGCTCGCACTCGACGCCACGCGCCGCACGGCCAGCGAGTGCCGCAACCTCGTGCCGGCGCTGAGCCCCTCGCTGCGCGGCGGCATCGAGGTGCCCGGCGACCACCAGGTCGACAACCGTGCCCTGCTCGAGGCCCTCATCGCCGCCAACGAGGCCGCCGGCGTCGTCTTCGATCTGGCCACGGTGACTGCCGTCGCCGCCGGTCCCGAGCTCGTCCTGGCGGACGGCCGCCGCCTTCACCCCGACCAGGCCGTCCTGGCGGCCGGGGTCGGTCTGCCGGACATCGCCGGTCTGGACCACACCGCGCGGCCGGAGGTCCGTCCGGTGAAGGGGCACATCCTGCGACTCGGCCCCGCGTCCGGGACCACCACCCCGTTGCTGCGCCGAACCGTCCGCGGCCTGGTGCGCGGGCATTCGGTGTATCTGGTGCCCCGACCCGACGGTTCCCTCGTGGTGGGCGCGACGGTCGAAGAGCTCGGGGCCGACACCACGGTGCAGGCCGGTGCCGTGCATGAGTTGCTCTGCGACGCACGCGCCATCGTGCCCGGTGTCGACGAGCTTGAGCTCCGGGAGGCCGCCGCCGGACTGCGGCCCGCCACGCCCGACAACACGCCGTGCATCGGCTGGAGCGGCGTCGACAATGTCGTCATCGCGACCGGGCACTACCGCAACGGCATCCTGCTCGCTCCGCTGACGGCTTCGACCGTCGTCGAGCTGCTCGGCCGGCGCCCGCTCACCCCGTTGCTCGAGGCCCTGGCACCTGCATGAGCGACATCGCCCTCAGCGTCAACGGCGAGTCCGTCCGCGTCGCCGCCGGATCGACCATCGCCGACCTGGTCGCCCGTCTCACCGAGGAAGACGACCCCAAGGGCGTCGCGGTCGCCGTCGACCGCTGCGTCGTTCCCCGCTCGGAGTGGGCGACCACCCACGCCCGTGCCGGATCCCTGGTCGAGGTCGTGAGCGCGGCCGCGGGGGGATGACCCCATTGAGATCGCGGAGCGGGCAATGCCAGAATCGCTCGATGCCCGACACCCCCCGCTCCGGCCCGACCGCGTTCGTCCTCGCCGGAGGCGGCACCAAAGGTTCGTTCGAGGTCGGGGTGCTGCAATACCTCGTGGGAGTAGAGCAGATCGCTCCCGAGGTCATCACCGCAACCTCAGCCGGCGCTATCGCCGCGACGGTGCTCGCGCAGGCACGGACGTTGGACGAGTTCGCGGCGCGCGTCGACGAGATCGGCGAAGACGTACTCGCGTGGACGCACACCGAGAACGTCTTCGGCAAGCAGGCGTGGCTCAGCGCCCTCGACGGCACCGCCCTCGGCCGCGAGATCCACCACGAACTCACGGAGGGTACCCGTCCGCCATTCCCGCTCAATCCCGCTGCGGTGCTCGCCACCAACGAAGGCGGGCCACCGCCGGCCGCGCACGGCAAGTCGGAACGCCGGCTTGCGCGGCGGACGCGACGGAAGCGGCAGCGGCACCTGTTGCGGCTCGTCGCGGGGGCCGGCCTCCGCCTTCCCCGGGTGCGCCGTCGCTTCCGCACGAGCGGGAGCTCCGTCCTCAACCTCGACCCTCTGGCCGAGGCCCTCCGCCACGGCTCGAGCGAGGGTGTCCGGGCGGTCGACCCCGCCCTGGTCGCGCGCCCCGGCCTCCAATTGCGCCTCGCCGTCACCGCCCTCCGGGCCGGCGCCGTCCGCTACGTGACCGAGGACGGGACGATCGTGGAGGCGGACGCCCGCACACCCGCACCCGGCGATGCCGCCGGACCGGTCGACCTCATCGACGGGGCCATCGCGTCGGCCAGCGTGCCGATGATCTTTCCGCCCCACTCCATGGCCGACGACGACTACGTCGACGGCGGCGTCGTCGAGATCATCCCCGTGCGCGCCGCGGCCGAGCTGGGCGCGACTCGCATCTTCGCGGTCGTCGCGGTGCCCCTGGCCGTTCCCCGCGACGAAAGGGACTACGGAGGGGCTCCGGCGGGCTACATCGGGCTGCGCTCGATGGGCATGATCGGTGTGGCCGAACGCCAGATCTCCAACCTGGCGTTCGTCCTTCCCGCCGGGTCGACGCTCACGGTCATCGACCCGGTCGTCGATGTCGTCGGGCTCTTCGAGATCCAGCCGGGTTTGTTGCGCATCAACAAGGACTACGGCTGGCTGCGCGCCGCCGACGTGCTGGCCGAGGGAGACCCCGAACTGTTGGCGGACATCGCGTCCGGTACCCACGAGCTCATCGAGGCCCGCTGCGAGGCCTGGCGCCTCGAGGCTGCTCTGTGGTCCGAAGAAAGGAAGAGAGACCCCGGCTCCGACGCAGGTTCGCTCGCCCTCGTCCGGGAACAGAAAGAACGGGTCCGTCACCTCGTCGAGCGCCGCAAGCAACTGGGTTTCCCCGTGCCGGACGATTGCGAGGCATGGTGGACCGACTACGAGGGGCACAGCGGCGAGCGCCCGGCGCGTCTGCCCAGCCGTCTTGCGCCCCGCCCCTGAAATTCAGACGGTCGGGCCCCCGAGCCAGCCCCTCCGCCGGAACAGCACGACCAAAAACACGACGGTGGCCAGCTCCAGGCCGATGCCGAGCACGAAGAAGCTCCACGTGGGCATCAGCCAGACTCGCACCATGTAGGCAAAGTTCTGGCCGAAGAAGCCGGTAAGGAAGCTGAGTGGCAGGAAGACCGTCGCGATGATCGTCAACTGCTTCATCACGACGTTGAGGCGGTTCGACACGGTCGAGAGATGCGTGTCCATCACACCGCTCAAGAGGTCCCGGTAGTTGTCCACGAGGTCGGCCAGCCGGATGAGATGGTCGTAGAGGTCCCGGAAGTAGCGGGACGCTTCATCGGTCATGCCGGGCACCTCGGCCACGCCGGAATTGATGCTCGCCATCATGTCGCGCTGGGGCGCGATCACCTTGCGCATGTCCATGAGCGAGCGCTTCATGTCGAACAGCTCACCCAACTGTGCCTCCGTGGGAGCTTTTAAGATGTCGTCTTCGAGCGCGTCGATCCGGTCGTCGAACTTCGAGAGCACAGGGAAGAAGGAGTCCGCGAGTGCACTGACGATGAGGTAGACGATCACGATCTGTGGCGACGCCGCGTCCTTGGCGTGGTGCTGCTCGATGCGCGCCCGTACTTGGGTCAGGGAGGGGCAATCTTCTCCGCGATGCACCGTCACCACATAACGGTCGGTCCAAAAGATGTGGACCTCGGCGTGCCCCGAGTGCTCAGGATCGGCGCCCCGGGCCACCAGGTACATGAAGGTGTCGTAGTCGTCGATGCGAGGACGCTGATTGAACCGTTCGGCCGCCTGCACCGCGAGGGGATGGAACTTGAAATGGACGCTCAGCAGCTCAGAGACGGTTCCGTCGGTTGCCTCGTCGTCGAGGTCGAGCCAGAAGAACCCGCTGCTCCCGAGCGCCGAAAGCACGTTCTCCGATGTGGCGGGCTGGTCCTGGCCGCCCGTGCGCAACGTTCCTTTGAGCACCGCCCCAGTCTCACGTCCCGACTCGTGCCGGGGTGGGATGGCCCCGCGTGACGCCGTCGTTCAGCCAAAGCGAGCTGGGTCGAAGGATTGCGGCAACGGGACCTCGCCGCCGGGTCCCTCCTTCCCTGCCATCAGGTGCGCCAGGGCGCGGGCGGAATAGGGGCCTTGCAAGAGTCCGTTCGGGCCGTGGCCGGTCGCCACCCACACGTTTGACCAATCCAAGACACGCCCGACGATCGCACGGTCATCGGGCGAGGTCGGGCGCAGCCCCACCCGCGTCTCGCGGTAGGTCGCGCCCGCCAGCCCGGGCGCGACAGCGAGGCATTCGCGAAGCAGTTCCTGCAACCCTCCCGCCGTCGCGTTCACAGAGAAGCCTGCGTCGGGCTCGAACGTCCCGCCACAGGCCACCCGTCCGCCCGGCCATGGCACGAGGTAGTGCGTCAGCAGTGGCTGAGCGATAGGCCAGTCACCAGTCTCCCCGTCGACGCCGAGATGGACAATCTGGCCCTTGGTGGGACCAACCGGGAGCTGATGTCCCAGCCACTCCCCCATGGCTGCCGTCCATGCTCCTCCCGCCACCGCGAGGGCCTCGCACTCGATATTGCGCTCGCCTTGGATCGATATCGACGTGACGTGGCGTCCACCGTTTGCTCGAGCCGTGACGCCGTGCACCGATCCCTCGACAAAGAGCACACCGCGACCCAGTGCGGCCGTCCGCAACGCGGCCGCCATCCCGCGTCCGTCTACCCGCGCCGACGACCGGGAGTACAGGGCGCGATGCACCGGCCCGAGTGGCGGGAAGAGCCGGCGCGCCTCCTCGGGTGAGATCTCGGCCACGTCGCCGCCACTGCGCTGCAGGGTGATCTCGGCATACGGAGAGAACCATGAGTCCTCGTGTTCGCGCAGTCCGAGCGAGAGCAGGCCGCAGACGCCGTAACCGGTCGCGGTGACGTCGACGCCGTCGTCCGCCAGACGGCGCAACAGGCGCGGGTAGTGCAAACCGCATTGGTGCAGGAACGGCCAGAGCGCGCCATCGGTGTCGTGGCTCGTCGCGGGCGAGAGGATGCCCGCACCGGCGTCGGTGGCGCGCCCGAGATGCGCCGCGTCGACCACGGTGACCGAGAGACCCAGGCACGCCAGCTCGTAAGCGAGGGCGAGCCCCACCAGCCCTGCACCCACGACGGCCGCATCGCATCGATCCCCCGTCACGCCGCGAGTCCATCAGGCCCGGCGGCGCACCGCCAGCGATGGGGCACACTGAGGCCATGGACGTGCTGCGCACACCCGAGCAACACTTCGCCGGATTGCCGGGCTTCCCGTCCGAGGCCCGCTACGCGGAGCTGCCCGACGGGCTCCGGATCCACTATGTCGACGAAGGACCTGAGAACGCCGAGACCGTGCTGCTGCTCCACGGCCAGCCGACATGGTCGTACCTTTACCGCAAGGTGATCGATCGCCTGGTGGCGGAGGGCCTCCGTGCGGTTGCCCCAGACCTCGTCGGCTTCGGACGCTCAGACAAGCCGGCGGCGCGCACGGCCCACTCCGTCGGGGGCCATGTGGCATGGATGGCGCAATTCGCGGACGCCATCGCGATCCGAAACGTCACGCTCGTCGTCCAGGACTGGGGCGGACCGATTGGGCTGGGCGTGCTGGCACAGCGGCCGGGGCTCGTGCGTCGGGTCGTGGCTGCCAACACGGCGCTCCATACCGCCGAAATCGGCCTCAAGGGGCGTCTCGCCTGGCCGGTTCACGCCGCAGCGGACGGAACCGTCACCGTGGGCCAGACGATGCTGGACTACCAGCGTCTGACCCAAGAGCTCGTGCCGTTCCGACCCAGCCTCTTTGTGCAGGGCGCCACGGTCACGGATGTGCCAGACGACGTTCTGGCGGCATACGACGCGCCATTTCCCGACGAGTCCTTCTGCGCCGGACCGCGCCAACTCCCCTTGCTGATGGGACTCACTCCCTCGAGTGCGTGCGCCCGCGTCAACCGTGCGACATTCGAGGTGCTGGCTGAGTTCGAGGGCCCGTTCGTCACCGCGTTCTCCGACGGGGATCCGGGCACCGGAGGCTGGGCCGAGGTGCTGCAAGAACGCGTGCCGGGGGCACGAGGCCGGCCACACGTCACGATCGAGGGCGCGGGTCATTTCCTCCAAGAGGACAAAGGTGCGGAGCTCGCCGAGGTCGTCGCCCGCGTCGTGGGTGAGTCGGCGCCGCGGCGAACAGACTAAGGGGAACGCACCCCTAGGAGGTGGGCTTGGCTTCGCCGTCGGCGGCGGGCGCGGCCGCAAGGGCTTCGGGCTCCGGCGTTCCGGTGCCGAGCTGCGCTTTGAGAGCGGCGAGCTCGTTGTCGACCTGCGAGTCCTTGCCGACCTGGTCGAGTTCCTTCTGGATGTCGTCGGTCCCGCCGCCCACGTCCTCGAGGACGCCGGACTCGAGCAATTCGTCGAGCGCGCCTGAGCGGGCCTGCATCGTGGAGATCTTGTCCTGCGCCCGCTGGAGCGTTTCGCCCGAGTCCTTGAAAGATTTTGAGATCCCAGCAGTGCTCTCGTCGACACTCGAGACGGCGGCGGCGGCGGTGTACTCCGCCTTGAGCGTCTCCTTCTGCGTGCGGAAGTCGTTCACGCGCTTTTGGAGTGCGTTCATCGTCTGGGTGAGCTTCTGCTCCTCGTCGGCCAGCTGTTGGTGCTGGGGCTCCATCTCGTCGATCTGCTGCTGAGCCGTCGCCTTGCGCGCCAGCGCCTCCTTGGCCAGGTCCTCCCGGTTGGCCTGGAGCGCCTGCTTGGCCTGGTCCTGGAGGTGGTCGACGGAGTGCTGGAGCTGCTCCTCCTGGAGCTCGAGGCGCTTCTTCGAAGCCGCGATGTCGACGAGCGCGCGGCGGACCTGGGTCAGTTGCTCGAGCATCTTCTCGTAGGAGAGATCGAGCATCTCGTCGGGCTTCTCGGCCG
>DATHPK010000103.1:0-4066 GCA_035483935.1 Acidimicrobiales bacterium
AGCTCGACCACGCCGACGCCGTAGGGGATGTCCCCGAGATAGCCGGGCGGCGGCGCCGTGATGGCGGTCCACGCCCACAGCGTTCCGGCGCGGGACAGCTCGACCGGGTCCGGCGCGTCGGTGGCGCAGTAGGCGCACGTGTCGGTGCGCGGGAAGTTGGTGGCGCCGCAGTGGGCGCAGTGGCTGCCCAGGAGCGCAGGTGGGTCGGCGTCCGTGAAGAGGCCGTCGCGGACCAGGACGCGCACGATGCTCAGTCCTTCAGTTCGACCAGTTCGAGCGCGTCGAACTCCCAGAAGGCGCGGAGCGAGGCGATCTTGCCAGCGCCGTCGGTGCGGTACGTCATGACGACGTGCACGATGGCCTGGTGGCTGCCTCCAGCGATGGTGGTGCGGATGATGCCGACGTCGGCGACCTCGCCCCCGTCGCCACTGAGATACGACTGGTTGATCTCGAAGTCGACGGCCTGGCTGGGGGCGATGACCTCGTCGTAGAACTTGGCGATGGCGGCCTTGCCCCGGTGACCCTTCCCCTCGGGGTCGAACGGGGAGGGGCCGATCGGGTCCTGGACGACGGCGTCGTCGGCGAAGAGGTCGAGCCAGCCGTCACGGTCGCGGGCGTGCACGGCGGCGCGGGAACGAGCGCCGAGCTCTCGGGCGGTCGGGGATTGGAGGTCGGTCATGGCGGGTGCGGCCTTTCGGGGCGGGGGTCAGCGGGACTTGGCGATGACGTTGTCGGCGAATCGAGTCAGGTTGTCGATCTTGGCCTGCAGGGGCTCGGTGTCCTGCTCGATCCCGTAGGGCCAGCGGAAGCCGACGATGACGTCGGTCACACCGAGCTCCTCCAGACGCTTGACGCCGTCGGTGGTGTACGCATCGAGCGAGATTACGTGCGTCTCGAACGGCTTCGACTCGGTGCCGTGCTCCTTGCGCAGCGCGGCGAGGCGGTCGAGCAGGCCGGGGAGGTCGGCCGGGTCGCCGCCGCCATGCAACCAACCGTCGCCGTCGACGGCGGCGCGCTTGAGGGCCGCCTCGTGGTGGCCGCCGATCAGGATGGGCACGGGCCGGCTCGGCGCCGGCGTCATCTTGATGGAGGGGACGTCGAACACCTTCCCGTGGAACTCGAAGAAGCCGCCGGCCATGAGGCCGCGCATGACGGCGATCTCCTCGTCCATGCGCAGGCCACGGCGCTCCCAGGGCACGCCGCAGATCTCGTAGTCCTCGGGCCAGGGGCTGGTGCCGACGCCGAGCACGAGTCGGTTGTCGGTGAGCACGGCCGTCGAGCTGACCTGCTTCGCGATGAGGACCGGGTGGCGGATGGGCAGCTTGATGACGAAGGTGACGAAGCGGAGGCGCTCGGTGACGGCGCCCATGGCCGGGATGATCGAGAACGGTTCGAGGAACGGCTTGTCGTCGAGGAACTCGCGGCTGCCGTCGGGGTTGAACGGGTACGTGGTATCGGAGACCTCGGGGTAGGCGATGGAGTCCGGGACGACCATCGAGTCGTATCCCGCCGCCTCCGCCGCCCGGGCCAGCGGCAGGTAGAAGGACGGGTCGGTCATCGACTCCGCATACGAGAAACGCATCTCCACCTCCCCTTCCCTCGTCTACGGGGCCGGTCGGTCGGGTCGGCCGGTCCCGGCGCCGCCTACCATGCGGCACGTGCCCGCTCATCCTGCCAGCACCGACGCGACGGGGCCTAACCCGGGGGCCGGCGGTGCCGGGTCCGGGGCGGAGTTGCGGCTGACGGGGTCGACGCCCATGGTGACCGACCTCTCCCTCGAAGACCTGGAGCGCGAGGCCCGGCACGTCATCGGGGAGATGGCGTATGCGTACTACGCCGGAGGGGCCGACGACGAGCGGCTGCTGACCGGGAACGTGGAGGCGTGGGGCGGCTGGCAGCTCCACCCCAGGGTCCTGGCGGGGGTGTCGTCGGTATCGACGGAGACGACGGTGCTGGGGTCGGCCGTGGCGTCGCCGGTGGGGATCGCCCCGACGGCGATCCAGGGCCTGGCGCACCCCGAAGGCGAGGTGGCGACGGCCCGGGGGGCGGCGGCGGCCGGGGCGCTCCTGATCCTTTCGTCGCTGGCGACGTGCCCGCTCGAGGACGTGGCGGCGGCGGCGCCGGACGCGGTGCGCTGGATGCAGATCTACGTGCTGCGGGACCGGGCCCGCACGGTCGACCTGGTGGCGAAGGCGGCGGCGCACGGGTACCGGGCGCTGGTCCTGACCGTGGACGCGCCGGTGTCGGGGCTGCGGCTGCGCGAGTGGCGGACCGGTGTGCACCTGCCGGACGATCTGGCGTTGCCGAATCTGGCCGGCGACTCGACGTCGAGCGCGCGTGAGGGCGGGTTCATGGCCGTCGTGACGAACGAGTTCGAGCCGGCGCTCACGCCCGCCGACATCGGGTGGTTGGCCGGGTTGAGCCCGCTGCCGGTCGTCGTCAAAGGCGTGCAGCGGGCCGACGACGCGGTGCGGTGCGTGGACGCCGGAGCGGCCGCCATCGTGGTTTCGAACCACGGGGCACGACAACTGGCCGACGCGCCGGCGACGGCTGACATCCTGGCGGAGATCGTCGACGCGGTAGGCGGACGCGCCGAGGTGTACGTGGACGGGGGGCTGCGCCGGGCGCCCGACGTGGCGAAGGCGCTGGCGCTCGGGGCGCAGGCGGCGCTGGTCGGCCGACCGTCGCTGTGGGCGCTGGCGACGGGCGGCGCGGAGGGTGTGGCGGCGATGCTGGGCTGGTTCGAGACGGAACTGCGACGAGTGATGGCGTTGTGCGGTGCGGCGACGGTCGACGGGTTGGAGCGGAGGCTCGTGCGGCGGACACCGGGGGCAGGGAGGCTCACATGACGACGGTCGCGGCGATGATCGCGGCACGGGCCGACGACGACAGCACCGGCGTCTTGGACGTCGGGGGAGGGAGCTGGACCTGGCGCGAGGCGGTGGCGGAGGGCGCGGCGCGGGGAGCCTTGGCGCAGTCGTTGACGGCGGGAAAATTGCCCCATGTCGGGGTACTGCTGCCCAACGGCCCCGACTACCTGTTCTGGCTGAACGGTGCCGCACTGGCGGGAGCGGCGATCGTCGGGATCAACCCGACGCGTCGGGGTGAGGCATTGGCGGCCGACATCCGGGCGACCGACTGCTCGATGATCGTGACCGACGACGAGGGCGCTGCACTGCTCGGGGGCCTGGACCTCGGACTGGACGCCGACCACGTCCTCGTGACGAGCACCGAGCGCTACGAGGCGCTGCTCGGGCAACTCCGCGACAGCGACGAGGCAGCGGCCCTCATCGAGCGGGCGGAGGACGTCGGCGAGGAGGCGCTCTTCCTCCTGATCTTCACCTCCGGGACGACGGGGGTGCCGAAGGCCGTGCGCTGCACCCAGGGCAGGCTGGCTGACATCGCGAGGGTGGCGGCGCCTGGGTACGGCTACACGACGGAGGACGTCTGCTACTGCCCGATGCCGTTGTTCCACGGCAACGCGCTCATGGCGTTGTGGGGGCCGTCGGTGATGGTCGGCGCGGCGCTGGCGGTACGGCCCCGTTTCAGTGCATCCGCGTTCCTCGAGGACGTCCGGAGGTTCGGAGCCACGAAGTTCAGCTACGTCGGCAAGGCGATCGCGTACATCCTCGCCACACCCGAGCGCCCCGACGACGCCGACAACACACTGACCAGCGCATTCGGCACCGAGGCCTCGGTGCGGGACCGGAGCCGGTTCCGGAAGCGGTTCGGCTGCTACCTCATCGAGGGCTACGGGCAGAGCGAGGGCGGCGCCTCGATGAACCCGGTGGTCGGGATGCCGAAGGGGGCGATCGGCAAGCCGGCCGACGGCGTCGACCTGGCCGTGATCAGCCCCGAAACGGGCGAAGAGTGTGCGCGGGCGGAGTTCGACGGCGACGGGCGGCTGCTGAACGCGGGCGAAGCCACCGGGGAGATCGTGAACCGCAGCGGGCGCGGCAAGTTCGAGGGGTACTACCACCGAGAAGACGCCGAGCAGGAACGCCTGCGGGGCGGGTGGTACTGGACGGGCGACCTCGGCTATGTCGACAAGGACGGCTTCTTCTAC
>DATHPK010000104.1:0-7080 GCA_035483935.1 Acidimicrobiales bacterium
AGGGTGCGCACGACCGGCCTTCTTAGCCCGACACGCGTTCGCCGTCGACCAGGGTTCCCGACGAGACCACGGCGCCGGCGCCGAGCACCGAGACCGGGCGGACGTCGCCGCGCTGGCCCACGACGGACCGGGGGCCCATGACCGATCCTGACACCTTGGCGTCGCCCGCCACGTGGCAGTCGTCCATCAACACGGAGTCGGCCACGACGGCCCCGGCCGAGACGACGGTGTCGCGCCCGAGGATGCTGTGTTCCACGCGCGCGCCGGACTCGACAACGCAGCCGGCGAAGATCACGGCGGGCCCGAAGACCTCACCGGAGATCTCGCTCTCGCCCTCGACGAGCACGCCCCGCCCGTTGTCGACGAGGCCGGGTGCCACGACGGGACCTCTCTTGCCCGCCACGTAGTCGAAGTTGGCCTCCAGATAGGCCGCCGGCGTCCCGGTATCGAGCCAGTAGGCGCCGTCGGAGCGCGCGAAGAGAGTCCCGTCGCGCACCATGGCCGGGAAGGTCTCCCGTTCGATGGAGACGCGGCCTCCTTCGGGGATCCGCGCCAACACGGAGGGCTCGAGCACGTAGGTCCCGGCGTTGATCTCGTTCGTGGGCGCCTCGTCGCGGGGCGGCTTCTCGACGAACGCGGTCACCCGGCCGTCCGAATCGGTGGGCACCACGCCGAAGGCCGACGGATCGGCGACCGGATGGAGGTGGATCGTCCCTTCCGCGCCGCGATCGCGGTGGAACGCCACCAGTCCGGTGAGGTCGAAGTCGGTGAGCACGTCGCCGTTCACGACCACGAAGGTGTCGTTGATGCCGGCGAACGTCGCGGCGAAGCGCACCGCCCCGGCCGTGTCGAGGGGCTCGGGCTCGACGGCGTAGGTCAGGGCGACCCCGGCGGCCCGGCCCTCCGGGTACGCCTCCATGAAGGCGTCGGGAAGGTAGCCGAGGGAAAGAACGGCTTCGTCCACACCGTGCGCAGCGAGGTGCTCGAGCACGCGCTCGATCATCGGGACGCCGACGACAGGGAGCATCTGCTTGGGAGACGTGAGCGTGAGGGGACGCAGCCTCGTTCCCTCGCCCCCGACGAGGACGACCGCCTTCATTACTTCGTCGTCGTGGTGGACGAAGGCTTCGTCGTGGTTGTGGTCGCGGGTGCCGTGGTCGTCGTCGTCGCAGCCGTCGAGCTCGTCGTCGTCGCAGCCGTCGAGCTGGTGGTCGCCGACGACGTGGACGTCGTGGTGGCCGACGGTGTCGTCGTCGTGGTGGTGGCGACAGGCTGGTTGCCGGCCAGGACCTGGAGCAGGGCCGTGATCGTCGAGGCCGGCGGCTTGGGCAACGTCGTGCCCGACGGGACGAACCCGACGGTGATCAGCTGGCGGTTGAGAAACTTGAGATCCGCCGGTGCCGCCGAGTTGACACCCTTGGTCTGCACCAATTGGTTGTTCTTGGTCTGCGTGGTCACGACCCACCAGCGCGCCACGACCTCACCCACCTTGCCCGCGTCCGGCGTGCCGGTGGCGCACCTCTCGCCGTTCTTGTACTCGGTCGATTTGGCGCCGGGGTACTTCAGCGTGGTGTTCGTCAGCGTGAGGCCGTTGTACACGCTGGCGAACTTGCCCACCGTGGCGTTGGCGCCTGCCTCGCTGGCCGACTTGGGGGCGACCACCACGACGCCGTCGCCGGTCGTGGTCAGGCCTGAGGTCGAGCTGGCCGACGACGTCGCCAGCGCCGGTTGCACGGTGCCACAGATGTCGAAGGAGAGCGCGGCGTGCCATGTCGTTCCGACCGTGGGCTGCACCGTGCTGGGGCTCTGGTTGTAGTGGTACTTGGCGACCGCGACCGAGGCCAGGCCCACCAGCACGATCACGATCAGGCCCGCATACCAATTGACCGGCATCTGGCCGCGATAGGTGGCGCCGCCACCCGTCGCGGCGGCGCGTGCGACCGATTTCCCAGAAGAGCTTCTCGCCATGGCGGGACGCAACCCTACAGCCTGGCCGGTGCCCCTCTCGGCGCAGGCCACCGGCAGAGAAGCTCGCGGTACAGCTCGGTCGTCTGGGGGTGGAGGGCGTCGGTGGTGCCGGCGTCCCAGACCGGCATTGCGACCTGCGCCCCTCGTGCCAGGGCAAGCAGTTGCGCCATGGTGGCACGCATCCCGGTCCGGTTGCCCTGGGCCGCCAAGGCGAGCAGCAGCGACCGGTACAAGCGCTCGTCGTAGGGGCTGGCGAGAAGACCGCGTCGCACGACCCACTCGGCCTGGGCCGCGCTCCCGTTGCGCCGGAGGGTCTCGGCGGCCCGCAACACCGTGCACACGATCAGGGTCTCGACCTGCGCGTGGGTGCCGTCGAGGATGGCCCAGTCCGCCCGCCGTAACCCGCTGAAGAGCCGGCCACGCACCAACCCAGCCGCCTCGAGCCAGGCGTCGCACGTCTCCGCCCGGGCCAGCGCGGCGAAGCGGTCGACGTCGGTGACGACCGACGGGTGCAAGCGGAGTGGCAATCCGCACGGGAGGCGCAGGGCACCGTCCGGCGCGCGGCCCAGCGCGCGCCGCGCGTCCGACGCGGTGGAATGCACCGTCGCCGAGGACACGGGCCGTTCGGGCCACAACGCCAGCGACCACTCGCCGTGGCGGACGCCCTCCCGGTGGAACGCGAGGTAGACGACGAGCTCGCGGGCACTGGCGCGGCGGAATTCGAGCCGAAGCCCGGAAATGGAGACCGGACCGAGGACCTCCACCTCGACCTCGACACCAACGTGACTCACTGCGGGCGAACGGTTGGTCCCTTTACTCAATTGGGACTGAGGCGCCTCGAGGAAGGGGCTCGTTGGATCTCAGCGGGGTGACGTGCCGTAGTCGGTCCCCAGAATGGGCGAAGGTGGCCGCCGCCCGGAACCTCTCGCTGTCGGTGTATAGGCCTAGGCCCGAGGCCTTATGAAATCGAGCCGTCTTCATAAGACCTGTGCTTATGGCAACCCGCCCGTTTCATTAGAGCAGACCCCTATACAGCGCAAGGAGGCGAGGCGTGCTGGCCCCTTCGATCGAGAGACGCAGGTTGCGGTAGAGAGGCGAGGCGACCCCACCAGGTTCCGATGAGACGGACAAGGCGGGCAAGGCTGGCGGTGGGGGCGGAGGGAGTCGAACCCTCACTGGGGACGGTTTAAGCGCCCTGCCTCTGCCAATTGGGCTACACCCCCGCCCACCCATTCTTGACCCTGAACGTCACCCCCACGAGGATGTCCGCGTGGCCGACGACCTCGAGGGGGTGGACCTCACCGACCTCGACACCTTCGCCGACGGGTTCCCACACAGCGTCTTCCGCCGGCACCGTGCGGTGGCGCCGGTCTGGTGGCACGAGCCGACCGGGCACACCCCCGACGGCGAGGGCTTCTGGTCGGTCGCCTGTTACGACGACGTCCTCCGGGTCCTCAACGACCCGGTGACCTTCTCCTCGGAGACCGGCGGCGACCGCCCCTACGGCGGGACCATCATCCAGGATCTGCCCGTGGCGGGCGTGGTGTTGAACATGATGGACGACCCGCGCCACGCGCGGATCCGCCGGCTGGTGTCCAAGGGCCTCACGCCGGCCGCGGTGCGCGATCTCGAAGGAGAGCTGCGCCGACGGATGCGGGCGCTCCTCGGTTCGACCGGCGAGGAACTCGACTTCCTCGTCGACGTCGCCGCCGAACTCCCGATGCAGGCGATCTGTCTCCTGATGGGCATCCCCGAGGAGGACCGGCACCTCCTCTTCGAGGCGGTGGAGCACATCTTCGACATCTCTGACGAGTCGGACTTTCTTGCGATGACCCCACGACGTCAGGAAGCGCTCGACCGCATGTACGAGTACGGCCGCGCGCTGATCGAAGAGAAACGCGCCGACCCGAGGCCTGACATGCTCTCCGCGGTCGTCCACGCCGAACTGCCCGACGAGGACCCGCCGCGGCTGAGCGACGACGAGCTCTCGGCCTTCTTCTCTCTGCTGTTCTCCGCCGGCGCGGAGACGACGCGCAACGCCATCGCCGGGGCCATGCTCGCCTTCCTCGACTGGCCCGAGCAGCTCGTCCTGCTGCGGGCGGGACAGGTCCCGATGGCCGCTGCCGTCGAGGAGATCCTGCGTTGGACCACCCCCTCGCCGTCGAAGCGGCGGACGGCCACGGTGGCCTGCCAACTCGGCGGGCGGCCGATCGAGGCCGGGCAGAAGGTCGTCGTGTGGGAGGGCTCCGCCAATCGCGACGAGCGGCAATTCAGCGAACCTGACGTGTTCCGCCTCGGACGCGATCCGAACCCGCATCTCACGTTCGGACACGGTGCCCACTTCTGTCTCGGCGCGCACCTCGCCCGCCTCGAACTGCGCGTCGCCCTCGACGAAGTCCTCGCCACGTTCGGCTGGTACGGGCTCGCCGGGCCCGTCGAATGGACCCGGAGCAACCGCCACTCGGGCATCCGGCACCTGCCTCTTCGGGTCCGGCGAAGCGCCGCCTGACCTAGCCGCCCGCGGGCAACGGGCGATACCGCTCGAGAACCGCCAACTCAGGGTCACGCGGTGCCGGAACGAGACCGCTGTGCGCACCGAACATCATGGTGGCGCGCTCGGCCGGCTCCCACGGACGCCACGCACCGATGCCTTCGTGCGACGGGTCGCCGCGCGCGGCAAAGCTGAGCCACGCCATCTGCATCTGCCGCGACAGGGTCTCCGCCTGCGGTCCCCCGCCCGAGAAGATTTGCACGACCGGGACGTGCACCGCCCCGAACACGAAGGGCAACTCGAGGGCGTGGCACGATCCCAGCAGGCCGTCGAACGCCGGCGACTCCCAGTCGAAGAGGTACACGAAGGACTTCCCGCCGTTGGCCTCGTGGGCGCCGGCCAATTGGAGACTGGGCCAGCGGAACACGATGTCCGTGCCCGCTGCCACCCACACGTCCTTGACCTCGAGCCCTTCGCCACGCGCCTGCCGGACGTTCCGGTAGGCCGCGATCACCTCGAGCGCCGGCATCCCGGGCACCGCGTTCGCGACCCAGCGTTCCAGACCCTTCTCGTCCATGGCGAAGAGGGTTGGGTTCCCGAGCCCGAACAGCGTCAGCTCGTCGCGGTTCGTGCCGATCACGAGGTCGACGTCGGACGCGGCCCCCGCCGCGACAGCGGCCAGCGGGTCGGTCGGCAGGAAGGTCCCGTCGACCGTGGGCAAGAAGGGCAGCGGGATGAGCCCCGGGTCCGGGCGTCGCTTGCCCAGCTCCGCCGTGGCGGCAACGAGCTCGGTCGCCGGAACGTCCTCCAACGACGCGCGGTCGCAGGACGCGATCCCCAGCATCGACGCCAGACGTTCACCGGCTCGTTCCGCCTCCTCGACGTTGTGCACGTGCACGCCGCCGCTCTGCACGATGGCGCGTCGGAAGAGGCCGCGGGCCGCGGGACAACCGAGCAACGTGGCGACGCTGAAGCCGCCGGCAGACTCGCCGAAGATGGTGACGTTGTCCGGATCGCCGCCGAAGGCGGAGATGTTGTCGCGCACCCACGTCAGTGCGGCGACCTGGTCCATGATGCCCCAGTTGCCGATGGCGCCGACCGGATCGGTGAGCTGTCGGTGCCCGAGGAGGCCGAGGGCACCAAGGCGGTAATTGATCGTGACGACGACGGCGTCGCCGTTGCGGACCAGGTTCCCGCCCCGGTAGAGGAACACCGAGCCGCTCCCCGACGTGAAGCCCCCGCCGTGGATGAACACCATGACCGGACGACGGCCTTCCCGACCCAGGTCCGGCGTCCAGACATTGAGGAACAAGCAGTCCTCGCTCTGCGGTTCGGACGCGTCGGGATCCGAAGGGCTGGTGATCCCGGGAACGGCCGCCGGTTGGGGTGCGATCGCCCCGAACGTCGAGGCGTCTCTGACCGTGTCCCACGGCTCGGCCGGCAGCGGTGGACGCCAGCGCAGAGCGCCGGTCGGCGCGCGCCCGTAGGGAACGCCCGAGAACGACCACAGGTCGCCGCGCCACACACCCCGCAACCGCCCTTGCTTCGTGTCGACGACACCGTCCACGCTTCGTGACCCTACGGACGCCGGCGCACCGAAGCAATCGCTGTGACGGTGAAGACCGCGCGAACCGCGATCGCAACCGAACTGCGACGCGCACCATGCCCAAAATGCCACGTCAGAGCCGTTACGATTTACCCGGTGCGCGCAGTGAGATGTCGGCCCACTGTCCGCGGGATCGCACCCGCCACGCGGCTGGCATTCGTCGCGGGAATGCTCGGGGCACTCCTTGCGCCTCTCGTTGCGACGGACGCCGCCGCCTCACCCACGTCGACGACGCTCCCGGGGCCGGCCCCGAACCAGTCGCAGATCAATGCGACCCAGTCGCAAGTCCAGCAGATCGAGAGCACGCTGACCCAGGAGGAGCAGCAGACCTCCATCCTCGACGACAAGTACAACACGGCCCAGCAGAACCTGCAGGACGCGCAGAACCAGCTGCAGACGCTCGCAGCCAGCCTGGTCCAGGCCAAGAACCAGGTGACGGTCGACAAGAAGCTGGTTGCCTCCGACGCGGTGGCCGCGTACGTGTACGGCACGCCGGCGACCGGCTTCACGTCCTACTTCTCCTCGTCCGCGACGATGAACCAGGCGCGCAACCAGTACACCGACCAGATCGTCGGCAACCTGTCCAAGGACGAGACGGCGCTCCAGAGGTCCGAGACGCGCCTGCTGGGTCAGGAGACGCAACAGCAGTCCGTCGCCGCGCAGGCCCAGACGGAAGCCGGTCAGGCCAAGTCGCTCGCTACCGCCAACGAACAGGAGGCGGCGGCGACGAAGGCGACGCTCGGTCAGGTGCAGGGGCAACTCGCTCAAGAGGTCGCGCAGGCCGCGATCCAAGAGGCGCAACAGGAAGCTGCGGCCGCGGCGAAGGCGGCCAGCGCGGCGCAACAGCAGCAGGCGGCGGCCGCAGCACAGGCCGCGGCGACGGTGGCGGGAGCGGTAGGGGGTTCGAGCAGCGGCGCGGCGGCGACCACGGCCGCCAACGGTGTGGCCAGCTACGTCGGTCCGGTCGGCGGCACCGGAACGGGCGACGGGCAACAGATGGCGGCGGTCCAGGCGG
>DATHPK010000105.1:0-1840 GCA_035483935.1 Acidimicrobiales bacterium
CCGTAGTCCTCTTCGTGCATGCAGATGGCGTTGGCCCGGGTGTGCGGCTTGCCCCTCTCCTCGGCAAAGACGTCGTCGAAGTAGCGGATCTCCCCCAGGCAGTCGCAGCCGAGTGTGAGCGAGTTCGCCATGCGGCCCAGACCCCACTCGCCTGCGTCGAACGCGCTCTTCCACGCGTGCATGGGGCCCGGGTGCCCGTACGGCACCACCATCTCGCTCACCGACGCCCGATAGAGGACGGGCCGGACGCGACCGCCGTCCTCGTAGCCGACCGTGTAGAGCACCAGCCCCTCGAGCGGGTCCATCCCGACGCGCAACGACCACTTCTGCCAGCGCACGAGGTTGCCGTCGACCTCGAAGCTCGGCCCCTCGGGCTGCGTGATTTCCAGCGGCTTGAGGTCGGTGCGCAGCGGCCCGTTGTCCTCGGGGTAGTAGCTGCCCGACTTCGGCGGGAAGGGCACGACCCCGAGGTCGACGACCTCGAGCACCTCGCCGCGGCCCATGTCGACGAACGCGAGCAGGCCCTCGAGCGGTCGCGCGTAGCCGTTGTCGTCCGGGGACTCGCGGAGATAGGCGAGGCAGCGGGTGATCCGCCGGCCATCTTCGTGCGGCAGGCCGAACGTGCCGGCCGGCCACGGGTCGATCTGGACCATGGATCGGTCCACGATCCCCCGGCGGTCCAGAGCGGCGTTCCACTCGGGGTGCTCGTGCAACGCCGCCAGGACGTGGATCGACTCCTCGATCTGCAACGGCGGTCGAACGTCGCGCACCGCTTCCCAGCTGTCCACGACGCCGCGCGTCACCGACACGATGGCCTCGGTGACATCGGCGACGGGACCCTGGAGGAGGACGACACGCACCCGGCGGTCGATGTCCACCTTCTCACCGCGGTCGAAGGCGCGCACCAGGTCCTTGGGCGGGTCGCAGAGGCCCATGTAGGCGAAGCGGAGCGCGTCGTTCGGCGCCTCGGCGCGGCCGCTGGCGAGGATGATGTCTCGGGCCGCCCTGATCTCGTCGCCGGCGAGCGGGGCCAGGGGGTGCAGCACGGTAGGGACGTCGGTGGGGGGCATGCCCGCTCGATGTTACGCGGCCCGCAACAGGTCACCCTCTACCATCAGGCCCATGGACGACGCGGCCGAGCGGGCGGATCGCAGCGCCCGAGAGCTGGCCCGCCGGATCGGCGTGGACCATCACGACGTGCTGGTGGTGCTCGGCAGCGGCCTCGCCGGCGTCGCCGAGCTCCTCGGGGGCGAGGAGGATTGGGTGCCGCTCGACACGCTCCCCTTCTTCCCCACCTACACGGTGCCCGGGCACCGGTCGCACGGCTGGTCGATGGAGCTGGCGGGGCGACGGCTCTTGGTACTGGGCGGGCGACGCCATCTCTACGAGGGCCTCGAGCCGGCCGAGACCGTCCACCCGCTGCGCACCGGGATCGCGGCCGGCTGTTCCACGGTGATCCTCACCGCGGCGGCGGGCGGCATCCGCGAGGACCTCGTCCCGGGGAATGTCATGGTGGTCGAGGACCACATCAATCTGACCGGACGCAGCCCGCTGCAAGGCCCGACCTTTGTCGACATGGTGGACTCCTATTCGCCGGCGCTGCGCGCCACCGCCCTGGCGACGCCGGACCCGGCCGCGGCGGCGGCACTGGCCGCGCACCCCGGCGTCTACGCACAACTCACGGGACCCCAGTTCGAGACGCCGGCCGAGATCCGGATGCTCAAGGCGATGGGCGCGGACGTCGTCGGCATGTCGGTGGCGCTCGAGACGATTGCGGCCCGCGCCGCGGGCGTCGACGTCCTGGGGTTGGCGCTCGTGACCAACCCGGCAGCCGGGGCCG
>DATHPK010000106.1:0-13392 GCA_035483935.1 Acidimicrobiales bacterium
CGAGCCGTAGTCGGGCTCGGTCACCGCGACGGCGGCCAGGACTTCCGCCGTGGCCAACCGGGGCAGCCACTGCTTCTTCTGCTCCTGGGTGCCGCCGTACACGAGAGCGCGGGTGAGTATCTCGGGCCGGGTGATGAGCGAGCCGCCCACTCCGAGCGAGCCCCAACTCAGCTCCTCGGTCGCGACCACCATGCCCATGTAGTCGCTCTCGCCGCCCGATGCGTAGCCGCCGTACTCCTCGGGGACCGAGAGACCGAAACCGCCGAGCTCGGCGAGACCCTCGATCACGTCCTCGGGGATGTCGGCGTTGGTCCGGTGCACATGCTCGGCGTGCGGCCGCACCTTGTCCTCGGCGAAACGGTGGAACGTCTCGCGCACCAACTCGAAGTCCTCGCCGAGATGCCGCGGCCCCTCGGTCGATGCGAGCGCGGCGAGCACCGAGGGGTCGCGCTGAGCCTCCAGGAAAGAGGAGACAGGCGTCACCCACCCGGGCTCGACTCCCCACAGCGCCTCGCGACCTGCGACCTTCCCCGCGAGGTCGGCCACCACGTCGGCGACGAATGCCGATGCGATGGCCGCCTCGACGCTCCCGTGCTCGCCGTACTCGAGGGCGGCCCGGGCCGTGCCGACCGCGGCCGCTGCATGCGAGACGTCGTAGGCGACGACCTGGTTGGCGTCGATCCCACCCCGGCCCCGGATCGAGGCGCAAGCCTGTTCGACGAGCTCTTGGGCCAGGTCGACCGCAGTCGCGGCTGCGGCAAGGTCGGCAGGGTCGGGCAAAGTCATGGTGGGCCACCTTATTGGCTGGCCCAGAGCCTCTTTTTGTCCCGCTCCCGGCGCTGTTCGAATGCGGGAGCGTCAGGCGCGGCGCCCGATCACCGTCACGAGCGGTGGCAACACGACCGGATCGTCGCCGGGATCCACGCCGGTCAACGTCTCCAGGTACTGCGACACGGCGCCGGGACCGACACCGGCCGGTGCTTCCGCCCAGGCGTCGACCACTTCGAGCGACGCGTTCCGGACGAGAGCCGGCAAAAGCGCGCCCACATCAGGATGCCGCGCGTCGGGCATCGACATCGGCAAGCCCCCGATGCGGCCCGCGGACGTGATGGGTTCTTGCGCGACGACCCAGCCACCCGGACGCACGGACGTCGCCATTTTGGCGACGACGACAGCGGGGTCGAAGACATGGAGGAGGAGGAAGCGGCAGAAGGCAAGGTCGACCTCCTCGGGCAGCGACAGGTCCTCCCCGGCCTGGGTCAGGGCGATCACCTGCGCATGCGCGGCGGCGGCCCGCGCCACCTCATCGCGCGCGCGCGGATCGCTGTCGACCGCGTAGACGCGGCCGTCCCGGCCCACCATCTCGGCGAGCGCCACCGACACGTCGCCTCCGCCCGCGCCCACGTCGACGCACCGCCAGCCCGCGCCGAGCCCGAGACGATCGAGTGCGGTCGCCAGCGGACGGCGGTACACATCGTCGCGGAGCCCCGTCAGCTCACTCACCGCAGGGTTCCCCGCCGGCCAGCCGCACCATGGACCAGCACTCTACGAGTCGTGGGGCGCACGGCGTCCCGGCGTGCCACCCGAGAGCGGAATCCGGCCCTCACGCCGTGGGCCGGTAACCTGCTTCCTCGTGAAGGTGACCATGTTGCTCTGTGACGCAGCCCAGGTGTCCGACGGCAAGCTCTACATCCTCGGCGGCGGATGGAGCATGACCGGACCCGACCCCGTACCCTCGGCCGTCGCATTGAAGATCGACGTCGACTGGCACGAGGCCGAGACCTCGCACCACTGGGAGCTCTTCCTCGAAGACGCCGACGGCCGCCCCGTGATGATGGAGACGGCCGACGGCACCCAGCCCGTCGAGGTGCGCGGCGAGTTCACGGTGAGCCAACCGCAGGGGATCCCGGAGGGATCGCCGATCGACGTCGCCCTGGCCGTGAACCTCGGGCCGATCCCGTTGGCACCGGGTACGAGGTTCGCCTGGCGCCTCACGATCGACGGAGAAGCTTTGCCAGGTGCTTCGCTGGGATTCACGACCCGGCCGCGCCTCCCTCAAGAAACCGAATGACCGTCTACGACAGGCCGTTCGGCCGCTACCTGGAGGACTTCGTGCCCGGTGACATCTACCGGCACTGGCCCGGCAAGACGGTCACCGAGTACGACGACCATCTGTTCTGCATGATCACCATGAACCACCACCCGCTCCACACGAACGCGTGGTTCGCCGAGCACGAGACCGTGCAGGGCAAGAACGTGGTGGTCGGCAACCTCGTCTACTCCCTCGTCCTGGGTATGAGCGTTCCCGACGTCAGCGGCTCGTGCATCGCCAACCTCGAAGTCGAGTCGCTCCTGCACCGCATGCCGACGTTCCACGGCGACACCATCTACGCCGAAACGCGGGTGCTCGAGGCCGTGCCGTCCAAGTCGAAGGACGACCGCGGCATCGTGACGGTCGAGACCAAGGGCTTCAACCAGCGCGGCGAGGAGGTGTGCTACTTCCGCCGCAAGCTCATGGTCTGGAAGACGGCGCACGCGCCGGCTCGCCGGCGCCCCTACGGCGACGACGTCTGGGACTGAGGTCGTAAAGCTCGCGCCCGACCGGGCGCGCCGCTTCCGCACGCGCGTCCTCGAGTGGGGCGCGCAACACCGCCGCGACCTTCCGTGGCGCCACACCCGCGAGCCCTGGAAGATCCTCGTCTCCGAGGTGATGCTGCAGCAGACCCAGGTGGACCGGGTGGTGCCGTACTACGAGACCTTCGTCGACGCCTACCCGACGCCGGCCGCGTGCGCCGCAAGCGGCTCGGCGGAGGTGGTCCGTCGTTGGTCGGGGCTCGGCTACAACCGCCGCGCGCTCAACCTGCACCGGGCGGCGATGCTCGTTGTCGACCGTCACAGGGGCCTGCTGCCGTCCGACGATGCCGAGCTGCGCGCGCTGCCCGGAATCGGCGCGTATACGGCGCGGGCCGTCCGGTCCTTCGGATTCGGACAAGACGTCGCGGCCGTCGATACCAACGGCATGCGGGTGCTGGCCCGTTCCGTCGCCGGCTCGCCGCTGACGCCGACGGCCGCCTTCGCCCTCGGCGACCGTCTCGTGCCCGGCGCCGGTTCGTGGGAGTTCAACCAGTCGATGTTCGACCTCGGTGCGACCGTGTGCCGCGCCCGTCCGGACTGCACGCTGTGTCCCCTCCGCCGTCAGTGCGCGTGGCGTCGACGGGGCGGCGAAGACCCGTGGAGAGCCAGCCCGACGGCGGCGCGTCCTCAGAGCGCGTTCTCGGGCTCCGACCGCCAGGGCCGGGGCCGCCTGCTCGAGGCGCTGCGGCGAGGCGACGTCCCTGCCTGCGACATTGCGGGGGCCTGCGGCTGGTCGGACGATGTCGCACGCGCCGAACGGGTCGCCGCCGCGTTGGTGGAAGAGGGCTTCGCCCGGTGGCACGGGAAGGCTCGTCCCGTCCTCCGGCTGCGCTGACGATCAGGACCCGGTCAAGAACTTGATGATCCGCCGGTTCACGACGTCAGGCTGCTCCACGTGGAGAAAGTGCCCGGTCCCGTCCACGATCTCCATTTCGGACCCCTCGCTCAGGAAGTCCAGGGGCGAGCCGATGGATGAGAGCAACATGCAGCCGTCGTCGCGCCCGTGGAGGTACAGGGTCGGCTTCGGCGTCGGCAACAACGCGGCCGCCTGCTCGTCGGCCAGCTCGGGTGTCTGGTGCGCCGGGTCGAACATGGCGCGGTAGTAGCTGATTGCCGCCAGGATGCGCTCGGGGTCACCGATCGACTCCTTCACCCGGGCCACGTCCCATGTGCCGTCATAGCCCGGCGACCAGTCTCGCCACAGGTGATCGATGAACGAGTAGTCCTCGAGTGGCAACGCGCCCTCCGCCATTGGGGATTGGAAGAAGAACATGTACCAGCTCCGCTGGAGTTGCGCGTAGGTCATCAGGTTCATGCCGATGGAGAGCGTCGGCGGTACGGCGGCGGTGACGACACGATGCCAGCGATCCGGCTGGTGGGCGACGGCGCCATAGGTGGCGAGCGCGCCCCAGTCGTGGCCGATGATGACCGCGTCCGAAGTAGCCCCGAGCGCGTCGTGCAGTGCGTTGGCGTCGCGTACGAGCGCGCCGACCTGGTAGTGACCGTCGGGCGGCACGGGCGAAGGTGCGTAACCGCGCAGGAAGGGGGCGACCGCCCTGAAGCCGGCCGCCGCAAGCGCGGGCAACAGATAGCGCCAGGTGTGGGCGGTGTCGGGAAACCCGTGTAAACACAGGGCGAGAGGCCCGTCCGCCGGCCCGTCGGAGAGGCAGGCAAACTCCAGCCCGTTGGCGGAAATGGTCTCCTGTTGTCCCATCTGACAGAACGTATCGCCCCTTCGGCATGTAGGGTCGCGCCGGTGAACGTCACGTTCTACGGCGTGCGGGGGTCGTGCCCGTGCTCGGGGGATCGCTACCGGCGCTACGGGGGGAACACCTCGTGCCTCGTCATCGACATCGACGGGGACGAGCCGCTCATCGTCGACCTGGGGACCGGCTTGCGTGGGCTCGGTGACACCTTGCAGAAGGAGGTGCGGGCCCTCGGCACGCCCCTCCACGCGACCGCCCTGCTCACCCATCTCCACTTCGACCACATCCTGGGCATCCCCTTCTTCGCCCCCTTGCACGACCCGGGTGCCCGGCTGACGGTCTACGGCCCAGGTCAGCCGAAGGGCTCGCTGAAGGACGCGCTCCACGCGGCCGTGCAGCCGCCCGTGTTCCCGATCCACATGGAGCAGTTCCGAGGCGAGCTGATCACTGTCGACGTCGGCGCCGAGGACTTCTCCATCGGCTCGGCCAAGGTCATGGCGCGCCCTGTTCCCCACTCCGGCGTCACCCTCGGCTTCCGGATCGAGGCCGACGGTCGCTCGGTCGCGTACATGTCCGACCACCAGGCTCCGCTCGACCGCCGGGCCGTGCCCGACGCGGTGCTCGAGTTGTGTCAGGACGTGGACCTCTTGATCCATGACGGCCAGTACACCGAGGACGAGTTCTCCGCCAAGGCCGACTGGGGGCACTCGACCGCCGCCTACGCCGTCCACGTGGCTTCGGAGTCGGGAGCGAAGCGGCTGCTGCTCTCGCATCACGACCCGTCACACACGGACCGCGAGCTGGACAAGCTTCTCACCCAAGCACGGCGGCTCCCCGAAGCGAAGAACGTCGAAGACGTGTCCTCCGCCCACGAGTCCCAATCGATCGACCTCGGCAAGGCATAGGTCGTCGGTGACGGGCCTGGACGAGGCCCGGTTCCGCGAGGTGCTCGGGCATTTCGCCACCGGGATCACAGTCGTGACCGCGCTCGAAGAAGGTGAGCCCGTCGGCTTCACCTGCCAGTCCTTTGCCGCGCTGTCGCTCGACCCGCCGATGGTCATCCTGGCCCCGGCGCGGAGCTCGACGAGTTGGCCGCGGATCCGTCAAGCGGGCGCGTTCTGCGTGAACATCCTCGAGGAGCACCAGGAGGCGCTCTGTCGCACGTTCGCGGTGTCGGGCGGTGACAAGTTCGACGGCGTCGGCTGGTCGCCCGGCGTGACCGGATCACCGGTGCTGAGCGGGTCACTCGCCGTCGTGGAATGTCGTCTCGGAGACATCTTCGACGGGGGCGATCACGAGTTGGTCACCGGCCACGTGGTTGCCATGGAGGTTGGAGACGGCAGCCCGTTGCTCTTCTACCGCTCGGGTTTCGGCCGTTTCGCCTCCTAAGAGGTCACCCGCTACCGTTCCCGCGATGCCAGAGATCGCCCCTTCTTCCGTGATCGACGACGTCGTGCTGGTCCGGCCCGACGTGCACGGCGACGAGCGGGGCCGCTTCGTCGAGTCCTACCGACGCAGTTGGTTCCCCAATGGCCGGGAGATGGTGCAGGGCAATCGATCCGAAAAGCAGTCCGGCGCGCTGGTCGGGCTGCACTTCCACCGATTTCAGGCTGACTACTGGTACCTGCTGCGCGGCAAGATCCGTGTCGTCCTCCACGATTTACGCCTCGGCTCACCGACCGACGGCAAGACCGAATTGATCGATCTCGACGGCGACGTCGACCAGGGGGTGTACATCCCGCCCGGTGTGGCCCACGGTTTCGCGGCCCACACCGACATCCTGCTGACCTACCTGGTGGACAACTACTACGACCCGGCGGACGAGTTGGGGCTGGCCTGGGACGATCCCGAGGTCGGCGCCGACTGGGGTGTCAGCGACCCGATCCTCTCGGGACGAGACCAGTCCAATCCGCGTCGCGGCGACATCCCGGACGACGTCCGGCCCCGCTACACGAAATAGGCCGGATCCCGGGGGCTCAGGGACGTATGCGATTCGGCATCTTCTACGAGCACCAGTTGCCCAGGCCGTGGGACGCCGGGGCGGAGCACAAGCTCCTCAAGGACGCCCTCGAGCAGATCGAGCTCGCTGACCGCCTGGGCTTCGACTACCTCTGGGAGGTCGAACACCACTTCCTCGAGGAATATTCGCACTCCTCGGCGCCCGAGGTCTTCCTGGCCGCCGCGAGCCAGCGCACGTCACGGATCCGAATCGGGCACGGCATCGTCCAGCTCCCCTACGGCTTCAACCACCCCGCCCGGGTCGCGGAACGGATCGCGACGCTCGACCTCATCTCGGACGGTCGCGTGGAATTCGGCACGGGTGAGTCGAGCTCGGAGATGGAGCTGGGCGGCTTCGGAGTGGAGCGGACGCGTAAGCGGGCCGAATGGACCGAGGCGCTCGATGTCGTCACGCGTCTCATGGTCGAGGAGCCGTTTGCGGGGCATGAAGGGCCGGGGCTCTCGATGCCGCCGCGCAATGTCGTGCCCAAGCCGCTGCAGAAGCCGCACCCACCGCTGTGGGTTGCGTGCTCGCGCCGCGAGACCATTCACCTGGCGGCGACGAAGGGAATCGGCGCCCTCTCCTTCTCCTTCATCGAAGCTGACGAGGCGCGCAAGTGGGTCGACGACTACTACGGCACGATCGCCTCGGAGGAGTGCGTGCCCGGTGGGTTCGCGGTCAACGCCAACCTGGCTTGCGTGCTGCCATTCATGTGTCACGAGGACGAGGAGACCGCCATCGAGCGTGGCCTGGATGGCGGGCACTTCTTCGGGTACTCGCTGGCGCACTACTACGCCTTCGGCCGGCACCGCCTGGGGGAAACGAACGTGTGGGAGGAGTTCGAGCAGAACCGCTCGGCCTTCGGGTTCGACCGTCGGGTGGCGGCGCAGCAGGGTCAGGTGCTCGGAGCCAAGCTCCTCGAGGAGGGCCTCGGCGCCCTCCGTGGGGCGATCGGCACACCCGAGCAGGTGCGCCAGCTCATCAGGCGGTACGAGGAGGTCGGGGTGGACCAGCTCATTTTCGTGAGCCAGGCGGGGCGCAACCGGCACGAGCACATCTGCGAGTCGATGGAGCTCTTCGCGAGGGAAGTGCTGCCCGAATTCGCCGAGCGGGCCGACGCGGTCGAGGCGGCCAAGGAGGAGAGGCTCGGCCCGGCCAAGGCGGCGGCGCTGGCCCGGCGGCCGCTACCGCGGACGTTGCCCGAACCGTATGAGGTGCCCGCCGTCCCCGCCCCGTAAACGTCACGAAGGGGATGGCCGGGAGGAGCGCGCCCGCGGTGCTCAACGGCCTGCCGATCCTGTTGAATAGGGGCAGTGTGGATCGGTGGCATCTTGGCTGCTGTGGTCGTCGTGGGCGTCATCGCGGCCGCGGTGTTCCGCAACCGGTCGCAGGACGACGTGCATTCGGTCGAGCACTATCACCGCCAGCTGCACACCCTCGAGGAGATGCGGACGCACGCTCCGACGGGGTCGGATGGGATTACGGAGAACGGACACGACGAAGCCGCCTACCCGGCGAGCTCTTTCCGGGTGTCGAGCTCTTCGGCCGTGCGGCTGACCGATCCGGGCCACACCATCGTCCCGCCGGTCCCGCCTCCGCCGGTCAAGAACCAGGGCGAACCCATGCTCTTCGTCGACTCGCACGCTTCCTCGGACCCGAACGAGTCGAAGTCCACCTTCATGAGTGGCGTCGACGACAAGGCGATGCACTCCATCAACCACCGGCCCAAGCGACTGGGCGCGCTGGCTGCGATGGCGGCGGTCATCGTGCTCATCGTGGTCCTGGTCGTGGCGGGGATGCACACCAACACGCCTGCGTCGAAGCATCAGACCAGGGGCACGGCCACGACGACACCCACGCGTTCGCATCCCCACTCGGGCACCGCGGCAGGGAGCGGACACCAGACAGGCAGGAAGTCGACGAGCACGACGACCACCGTGGCTCCGGTCGTGTCGGCGCCAGCCCCCACGTCGCCGTACGAGGCGAACTATGCCTTGGGCGTCACCGACTACTCGCTCGTGTTGTCGGCGACGTCGAGTGACTGTTGGGTCTCCGCTACCAACACCTCAACCGGTGCGGTGCTCTTCACTGGGGTGCTCAGCGCGGGAGGTTCGCACGCCGTCGCTGCCGCCGGTCCGGTCACCGTCGTCGCGGGTGCGCCGGCAGCTTTCGCGGCAACAGTCAACGGCGCGGCGGTTCAGTTGCCCTTCGGGTTCCAAGCGCCGTTCACACTGAAGTTCGCGACACCCGGAGCTTCCGGCGCCCCGTCGGCGAGCACGACGACCACGACCTAGGCGGCAACATCGAGTCGTCGCGGAATCGGGCCAGGTCAGGTCAGCCCTGGTTTTGCACCCCGAGGGCGTCGAGCAGGAAGGCCAGGACCAGGGCTTCCTCTCTCCACGCGTCGTAGCGGCCCGACGGGCCGCCGTGACCGGCGCCGAGCTCCGTGCGGAGGAGAATCCGGGTGGCCGGGGCGAGCGCACGGATCTTGGCCACCCACTTGGCGGGCTCCCAGTACGAGACGCGTGGATCGGTGAGGCCCGCCGTGACGAAGAGGTCCGGATACACCCGGTCCTTCCCGTCAGGGTCGGTGGCGCTGACGTTGTCGTAGGGGGAGTAGGTCAGCATGCGGAAGTACGCGGCCTCGTCGGCCAACGGGTTTCCCCATTCCTCCCATTCGCCGACGGTCAGCGGGAGCTCGTCGTCGAGCATGGTCGTGACGCAGTCCACGAAGGGGACCTGCGCGACGAGCGCGCGGAAGAGCTCGGGCGCCTGGTTCGCCACCGCGCCGATCAGCAGGCCGCCGGCGGAGCCTCCACGGCCGGCGATGGCGTCGGCGCGGGCGATGCCGCGCTCGGCGAGGTGGCGTGCGCAGGCGATGAAGTCCGAGAAGGTGTTGGCCTTGTGCTCCATGCGGCCGTCCTCGTACCAAGCCCGTCCCATCTCGCCCCCGCCACGGACGTGCGCGATGGCGTAGACGACACCGCGGTCGAGGAGCGAGAGGCGGTGGTGCGAGAAGGACGGGTCGATCGACATCTCGTACGCGCCGTAGCCGTAGAGGACGCACGGTGCCGGCAGCGCGAGTCCTTTGCGGTGGACTAAGGAGATCGGGACGCGCGTCCCGTCCGGCGCGTCGGCCCACTCGCGGTAGGTCTCGTAGCGGTCCGCGTCGAAGTCGCCCAGGACGGGCTCCTGTTTGAGGAGTGTCTCGGCGCGGTCGGAGAGGCCGACCTGGAGGACGCTCGAGGGGGTGACCATGGTCGTGCGGCCGATCCGCAGGACAGGCGAGTCGGGCTCTGGGTTGGCGCTCACCCAGGTGGCCGACGGGCTGGCGGGTGCGGGGACGATCCAGCCGCTGGCGAGGAGGTCGTCGCCGAAGGGGTGCGGCGGCACCGGGCCGGTCACGCTCAGCAGAGGCAGGACCAGCACCCGCGTCTCTGCGTCGGCACGTTCGCTCAGGAGAAGAGCGCGGGCGAAGGCGTCGACGTCCTCGATGCGGACCCCCGGGCGGTGCGGGACGATCTCCCGCCAGGCGCCGGGTTCGTGGGACCCGAGCTCGGAGTCGGGCGCGGCGAGCACGCGGAAATCTCGGGCGTTCTCGTTGGTGAGCGCGACGAACCACCCGTCGGCGTCGATCCCCGACGGGGTCAAGTGGTCCACCGCGTACTCGATTCCCTCGCGGCGGGGGATCACGACGGTGGGCTCGGCGAGGGGCTCGGCCGAGGGAACGGCGAGCCACTCGCTCGTATTGGTCGAATGCAGACCGACGAGCACGAAGGCGGTGTCGCGGGTCGACCCGGTTCCGAGCGAGAACCGCCGGTCGGTCTCCTCGTACACCAGCTCGTCGCCGGCGGGGTCGGTGCCGAGCCGGTGGCGCCACAGCTGGTACGGGCGTTGCGCCTCGTCCAAGCGCACGTAGAAGACGACGTCTGCGCCGTCCGACCAGGCGAGCCCGTAGGAGGTCTCGGGCACCATCTCGGGCGCGGTCCCGGGAGCGAGGTCGGCGTCGAGGGGACGGAAGCGCAGCTCGTACTTCTCGTCACCCGCACGGTCGGTCGAGTAGGCGAGCCAGCGGTGGTCGTGGCTGACCGCGGCGCTGCCCACGGCGAAGTACTCGGACCCGGCAGCCTCCACGTTCTCATCGAGCAGGATCTGCTCCTGCTCGCCCGGTTCGCCGGCCGGTGGGAGCTCGTCGCGGCCGCCTGCGGGGCGCCGGCAGTGGATGGCGTAGCTCTTCCCCTCTTCGGTCCTCGTGTAGTACCACCAGGGTCCGCGGCGGGCCGGGACCGACATGTCGGTCTCCTTGATGCGCGCCTTCATCTCCTCGAACAGCCCCTCCCGGAACCCGGCGAGCGGGGCGGTCTCCTCCTCGGTGAAGGCGTTCTCCGCCTCCAGGTAGGCCAGGACCTCGGGGTCCTCACGGTCGCGAAGCCAGAACCAGGGGTCCTGGCGCTCGTCGCCGTGGGCGGCGATCACGTGGGGGCGGCGGGGGGCCACCGGGGGCGCGTGCTGGTCGGGGTGGCTGGGCATATCCTGACGAGCCTGCCACGCTGGCCGGGCCGGCCACACGCCCGTGGCCGGGCCGATGTGAGCGTTTCACCTGGCCGGGGTAGTTGTTACTATCTACGTAGGGGAAATTCCCCCTTCTCCCGACCTGAGGAGCCACGGAGCCCAACATGGCGACAACGGATCTCGACCTCGGTCGCTATCAGCTCGGATGGAGCGACAAGGAGGACTACGTCTTCAAGCCCAAGAAGGGCTTGAACGAGTCCATCGTGCGCGAGATGTCGGAGATGAAGGGCGAGCCCGACTGGATGCGCAACTTCCGTCTGCGCTCCCTCAAGAACTTCGAACGCAAGCCGATGGCCCCCTGGTTCGCGACGCAGATGCCGAACCTCGACTTCGACGACATCTACTACTACATCAAGCCCACCGGGGGGCAGGTCGACAAGTGGGAGGACCTGCCCGACGCGATCAAGAACACCTACGAGAAGCTCGGGATCCCCGAGGCGGAGCGCAAGTACCTCTCGGGTGTGACCGCTCAGTACGAAAGTGAAGTCGTCTTCCACCGGAACCGTGAAGACCTCGAGGCGCAGGGCATCCTTTTCACCGACATGGACACGGCGGTACGCGAGTACCCCGAGATCGTCCAGAAGTGGTTCGGCAAGATCATCCCGCCGAATGACAACAAGTTCGCCGCGCTGAACTCGGCGGTGTGGTCCGGCGGCTCGTTCATCTACGTGCCGCCGGGCGTGAAGGTCGACATGCCGCTGCAGGCCTACTTCCGGATCAACGCCGAGAACATGGGTCAGTTCGAGCGGACGCTGATCATCGCCGACGAGGGCGCCCAGGTCCACTACATCGAGGGCTGCTCGGCCCCGGTGTACTCGACCGACTCGCTGCACTCGGCGGTCGTCGAACTCGTTGCGCTGCCGGGCTCGCGCATCACGTACACGACAATCCAGAACTGGTCGTCGAACGTCTACAACCTCGTGACCAAGCGGGCCCGCGCCGAGGCCGAGGCGCACGTCGAGTGGATCGACGGCAACATCGGCTCGCGCCTGACCATGAAGTACCCGTCGGTGTACCTGATGGGCCCGAAGGCCAGTGGGGAGGTGCTCTCGGTCGCCTACGCCGGCGCGGGTCAGCACCAGGATGCCGGGGCCAAGATGTACCACGTCGCTCCCGAGACAACGTCGACCATCGTGTCGAAGTCGATCTCTAAGGACGGTGGCATCACGACGTACCGGGGCAAGGTGCACGTCGACCCCGAGGCGTACGGGGCCAAGTCCTTCGTGCGCTGCGACGCCTTGCTGCTCAACGACGAGTCGACCTCGGAGACCAAGCCGTACATGGAGGTCGGCGAGCGCTCGGCCCGCATCGGCCACGAGGCCACGGTCTCGAAGGTCGGCGACGACCAGCTCTTCTACCTCATGAGCCGCGGCCTCACCGAGCAGCAGGCGATGGGCATGATCGTCAACGGGTTCATCGAGCCGGTGACCCGGACGCTACCCATGGAGTACGCAGTGGAGTGGAGCCGCCTGATCGAGCTGCAGATGGAAGGGTCGGTCGGCTGAGGTTGCCGCACGGGTTCATGCCGCCGCCAGCGCGCCGCAACCGGACCTGCAACGTGGCACCATAGAACGATGCCGATGCGCGAGGAATGCATCCATTTCCAGAGCCGCACCTACGCGTCGGGCGAGGCGGCCCGCTTCTGCCGGTTGGACCTCGCGCCCGAAGCCCCCTGGCGCTGCCCGGAGAATTGCCCGTCGTACAAGCCGCGGATGGCCGACGTGGGCTGGGTGCACGGCAGCCTGGTCGAGCCGGCCATCGAGGACGAGCCCGAGGACGCCGGTGGGGACATCGCGTCATTGCTGGGCTCGGCCGAGGAAATCGTGAACGAGGTCGCGCCCGGGGTGCTCGAAGAAGTGCGGGCCGAGGACGCCCGCAAGGATCGCTCCTCGAACCGTTGGTGGCGCCGGCGGCGCTGACGCGCCCCCCCGCCCTACCGTCCGGTGAACTTCGGTGTGCGCTTCTCCATGAACGCGGTCATCGCCTCGACCAGGTCGTCGGAGGCCAACATGCCGGAGTTCCAGGTCGCCACGTAGTCGAGACCCTGGGCCACCGTGCGGCCCTCGTTCGCGGCCAGCACGGCCTTGGTGCCCTGCACCGCGATGGGGGAGTTCGCGGCGATCTCAGCGGCCAGCGCCCGGGACGCCTTGAGCACGCCCTCGGCGTCCCCGGCGACGTCGTTGACCAGGCCGATCTCCTTGGCCCGCTCGGCGGTGATGTCCTTGCCGGTGAAAGCGAGCTCGGCCAGGTGCCCGGCGCTGATGATGGCCGGCAGCCGCTGCAGGCTGCCCAGATCGGCAACGATCGCGACCTTGGCTTCGCGCACGGAGAAGACAGCGTCGGCCGCGGCCAGGCGGATGTCGCACGCGGCGATGAGGTCCACGCCGCCACCGATGCAGTAGCCGTGCACGGCTGCGATGACGGGCTTCGGGCACAGCGCCACGGCCGTGATCGAGTCCTGCAGGCGCTTCACCTCGAGAC
>DATHPK010000107.1:0-7204 GCA_035483935.1 Acidimicrobiales bacterium
AGTTGCTCACGCACGTGCTTGCGGGCGAGCTGGCGGGCGGCCATGTGCGCCTTGCTTACCTGGTCGACGAGCTGCGGCCCAGTGGCGGCGTAGCCCCAACCCATCCCCATTTGACCCTCCATCAGGTACTCGGTCATGCAGTAGGCCCAGACCCTGACCGACGCGAGCGAGGCCACGACGGCGACGGGCATGAAACCGGCCTCGATGGACTTCGTCAGTCGTTGGCCGGCGAGGAAAGTGCTCCACGGAACCCCGCCGGCCGGCGCGGGACCATTGTCGACCGTCACCGCTGTGCCGAGGAAGTGGAACTCGGTGGTCCCGGTGTCGGCGACGTTCGCCACGCGGTCGACGACTCCGATCACCCCGTGCGCGCCGTGGGCGGTGGCCTCCTCGATCATGCGCGCGTAGGCAGTGCCGTAGCCCCCGGTCCACGCCTCTTCGACCCACGGCTGCTCGAGGTTCTGCCCCCAGGTGCGGTGTTCGGCCGAAACGAAGCCATGTGGGCAGCGGTAGGTCTCCGAATACCCGCCGGCGCCACCGCTCGCGACGCTGTAGGGCGACATGCCGCGCATGTAGCCCGAGCCGGGCCCGTACCAACCCCACTGCATGACACAGAAGCCCTGCACGAGCGCGACCGGTTCGAGGCCGAGCTCCAGGCAGGCCGCGAAGTCGGGCACGCTGAGTCCCGACGAGAACGCGCTCGATTGCAGCCGGCGGACGGCGGCCTCGGGCAGATCCCCGGCCGCCGGGCCGGGCGGTGCGACGGGGTCGCCCGGACCAGTTCGATCGGCCATCAGTTGTCGAGCGAGATGATCGTGGTGGGCTTCGGCAGCGTGACCTCGCCGGTGCCCTTGGTCACGGCGGTGCCGAGGGCGAGGAACTCGATGGTGTGCGAACCCCACTGGTGCGACTTCTCCTCGAGCCGCACCCCGACGATGCCGCTTGCGTTCAGTTGGCCGGCCTCGTCCTGCATACGGGTCATCGCGAGCTCGCGGGCCTCGTAGAGCGCCTGGGTGAAGTTCGGCAGCTCCACGTTCTGGCCCATGGAGCCGAGGGCCTGCGTCAGCTTGCGGTGCGCAATGTGGAAGACGCAGGTGCCCATGACGAGACCCTGGGGCACGTGGCCCGTCTGCATGAGGGTCCAGAAGTCCTGTCCCGACAGGTCGGAGGTGAACGGCTTCCCCAACGCGTTCCGATAGGAATTGCCGTCCTCCGCCTTCACGGCGGTGCCGAAGGCGATGAACTCGGCCGAGTCGCTCCCCCACTCGTAGTAGTTGACATCGAGTCTCACGCCCACGACGCCATCGGCGCCGAGCTCCTGGGCCTCCTCCTCCATCCGGGTCATGGCGAGCTCGCGGGCGGTGTACATCGCCTCGGTCAGCTTGGTCAGCTCCTGGCTCTCCGACCACTTCCGGGTCTGAATGCCGATGTGGTAGATCGACGAGCCCATCACGAACCCGAGCGGATGGAAGCCTGCCTCCTTGACGAGCAGGAACTCGTTGACCGAGAGATCGGAGGTGAACAGCCCGTGCTCCAGCTCCTCGAGCCGGTGGGCGGCATCCTTGGGCAGGTCGTGTGCCGGGGGTGGGGAGCCCTGGGGGCTGGGGTCGGTCACGTTTGTCCTCCGATGACGATGTTCTCCAGTGCGACGCGGGTCTGCTCGCTGGTGGCGGCCTCGGCCTGCAGCGTGGTGAGCAGGCGGGTCAACCACGTGTTCATGTCGACCTGCTCGCTGCGGATGCGGATACCGCCCGACGAGTGCCCGATGGTGCAGCGCACCGACGGGCCCTGGACGTCCGCCTCGAGCGAGTCATTGCCCAGCGTGACGCGCACCGACTTGATCTCGTCAGACTTACGGAACCGCCCGCCGGCGCGTTCCACGACGAGGCGATCGCCCAGCGCGTCGGCAAGCTGAGAGGACAGGAGCCTGAGCATCATGCGTGCGTCGGTGCTGTTCGACGCCAGTTGGGAGACGGCCATGCTGAGGTCGAAGGACTGGTCGCCTGACGGTTGGCCCGCGCCCACGAGGGCGCCAGCATCATCAGAGGGCGAGCCCATGGGCTCCATCGACATTGATTGCATCGTATCGTCCGCGTCTCGAGACCGACCGACGGCCCTGGGCTGGGAAGGTTCAGCCCGGCAAGGGCTCGCAGATGACCACGGGGATATCGCGGTCGGCCTTCCTCTGGTAGGTGTCGAAGTACTTGTAGGCGGCCACGATGGCGGGCCAGAGGGACGCTTTCTCCTCTCGCGACGCCGTGCGAGCCCGCATCTTGCGGGTGGAGCCGTCGATGACGATCTCCACCTCGGGGTTGGCCACGAGGTTGCGGTACCACTGCGGGTCACGGTCGTCTCCGCCCTTGGAGGCCACGAGGACCACCCGCGTGTCGTCGTGGATCGGGCAGGCGAGCATCGTCGTGCGCATCTGACCCGACTTGCGTCCGACGGTGCGCAACTCGACGGGCGCCATGCCAAGGAGGGAGCGGGGGAAGCGGCCACCCGTGGCGGCAAGGAGGGCGCGGTGCAGCCCGTTCATGACCTTGAACCCCACGTCAACCGCTTTGTTGCGCCGCTCGGCCATCGACCGTCCCTTCGTGCCGAAGTCGTTCCCTGCGCCGCCCCGTGCGTGATGCGCGGCTGAAACCTCTGTGAACAGAGGGTGCAAATCTAGTTGCTGTGGCCGACTTTCTGAGGAGGAAGAACATCCGACCGCGCATGAGTCGACTGGCTCTGTAGCGTTGGGGAGCGCGGGGGATCAGCAGCAGCACGCAACGACCGCCGACAGGCAACACCCGAACGGCGATATCGAACGAGGAGGGCGGTGTTCCCCCAACGGAGTTCCCTGGACCGCAGGGCACAGGTCGCTTCCCGGCGACACGGCTTCGTCGTCGGACTGGCAGCGCTGCTGTCCTTGTTTGGCTCACTTGCCTTCGCCGTGCCCGCCGCGCCTGCGGTGCCGGGGAACTGGGCTCCCGTGACAGCCGGTGACTTCCCGGACCCGAGCGTCCTCAGCTACGGAGGCACCTACTACGCCTTCGCCACGCAAAACACACCGGCGTCGGGACAGGCGCAGATCAATATCCAGGAATCGACCTCGACGAACGGGGTGACGTGGACGCGCCTGAGTTCCGACGCTCTACCTGACGTGGGCGCGTGGGCAAAGCCCGGGGACACATGGGCGCCGACGGTGGCATACGACAGCACCGAACACGACTTCGTCATGTACTACGTCGCCACCGAGAACCAGTCCCCTGGCTACCAGTGCATCGGGATCGCTACTTCGTCGGCGGCGTCTCCGCTCGGGCCGTATCAGCCTGCATCTTCTCCGGTGGTATGCCAAGACGGCGTGGCCTGGGGGGCACCGACGATCATGGGCTCCGCCACGCTCGGCGGCAGCATCGACCCAGATCTGTTCCAGGACAACGCCGGCAACTGGTGGCTGCTCTGGAAGAACGACGGCAACCGCGTCGGGCAACCAACCACCATCTGGTCGGTGCAGTTGAAGGAGATTTCGAACCTCCTCCTGCCCGCGACGAGTGAGACCAACCAACTCGTGACGAACACCCAGAGCTCGTGGGAGGGCTCGATCATCGAGGGTCCCGACATGTACGAGACGGCGACGAACTCGTACTACCTCTTCTTCGGGGGCAACGTCGTGAATTCGAACGCGTACGGCGTCGGCTGGGCGAGCTGTCCCGGCCCGGCCGGGCCGTGCCAGGACCAGACCACGCTGTCGGGTCCGATCCTGCAGACGGGACCCGGCATGTCCGGCCCCGGCGGTCCCGACGTCTTCACCCTGCCGCCCGCGCCGGGCCAGACAACGGGTCAGACCGTGCTCGCCGTCGCCGGCTGGCAGGGCCAGACGATCGGGTACATCAACTGCGGCGTCCGGCCGATGTACGAAGCGGATCTCACGTTCGCCACCTCGGGCTCACCGCCGGCTCCCATCCTCTCCGATCCGAACCCCGACGTCAGCCCGGCCGTCGGACCGACGTGCCCGGCCCCGCCGCCGCAACCACCGGCCGGCTATTGGCAGGTCGCCTCAGACGGCGGCGTCTTCACATTCGGCGCAGCCCAGTTCTACGGATCGACCGGTGCGATCACGCTCAACAAGCCGGTCGTCGGCATGGCGGCGACGCCCGACGGAAAGGGCTATTGGCTCGTTGCCAGCGACGGCGGGATCTTCGCCTACGGCGATGCGCAGTTCTACGGGTCAACCGGCGGCATGGTGCTGAACAAACCGATCATCGGGATGATCCCTACCCTCGACGGCGGCGGTTACTGGCTCATCGCCAGCGACGGGGGCGTGTTCGCGTTCGGGGACGCGCCCTTCTACGGCTCGACCGGTGGCGATGCGCCGCCCTATCCGATCACGGCCGCCGCGCCGGGGTACCTCGGTGGTGGCTACTGGATGGTCGACTCGAACGGCCAGGTCTTCAACTTCGGCGACGCGACCATGGAGGGGGCACCGTCCTCGGCTCCCGACACCTACACGATCACCGGGTTCGCTCCCACCCACGACGATCACGGCTACTGGTTGTCGAGTTGGAACGGCAACGTGGCGGGCTTCGGCGATGCCGCGAACTACGGCTCGATGGTCGGCACGAACCTCAACGCTCCGATCGTCGGGATCACGGCCACCCACGACGGTGCGGGTTACTGGCTTCAGGGCACCGACGGCGGCATCTTCACGTTCGGCGACGCACCGTTCCTCGGGTCCATGGGCGGCCAGCACCTGAACGCGCCGATGGTCGGCATCACCTCGATCTAGATCGGAGCGATCTTTCGGTCACGAGACGTAGAGCTGCCCGTCCGATCCTTCCGCGATCCGCAGCTGCGTCAGGCCGGACTGGGCCGGACCGACCTCGACGGCTCCGGTGCGGCCGTTGAACTCCGACCCGTGACACGGGCAGACGAACAGGCGCGACGTACTCGAGTAGTCCACCGTGCAGCCGGCGTGCGGGCAGACGGCATCGAAGGCGAGGTACGTACCCGCTACGGGTTGCACCACGAGCGAGGGGTCGCCCGAGGACGGATCCTGGAACGAGGCGGCGCCCCCGACGGGGACGTCCTTCGCAGGGCCGATCTTCGTGCCGGACGGCGTACTGGGTGCCGCCGTCGACGTGGTCGTCGACGGAGTGTCAGCAGCCGGTGTGGTGGTCGAGGAGGCGGCCGTGCTGCCCGCAGTCGATGTCGCGGCCCCGAGCGCTGGCGTGGACGGGCCCCCCGACGAGCCACCGAACAGCCGCCCGAGACCGGCGACGAGCCCGCCGCCTACGAGGACGACTGCAGAGAGTGCGGCCGCGGCACCGCCCGTGGCCAGGAGCGTGCGACGGTCGAGCTCGTTCTGATCGATACGCCGCGCGCGCGGCGGCTGCTGGGCCAAGAAGGGACAGGGCCCGGGCGCACACGGTTGTCCGTTGCGGGCTTCGCACCGTCCGTCCTCGAACTGGCCGCAGACTCGTCGCACAACTGCAAAGTCCACCGGCGTCACCGCCTGCGGCTCGGCGCCCATCCCGGCCCGAACTCGGTGTGCCAGCACTCCATCGGCCGACAGGACGCCTCCCGCCCCGGCGATCACCAAAGGCATCCAGGCAAAGACGAAAACGATGTCGGAGCCCGTGTAATAGGGATGCGAGTGGTAGCTGACGGTCAGGAAGAGGAGGAGCGAGAGGATCAGGCCACCGGCTGCAGCGGCACGAGCCAAGAATCCGAGCAACGTGCCGAGACCGATCGCCACCTCGCCGAACGCGATGACGAGGCCGACGAGCACCGAGACGTGCGAGATCGGACCCAGGACCCCGTGGATGGGGCTGATCCGTTGGGCTGCGGTCAGCTGGGCCTGGATCGAGGCCGGGTTGGATGCGTTGAAGAAGCCGGGATTGGCGAGCTTCTGCAATCCGGCGAAGACGAAGGTGACGCCCAGGAAGGCCCGCAACGGGAGGAGCGCCCAGCCGGCCATGGAGCGGGCGTGGGGAGGCGGTTGGAGCCATTCCCAACTCGGTCCTGCCGATTGGCCGCTACGGGGATCCGTCGCCGGCTGACGGCTCGCCGGAGGAGCGACGCGTCGCGTCCTGTTGGAGGAGGCGACGGGTCGCGTCTGACCGGTGCCGGATCGATGGCGGTTTTGTGGTGGTGACATTTGGGGAGGTTCCGGGTGTGAGGCGCGTCGACCCAATGATCGGGGACAATCTGATCGTGACGGTGGATCCTTACGAGGGCATGACGAGGACAAATTGGCAGAGCCGGCCTCAGCGGGCGTGACCTGCTGGATTGGACCTACGAGCCAGAGGATCGGCCGGATTGCGGCCTATTCTGGGATCGGCTGACAACACCGATCTGTGGTCCTGATGTCCACGACACATCGAGGGCCGCAAGGGAGGCAGTTCCATGACGAGCAGCACCGGCGGATTCGACCTGCGGGGCATCAATCATCTGGCACTGGTGTGCCGTGACATGGAGCGAACGGTCGACTTCTACACCAACGTCCTGGGCATGCCGTTGGTCAAGACGATCGAGCTCCCGGCGGGCATGGGGCAGCATTTCTTCTTCGACTGCGGTGGCGGCGATTGCCTCGCCTTTTTCTGGTTCCCCGAAGCGCCCGACGGCGTCCCGGGAGTCAGTGCCCCCGCGTCACGCCCCGACCAGGGCGACCTGACCAGCGCCATCGGGTCGATGAACCACGTCGCCTTCGACGTTGCGCCCGAGAAGATCGAGGAGTACCGCGACCGCCTTCTCGCCGCCGGCATCGACTGCACGGAGATCGCCAACCACGACGACTCCGAGTTCGGCATCAGCGACGCGATGCATTCGGGCGTCTACGTGCGGAGCGTCTACTTCCAGGATCCCGACGGCATCCTGCTCGAGTTCGCTTGCTGGATGCGCGGGTTCAACGATGCCGACGTTTCGCATGCACCGGCTCGGGCCGCCGACCTCGACTTGGTCGCCGAAACCGAGCTCCCGGTTCAGCCCTCCCCCGTCTGATCACACCGCACTGCGGCGAACCCGCGTCCCACCACGACCCGAGAACCGAGACTTCATGCCCAGACTCCGCCAGGTCCCCAAAGCCGAGGCCACCGCTCCGATCGTCACCACCATGTACGAATGGCTCTTCGAGGGCCGCGATCCCGTCGCCGAACCCGGGCGGTGGGACGGCACCACGGGCGACTGGTGGACGGTCTTCGCCAACAGCCCCGACATCCTC
>DATHPK010000108.1:0-16520 GCA_035483935.1 Acidimicrobiales bacterium
TGCGCTCGGCTACTCCACCGACACGCCGCTGGCGAACATGCTGCAGCACGCCCGCTGGGCCCGCTTCGCCGACGGCGCCGACGAGATCCACCAGATGCGGATCGCGGAACGCACGATCGCTGCCTACAAGGACACCGGCTCGACCAACGAGGCCACCGGCGCCCTGCCGCTCTGAGGCGGACCAACCGTGGGCTGCCTCTTCGCGCTGATTTCGGCCTTCTCGGCGCGCCTCGCGCTGTTCTTGGTCTGGATCTTCACGGACCGGCTCTCGATCGCCTTCCGCTCCGGCTGGGAGGGGATCCTCGGCTTCATCTTCCTGCCCTACGCGACGCTCTTTTACGCGCTGGTGTACCAGCCGCACAAAGGGGTCGACGGTTTCGGTTGGGTGATCGTCGCGTTGGGGATCGTCTTGGACTTGTCGTCGCACATGTTCGGGTCGCGTGCCACCCGGCGCCGGGCTCGACGGCACCGGCAGCAGGTCGCGTCGAGTTGAGCCGGACCTAGGAGAACTGCAGGCGCAGATCCGGCTCGGGCCCGAACGACGCCGCACTCGGGCCCACGGTCGTCAACTTGTGCCACGCCGCCACGCCGATCATGGCGGCGTTGTCCGTGGCCATCTTCTGCGGTGGGATCAGCAGCCGGGTGCCGAAATCGGCAGCCAGCGCCTGGGCCCGTTCACGCAGGACGGGGCTGGCCGCGACGCCGCCCACGATGGCAAGGGCCGGGTCGCCGAACTCCTCGAGGGCGCGCCGCAGCTTGGCGACGAGGACGTCCATGCAGGCTGCGACGAACGAGGCCGCCACTTCCTCGACCGCGAACGCCGGGTCCGATCGCACGTAGTTGACCACGGCGGTTTTCAGGCCCGAGAAGGAGAAGGCGTAGCCGTCCGCCAGCATCGGCCGTGGGAAACCGAGCCGGTCCTCGCCGCCCGCGGCGAGCCGGTCCAGCACCGGACCGCCCGGGTAGCCCAACCCGAGGAAGCGGGCCACCTTGTCGTAGGCCTCGCCGATGGAGTCGTCGACGGTCTCGCCGAGGAGCTCGTAGCGCCCCGGCGCGGTCGCCCTGGTCAGCATGCAGTGGCCGCCGGAGACGAGCAGCGCGGTCTGCGGGAACGGCACCTCGCGGTCGGCCAGGTACACGCTGGCCAGGTGCCCCTCCAGGTGGTTGACACCCACCACCGGGATGCCCCAGCCCAGCCCCAACGCCTTGGCCGTCGCGATGCCCACGAGCAGCGCGCCCACCAGGCCCGGACCGGACGTGACCGCCACCGCCTCGAGGTCCGGGCCGGTGACGCCGGCCTCCTCGAGGGCCCGCGCGACGATCGGCGTGATGGTCTCGGTATGGGCGCGGCTCGCCAGCTCGGGGACGACGCCGCCGAACGCGGAGTGGAGCTCGACCTGGCTCGCCACGACGGAGGAGCGAACCTCGAGTTCCTCATTCACCACCGCGGCCGCCGTCTCGTCGCACGACGTCTCGATGGCCAACAGCGAGCGGGTCACGTCAGCCCCGCCAGCGCGTCCTCGATCTCGGTTCGCGGGATCGCCCCCTCGCGCTCGACGACGACCTGTTCGCACCGCACGTTCACCAGTGTCGACGGCACCTCGGTGAGCTCTCCGTCGTCGACGATCAGATCCACTGAGCCGCCGAGCGTGGCAGCAATGTCGCCGGCGACACGCGCGGTGGGAAGGCCGTGTGGGTTGGCGCTCGTCACGAGCAACACCCCGGTCGCCCGCAGCACGCCGCGCAGGAAGTCGTGGTCGGGGATCCTGACCGCCACCTCGTCGCGTCCGGCCAACCAATGGGGTCGGTCCGCACCGGTGCCGAATCCGAATGCGAGCGTGAGGGGGCCCGGCCACCAGCGGGCGGCCAGCGCGCCCGCCGCAGCCGTCACGTCGACGCCGAGCGCGCGCACCTGGTCCAACGATGCTGCGAGGACGGGCAGGTGCATCCCCTCGGGCCGCCCCTTGGCCCGGTAGACCGTCTGCACCGCTTGACGGTCTTCGGGACGCACGGCCAGGCCGTACACGGTGTCGGTGGGTACAACGACGACGCCGCCGCGCGCCAGGCTGTCGGCGACCGCCCGCGCGCCGTCCTCGTCGGTGTGGACGAGTGGGGCTCGGGCACCGCGTGGGGCGGCGGGAACCACGGGCTCCGGCCGTCTCAGAGTTTCAACGGCCGGACAGCAGCGCCGATGAGCTCGGGATGCGATTGCCAGTCGACGCCCGGCACGTCGACGTAGAGCTCGATCTCGTTGCCGTCCGGGTCGAGGATGTAGAGGCTGTGGGTGACGGTGTGGTCCGACGTGCCCACGATCGTCGCACCTGCGTCCTCGACGGCCTTCAGTGCGGCGCGCAGCTCGTCGTCGCTGTCGCCGACCTTGAGGCCGAAGTGGTACATGCCGACGCGGCGGCCCGGCGGGATGGGGGTGGCATCCGCCCCGACCTCGATGAGCAGGAGCTCATGGTGGGTCCGGCCGGACGAGAAGGCCGCCCCACCCACCGGGTCCTGTCCCGGCTCGGGCAGGACCTGTCGCCAGCCCAGCACGTCGCGATAGAAGGCGGCCGAGCGCCGAAGGTCGCGCACGTACAAGACCAGATGGCCGAGCTCGCGAACCGTCATGCGCTCACGCTACCGGTCGTCTCGCTCTCCACCGACGCCACCGCGCGGACCCAGTTCGCCGTCGGCGGCATGCCGGGACCGAGATGGATCGGCACGTCGAAGGGCTCCGATGAGAGCCCGGCCGCCTCCATCAACTCCGTCAGGGCATGCGGGATCGCAGCCGCGATGTCCCAGAGGCGTGGCACGGCGCGGGCATCGGCAGCGAGTCCCCAGTACAGGACGCCCATGTAGCTCATGATCGTGATGTTGAGGCCCATGCCGTCCATCACCGGACCGAGCGGGAACATGCCCAGCAGCTGGCTGCCACCCAGATACAGCGGGAAGTCGGGGCCGGGAACGTTGGAGACGACAAGATTGGCGACGGGTCGGTGGCGGTCCGCCAGGCGCATCCCGGTGTACAGGCGCGCCGCCGCGGCGAAGACGTTGGGCGTCGCGTGCTCGGCCCAGTTCTGCAGCGTGGAGGCGCCCAGCGCCTTGTGCTCCTCTTTGGCGCCCTTCGTGCCCTCGTGGATCACCCGCAACCGCTCGAGCGGGTCGTCCAACTGGGTCGGCAGCTGCACGAACATGGACGACACCTTGTTTGAGCCCTTGAGTTCCGCCACGTCGGGGGTGACCGAGACCGGCACGACGGAGACCAGCGGAATCTCGGGCAGTTCGTCGCCGGCCTGCAGATAGGTCCGCAGCGCGCCCGTGACCATGGCCAGCACCACGTCGTTCACCGTGGTGCCCAACTCGTTCTTGAGCGTCTTTGCGTCGGCCAGGCTGGCGGCGGCGAATGCCACACGGCGCCGGGCGTGGACCGCAGCGTTGATGGAGGTGCGCGGCGCCGTCAGGGGGAGGGCACCCTTTGCGCTTCCCGGAAGGCCCCGGCGGATGCGGCTGACGTCGAAGATGTTGCGGGTCGTGCGCAGCATCATGCGAGCGATGTCGAAGGGGGCGACGAGGTTGGCGGCCATGGCCTGTGACATGAGCTCGAGGCCCGAGGGGATTCGTGAATCCAGCTGACGCCTGGTCGCCGAATGCTCGGGCGGTTCCGGCTCGAGGTCGAAGAGCACGCCGAGGAGCTCTGCTCCCGAGACGCCGTCGATGGTGCTGTGGTGCATCTTCGTGACGAGGGCGATCTTCCCGTCTTCGACCCCCTCGACGATCCACATCTCCCACAGCGGCCGGTCGCGGTGGAGCTGGCGGCTGATCACGTCGGCCGCGAAGTCACCCAACTCGCGGAGGCCCCCCGGGGCGGGCAGTGCCGCCCTTCGCAGGTGGTTGTCGATGTCGAATTCGGGGTCGTCGACCCAGACGGGAAAGCCGAGGCGCAACGGCACCTCCACCAGGCGACGCTGGAACACCGGAGCCAACGGGATGCGGTCGTTGATGAGTTGACGAACCCGCCGGAAGGAGTAGCCACCGGGGACCGTGGAGGGATCGAAGACGGCAGCCATCGCCACGTGCATGTGCAATGTGGGTGTCTCCATGTAGAGGAAGCTCGCATCGAGCCCGCTCAGCCGTTCGGGTGTCATGGGCGCTCCTTGGTCCCTACCCCTCGCCCATAACCTCGCACCATCTCGCGCCGCAGGGCAACTGGGAATGCCCTCCCGACCAGGGCAGACCGGCGCACCGGGGCCGTTCAGGCGATGATGGGTACGTGCCGTACGCCTACCTGGCCGTCAGCATCGTCGGAGCGCTCGCCGTCGCACTCGCGTATCGGCCCGTCCGGCGCGAGCCGTTCACCGTCGTCAGCTTCACTCTGGGCAGCTGGACGAGCGAGCTGGCGCTGCAGAACATCGTGTGGCAGATGGTCGCCACCGTCCTCTTCGTCGAGTTCGGCGCCCTGGACGGCTGGGCCGGATGGCTCGGATTGGCCTTCGCGGTTGCGGGCTGGATCGGCCTGCTCGGCCTGGGCGTCGCCGGCCTGCGGGCGGCCGACGTCACCGTTGCCGCCCTCGCCGAGGTGCGCAGCGCCGCCTTTCCGGTTCCCGCCAAGCCGACCGACCCGACATGGGGGCGGTGGTGGCGCGTCACCCGCGCGATCCCGATGAAGTCACGCGCGGTCCAGGCCACGTCCAACATCGACTACTCGGGCGACGGTTCCAAGCGGCACCGCCTCGACGTCTACCGTTCCCGCCTCGTCCCGCGCGAACACGCGCCGGTGATGGTGTATGTCCACGGCGGCGGCTGGGTCATCGGCGACAAGCGCGAGCAGGGCAAGCCGATGATGTTCGAGTTGGTGGCCCGAGGCTGGGTCTGTGTCGCCATCAACTACCGCCTCAGCCCCAAGGCGTCGTGGCCCGATCACGTCGTCGACGTCAAGCAGGCCCTCGCGTGGGTCAAGCACCACATCGCCGAATACGGCGGCGATCCCGGCTTCATCGCCATCAGCGGCGGTTCGGCGGGCGGCCACCTCTGTGCGCTGGCCGCCCTCACGGCGGGGGACCCGGCGTTCCAGCCCGGCTTCGAGGACGAGGACACCTCGGTGCAGGCGTGCGTCCCGTTCTACGGCGTCATGGACTTGACCTCGTCCCCAGAGGGCTCGGCCATCTTCGGTCCCGGGATGGTCGAGATGCTCGAGAAGACAGTCATGAAGGTCAAGGAGGCCGACCACCCCGAGGTCTTCCGCGACGCGTCCCCCACCTACCGGGTCCGCCGCGAAGCCCCTCCCTTCTTCGTCCTCCAGGGGAGGAACGACACCCTGGTCCCGGTCGAGATGGCGCGGGCCTTCGTCGAGCGCCTGCGTGCCGTTTCCGGCTCGCCCGTCGCCTACGCCGAATTGCCCTTGGCGCAGCATGCGTTCGATGTCGTGGCCTCATTGCGCTGCCAAGCCACGACCTCTGCCGTAGGCGACTTCCTCGAGGCCGCCCGGGCCGCCCACGGCGCGGGCCGCCCGCCCGCAATGGACGCGACCGTCACCCGAAATGTTTCTGACATAGAGTCGCCACCCGGAATCTGACTATGCGTCAGATCGGGCCGGCAGGCCCGACGGGGGCTTATAGGAGAAGGGGTGGCAGTGGGGAACTCCAGGTATGTGCGGACGCGGCGCGCCGCGTCAGACCGGGTGGGACGGACCGTCCGGGCACTGGCGGGCGGCTCTGTGCTCGCTGGATCGCTCGTGGTCGGTACGGGCGCGCTCGCAGCCCCCGCCGGCGCCCAGGGGAGCTCGTCTTCCCCGGGCGTCACGGCGAACTCCATCACGGTGGGCTCCATCAGCGACATCTCCGAGCCCATCGCCGGCTTGTTCGAGGGTGCCAAGGTCGGAACCCAGGCTTACTTCGCGATGGTCAACAGCGAAGGCGGCGTGAACGGCCGCAAGCTGATCCTCAACGGAATGGACAGCGCCTTCTCCTCGGGCAATGTGACCAACGAGGCACAGAACATCGCGACCAACGATTTCGCCATCGTGGGCGGCTTCTCGCTTCTCGACGGCGGCGAGCAGCCGGCCGTCGACGCCAACCACGTCCCGATGATCACCCAGACGCTGGACCCGAAGCTCGACTTGGACCCCAACGTCTATGCGCCGGTTCCGGTGGTCAATGGCGGTGAGGGCGAAGGCCCGTTCAAGTGGCTGAAGAGCAAGTACCCCCAGGACGTCAAGTCCGTGGGATACATCGGCTCGAACTCTGCCGCTACCGCGGTCACGGCTGAGCACGTCTTCCACAACGTGACCAACAGCCTTGGCTACAACTGGGTCTACGACCGCGACGCCAGCTATACGGAGACCTCGTTCCTGCCCGACATGATCAAGATGAAGAACGCGGGCGTGAAGTTGATCATGGAGCTCACCCAGCAGGGCGCGTACATCTCGACCATGGCGCAGGAGAACACGCAGGAAGGGCTCAACGCTGTGTTCTTCACCGGAGCGTCCGCGTACGAGGCGGGGTTCAACCCCGGCTCGGCCGGCAACGGGGCGCTCCTGAGTACCGTCACCGCGCTGTACATGGGGGAGGACGCCAAAGTGGTCCCGGCCGTGGCCACCTTCGATAAGTGGGCGAAGAAGGTCGACCCGCAGACGCAGCTCGACCTCTACACGCTGTACGGGTGGATCAGTGCCGAGCTCTTCGTCCAAGCGCTCAAGGGCGCCGGCGCCAACCCGACGCGGGCCAGCCTGGACGCACAGCTCAACAAGATCACGTCCTACAACGCCAACGGCCTGATCTCGACCCAGGACCCCGCCAAGAAGATCCCAGGGCAGTGCTGGCTTGCGGCCCAGTACAACAACGGGAAATGGCATCGCATCGCGCCCGACCCCAAGGCAGGCTTCGTATGCAGTCCCGGGGGCTTCTACCCGAGCAGTTACAAGGGCATCTCGCGCTAGCCCGCCCGACTCGCCCCGCGCTGCTGCAGTGAAGGGCATGCCGCCGCCGTGAACGAGTTCATCAGCTTCGTCATTGCCGGGTTGGTCACGGGGTCGATCTATGCGGTGACCGCGAGTGGCCTCGTGGTCACGTACAAGTCCACAGGGGTCTTCAACTTCGCACACGGGGCCGTCGGCATGCTGATGGCTTACCTCTACTGGCAGCTGTGGCAGGGCTGGGGATGGAACCCGGTGCTGTCCCTCGTGATCGTGCTCTTCGTCGTCGCGCCGGCGTTCGCACTCCTGGTGGAGCGCGTCCTCATGCGGCCCCTCTACGGCGCGGCGCTCAGCACGATGATCGTGGTGACGCTCGGACTGTTCCTGGTGCTCTACGGGCTGGTCTCCACCATCTGGGACCAGACGATCACCCGGAACCTGCCGCAATGGTTCCTGGGCGATCAGGTCACCGTGTTCGGGGTCACGCTCACCTACGAGGACCTCATCACCATCGGATGCGCGGTGGTGGTCGCGCTCGCCCTGTGGGCGCTCTTCAGATTGACGCGCGTCGGTGTCTCCATGCGGGCCGTCGTCGACGACCCGAGCCTGGCCTCGCTGACCGGGGCGCGCACCAACCGGATCGCCGGCTTCGCCTGGATCGTCGGCTTCATGCTGGCCGGGCTGGCCGGGATCCTGCTCGCGCCCGGGTCCGGCATGAGCATCGCCATCCTGTCCGAGCTGGTGATCTTCGGCTACGCCGCCGCCATTGTCGGACGCTTGAGCAGCTTGCCCTACACCTTCCTCGGGGCGATGATCCTCGGGGTCGGCGAATCGCTGTCCGTCGGGTATGTGCCCGCCAGTTACCTCAACTACGTGACGGAGGCCCTGCCGATGGGCTTGCTGATCGTCGCCCTCCTCTTGCTTCCCCAGTCCAAGCTGACGGTCGGCCGCGTGGTCCGCTTGCGGCCCCCCAAGCCGGCGAGCCTGCGCTCCACGGTCATCGGCGGGCTGCTGCTCGTCGCGGTCACGCTCCTCGTGGGCGCACTCGTCACCGGAAACAACCTGTTCGCCTGCGGGCTGGCGCTGACCATCGGAATCGGTTCACTTTCGCTCGTGTTGCTTTCGGGCTACGGCGGACAGGTGTGGTTGTGCCAGTTCACATTCATGGGGCTGGGTGCCTGGGCCATGACCAAGGTCGGCGGTGGCGATTCCGTCCTCGGCGTCCTCGCTGCCATCGGGTTGTGCGCCGCCGCCGGGGGAATCCTCGCCCTCCCTGCGATCCGGCTCCGCGCGCTCTACATGGCGTTGGCCACCTTGGCCTTCGCCGTCCTGATGGACCAGCTTTTCTTCACGAACCCGTCCGTACTCCCCAGCGGCTCGATGACCGTGGGGCGCCCCGTCATCTTCGGGATGCACTTCACCACCGACCGGGCCTTCATGGTGTTCGTCGCCATTGTCTTTGCCTTCTGCCTCGTCGGCGTGGGCGCATTGCGCCGGGGTCCGTTCGGCCGGCGTCTCGTCGCGATGAGCGACAGCCAGGCGGCCTGCGCCACGGTGGGCATGAACATCATCCGGACCAGGCTCGTTGCCTTCGTGGTGGCCGGCGGCCTCGCCGGGCTGTCGGGCGCGCTCTACGGGGGGATGTCACGGGTTGTCTCCTTTTCGCAGTTCAGCTTCGTGGAGAGCCTGGTGTTGTTCGTCGCCGTCGCCCTTGCCGGCATAACCGTGCTCACCGGAGCGGTTTGGGCGGGCCTCGCGGTGGCTCTTCTCCCGGTATTGACGACCTGGGTCACGGCCCATGTCTGGTCCGGGCTCTCGGGACTCACGTACATCGGCTTCGGGGCCGGCATCATTGCCGTCGGACGCAATCCCTACGGCCTGGGCCTGCTCTACATACGGCTGGACGAATGGAGAGAGGCACGTCGGGCCGGAGCGCGACCGGGACGAGGGGTGGCGGGCCAACCGCCGTCGGGGATTCCCGGCGGCTTGCGGACGGAGGTCGGCTCCGTTGGTTGAGTCGGCCGGCTCCGTGCTCTCGGTCGAGGACGTCTCGGTCCGGTTCGGGGGGCTGCAGGCGCTCGACGGCGTCGCGCTCGACGTCGTACCCGGCGAGATCCACGGGCTGATCGGTCCCAACGGCGCCGGCAAGACGACCCTGTTCAACGTCGTGACCGGGCTTCAACGTCCGACCCACGGGCGCGTGCTCCTCCGCGAGCACGACGTGACCCGTTACCGGCCCCACGCGCGCTCCCGCCTGGGGCTGGGGCGGACGTTCCAGCGCCTCGAACTGTTCGGCACGCTGTCCGCCCGCGACAACGTGCAGATGGCGGCCGAGGTCCAGCAACGCAAGCTGCAGAGCGGGAGGACGCCGGCCGAGGAGGCGGAATACCAGCTGGCCCGGGTCGGGATCCTCCACGTGGCCGACGAGCCCAGCGACTCGCTGCCGACGGGACTCGCTCGTCTCGTCGAGATGGCGCGCGCCCTCGCCACGTCGCCGTCGGTGCTGCTTCTCGATGAGCCGAGCTCGGGCCTCAACGCGGAGGAGACGCGGAGCGTCGGCGACGTCCTCGAGCAGCTGGCGTCCGAGGGGATGGGCGTCCTTCTGGTCGAGCACGACATGACGTTGGTGATGTCGATCTGCCACCGGGTCGACGTGCTCGACAACGGGTCGCTGATCGCGCACGGTGATCCCGCGGCGGTCCAAGCCGATCCCGCCGTGCAGGAGGCCTATCTGGGCGGCCAGACCACATCGGCGACGCCGATCGCGGTCGGCGCGGCGGGGGAGTCCCCCGAGGAGCACCTCTCGACCGAGAGCGGGACCGATGACGATGATGCCGTCTCGGCACCCTTGGCCCTCTCGGCGGTCGACGTGCGGGCCGGCTACGGCCGCATCGAGGTGCTGCACGGAATTTCGCTGGAGGTCCGGGCGGGCACCTCGATGGCGTTGCTCGGGCCGAACGGTGCCGGCAAGACGACCCTGCTCGGCGCGATCTCGGGACAGATCCCGTTGACGGCCGGCGTGGTCGAGGTGTCAGGCCGTCCCCTCAAGAAGAACGCTACCGAGTCGCTGGCGCGGTCGGGCGTGTGCATGATCCCCGAGGGCCGATCGATCTTCCCCAACCTCACGGTTGCGGAGAACCTCCTCATGTACACGTTCCGCCGGGCGGGGATGAAGAGTGCCACGGTGGAGGAGCGGGCCTTCGAGCGCTTCCCCGCCCTGTCCAGTCGGCGCAAGCAGCTTGCGGGGACGCTGTCGGGCGGTGAGCAGCGGATGCTGGCGATGGCCCGGGCCTTGACCACCGATCCACAGATCCTTCTCCTCGACGAGCTCTCGATGGGCCTGGCGCCGATCATCGTCGACGAGCTCTACGACATCGTCGGGCAGCTGGTGGCGTCGGAGGGACTGACCATCGTGATGGTGGAGCAGTTCGTCCAAACCGCGCTGTCCATCGCAGACGAAGCGGCGATCATGGTCAACGGGCAGCTGGTCAATCGTGGGAAACCCGCCGAGATCCGCTCCGAAGTGGTCAGTGCCTACCTCGGCGCCGAGACGCCGGAGTAGCTCCGCTCAGGCCTCGTCGGCCAGCACCACGTCGACCTGGAGGGCCTCGCTCTCCTCGTCCTCCTGCGTCACGAAGTCGTCCACCCCGCCGGCGTCGACAATGTCGCCCCGCGCCGCCTCGATGTCGAGGAGCGCCGCGCGGGGCGCGGTCACGGTGAGTGTCGCCACGCGGGATCGCATCGAGCGCTTGTGCGACGTCTTCTCGCGCCGGATGGCTCCGAGCACCTCGGCCGCCACGTCGAGCACGGCGGGCTCGGCTCCGGCGTGCGGCCCGACCTCGGCCACCGTCGGCCAGGGGGCCCTGTGCACCGATCCTTCTTGCCACCAGTTCCACACCTCTTCGGTGACGAACGGCAGGAACGGTGCGAAGAGCCGCAGCAACGCGGACAGCGCGATCGCCAGGGCGGCCCGGGCCGAGTCGGCGCCCGTGGCCGAACCCTCGCCGTAGGCGCGGGTCTTCACGAGCTCGACGTAGTCGTCGCAGAACGACCAGAAGAAGCCCTCCGTCAGCTCGAGCGCGCGGGCGTAGTCGAAGCCCTCGTGCGCCGCGGTGGCGCCCTCTACGAGCTTGGCCAACTCGGCGAGCAGCGCCACGTCGAGCGCGTCATGGACCGCGTCGAGCCCGGGTACCGGCCCGTCACCCAGTCGCCCGAGCGCGAACTTCGACGCGTTGAGGATCTTGATGGCCAGGCGACGGCCGATTTTCATGACACCTTCGTCGAGCGCCGTATCCGTCCCGGGCCGGCCGTTGCAGGCCCAGTAGCGCACCGCGTCGGAGCCGTACTGCTCGAGCAGTGCCATCGGCGTGACGACGTTGCCCTTCGACTTGGACATCTTCTTGCGGTCCGGGTCGAGGATCCACCCGTTGATGGTGGTGTGCCTCCACGGCACCACGTCGTGCTCGAGGTGCGACCGCAACAACGTTGCGAAGAGCCAGGTGCGGATGATCTCGGGCCCCTGGGGCCGCAGGTCCATGGGAAAGGTGGCGGCGAAGAGCTCCGGGTCGTCCTCCCACCCGCAGACGATCTGGGGCGTGAGCGACGAAGTGGCCCAGGTATCCATGATGTCGGGGTCTCCGACGAAACCGCCGTGCTTGCCCCGCTGGTCTTCGCTGTAACCCTCGGGTACGTCGGTCGTCGGGTCGACCGGGAGGCGCGCCTCGTCGGGGACGAGAGGCGCGTCGGGATTGGGCTCGCCGTCCGGGCCGAGCGGGTACCACAGCGGAATGGGCACCCCGAAGAAGCGCTGGCGGCTGACCAACCAGTCGCCGTTGAGCCCCTTCACCCAGTCGTCATAGCGGACCTTCATGTACGGCGGGTGCCAGTCGAGTTCGTTGGCACGCTCGAGCAGTCGGCGCCGGAGGTCGTCGTCGCGCCCGCCGTTGCGTATGAACCATTGCCGGCTGGTCACGATCTCGAGGGGGCGGTCACCCTTCTCGTAGAACTTCACCGGATGAGTGATCGGGCGGGGATCGCCGATCATGTCCCCCGAGGCGACCAGCATGTCGACGATGGCTCGCTGTGCCTGCTTCACCGTGCGGCCGGCGAGCGCGCGCCAGGCCTCGCCGTCGGGCACCCCGGGTGGTGGTGTCTCGGCAATGCGGCCGTTGCGCAGGATGATCGAGCGCGTCGGCAGGTTCAGCTCGCGCCACCACGTGACGTCCGTGATGTCGCCGAAGGTGCAGATCATCGCGATGCCCGATCCCTTGTCGGGCTCGGCCAGGTGGTGGGCCAGGACGGGAACCTCGACGCCGAACAGCGGGGTGTGCACCGTCGTGCCGAATCGTGCTCGGTAGCGCTCGTCCTCGGGGTGGGCCACGAGCGCCACGCACGCGGGCACGAGCTCGGGCCGGGTCGTCTCGATCTCGATGTCGTCGAAGCGCAGGCGGTGGTAGGCGCCCTGTTGCTCCTTGTCCTCCATCTCGGCCTGGGCGACCGCGGTCTGGTAGTCGACGTCCCACATGGTGGGCGCTTCGGAGGAGTACGCCTCGCCGCGAGCCAGGTTGTGGAGGAACATCCGCTGGCTCGTGCGCCGGGCTCGGTCACCGATGGTCGCGTAGGTCCGTTGCCAGTCGACGGACAACCCGACGGTCCGCCACAGCTCCTCGAAGGCCTGCTCGTCTTCGGCGGTGAGGCGCTCGCAGAGCTCGATGAAGTTGGGCCGGCTGACCGCGATGTCGTCCTTGCCGGGCTCGTCGGGGAGCCGGAAGTCGGGGTCATAGGGGAGCGAGGGATCGCAGGTCACGCCGAAGTAGGTCTGGACGCGACGCTCGGTGGGTAGGCCGTTGTCGTCCCACCCCATGGGGTAGAAGAGGTTCCACCCCCGCATGCGGCGGTAGCGGGCGATGGCGTCGGTCTGCACGTAGCCGAACACCGAGCCCATGTGGAGGGATCCCGACACCGTCGGCGGCGGCGTATCGATGGAGAAGACGTCCGAACGCGTGGTGGCCGGGTCGAAGCGGTAGGTCGCCTCGAGCTCCCAAGTGCCGGCCCAACGCTCCTCGAGGCCGTCCAACGTGGGCTTCTCGGGGACGCGGGGTGAGCCGGCCGGAGGGTTCGACATGACCGGGTACCGTACCTGGATGCTGCACCTGCACGACACCGCCACGGGCACGGTCCGGCCCTTCGAGCAGCGCTCCCCCGGGCACGTGTCGATGTACGTCTGCGGTCCAACCGTCTACGACCTCCCGCACATCGGGCATGGCCGCTACAACCTCGTCTTCGACATCCTGCGCCGCTACCTGTTGTTCGGCGGCCAGGCCGTCCAGTACGTCTCGAACATCACCGACGTCGACGACAACATCATCAAGCGGGCCAACGAGCAGGGGCGAAGCGAGCCCGAAGTGGCCCATGAGTTCGAGGAGCGGTGGTGGGAGGCCATGGACGGACTGGACGTCCTGCGGCCCGACGACACCCCGCATGCCACCGCCTACATCTCCGACATGGTCGCGTTGGTCGCCGACCTCCTGGCGCGCGGGGTGGCGTACGAGACGTCCGACGGTGTCTACCTCGACGTCAGCCAGGTCGACGGCTACGGGCTCCTGGCCCGCCAGAGCCTCGACTCGCTGCGCGTTGGCGCCCGGGTGGAGGAGAACGAGGAGAAGCGTTCGCCGCTCGACTTCGCGATATGGAAGAAGGCGAAGGCGGGCGAGCCGTCGTGGAATGCGCCGTGGGGGGCCGGGCGCCCCGGCTGGCACACCGAGTGCGTCGTCATGTCGCTGGATCTCCTAGGCGAGGGCTTCGACCTGCATGGAGGCGGAAGGGACTTGGCCTTTCCCCACCACGAGAACGAGCGCGCCCAGGCGGTAGCCGAGGGAAGACCGTTCGCCCGCCACTGGGTGCACAACGGCTGGGTCGAAGTCGAGGGGACCAAGATGTCCAAATCCCTCGGCAACTTCACGTCGCTGACGGACCTGTTGAACCGAGTGGACGGCCGCGCCTACCGCTTGCTCGTGCTGCGGGCGCACTACCGCTCGCCGATCGAGGTGACGCCCGACACCGTCGCCGATGCAGAGAAGGCGCTCGAGCGGCTCGACGCAATGGCGCGGCGCTTCGGGCTCCCCGACCTCCTGGCGCGCGGTGGGCGTGGCTACGTCGTGGCCGGCGAGGGAGAGGCGGTGGACATCGACGAGGGTGCGCTGGCGTCGTTCCGCGATCGCATGGACGACGACATGGACACGCCGGGAGCGTTGGCGGGCATCTTCGAGTTGGTGAGCCGTGCCAACTCCGCGGCCGACGCCGATGACGAGGCGGCCGCGGCGAAGCTGGCGCACACGGCCTCCGTGTTGCTGGCGGCCCTGGGCGTGGCCCTCCGGGACGAATCGGGCGAGATCGACGAGGCGTCCGCCCGATTGGTGGCGGCACGCGACGAAGCCCGGGCGGCCAAGGACTTCGCCCGCGCCGACGCGCTGCGCGACGAGCTCGTCGCCCTGGGCTGGACGGTGGAGGACACGCCGTCGGGGACGGCCATCCGGCGCGAGCAGCGGGCCGGCGGGTTCGGATCCGCCCAGTCCAGAGCCCTGGAACGGGGGGTCTCTGGACCGTGACCACCCGGTAGGTTACTGTGTAGTAACCGAGGAGCTCGGGAGCGGCGGTGTCGCGCTGAGGGCGCGAGGACGTCGTTGCGCCGGAGTTCCTCCACCGCCGACAGGGACCGGCACGGGGCCGGATCCGCCGAGGAGGGCGCAGGTCATGTCCGACTACTCGCTCGAACTGAACGAGGACCAGATCCAGATCACGAAGTGGGTGCACGAGTTCGCAGAGAACGTCGTGCGCCCCGCCGGCCCCGAGTGGGACGAGCGTGAGGAGACGCCCTGGCCCATCATCGAGGAGGCGGCCAAGATCGGCCTGTACTCCTTCGACTTCATCGCGCAGTCCTTCTCCGACCCCACCGGGCTCATGATGTGCCTCGTCAACGAGGAGATGAGCTGGGGCGACGCCGGCATCGCGCTGGCGATCTTCGGTTCGACGCTGGCGGTGGCGGGCATCTTCGCCAACGGGACGCCCGAGCAGATCGGCGAGTGGATCCCGCAGTGCTTCGGCACGCCCGAGGACATCAAGCTCGCGGCGTTCGGTGTGTCCGAGCCCGACGCCGGTTCGGACGTGTCCTCGTTGAAGTCGCGCGCCGTCTACGACGAGGCGAAGGACGAGTGGGTTCTGAACGGAACGAAGACGTGGATCACAAACGGAGGCATCGCCAACACGCACGTGCTGGTGCTGTCCGTCGACCCCGAGTTGGGCTCGCGTGGGCAGGCGAGCTTCGTGGTGCCGGAAGGGACGCCGGGGATCTCGCAGGGGCAGAAGTTCAAGAAGATGGGCATCCGCGCCTCGCATACCGCCGAGGTCATCCTCGACGACTGCCGGGTGCCGGGACGGTGCCTGCTCGGCGGCAAGGAGAAGCTCGACGAGCGACTCGCCCGCGCCAAAGAGGGGAAGAAGACCTCGACGCAGGCGGCGATGGCCACGTTCGAGGCGTCACGGCCGATCGTGGGCGCGCAGGCCGTCGGAATCGCCCGCGCCGCGTACGAGTTCGCTTTGGACTACGCCAAGGAGCGCAAGCAGTTCGGCCGGGCCATCATCGAGAACCAGGCGATCGCGTTCAAACTGGCCGACATGAAGATGCACACCGACGCGGCGCGGCTGCTGGTGCATCGTGCGGCGAACATGGCCTCGACCGGCAAGAAGTTCGAGAACGGCGAAGGCTCCATGTCGAAGCTGTACGCCGGTGAGAACGCGGTGCGCGTGACCGAGGACGCCATTCAGATTTTGGGCGGCTACGGCTACGTCCGGGAGAACCCCGTCGAGCAGTGGCATCGCGACTCGAAGATCTACACGATCTTCGAGGGGACGTCGGAGGTGCAGCGGCTCGTGATCTCCCGGGCGATCTCGGGGATCCACATCAACTGATCCCGCGGGGGGATCAAGGGTTCGCGTTCCGGGGCCGCGGCCTCGGCGCATCCCGGGTTGAGTTGGACGCGAGCGCGTCGGTTCGGGCGACTCCGAGCCCCTCGGACAGCAGCGTCTGATCGCGTCAGACCGTCGGGAGCGGCCCAGGGTGCGCCACGTCCCGTGGGGCGCGATGCTGGCATCCGATACCGCCCTGTTGCCGTCGACATCGGAAGGTGAGCGCCATGGCCCCTGCGAAAGAGCCGGTTGCGTTCCTGGGTTTGGGCACGATGGGACACGCGATGGCGGCCTCGGCCCTGCGCGCCGGGGTCCCGACCGTCGTCTGGAACCGTGACCCGAGCAGAGCCCGGGACCTCAGCGAACTCGGGGCCACGGTGGCCGACACACCCGCCGACGCCGCGCGGCAAGCGGACATCGTCGTGACCATGGTCACGGATGCGGACGTCGTGATGGCAATCGCGAGGGACGGCCTGCTCGCCACCCTCGCACCCGGTTCGATCTGGGTGCAGATGAGCACGATCGGCGTGGCCGGGATCGAACGTGTGAAGTCACTCGTCGAGACCGAGCGCCCGGACGTGTTGCTGGTCGACGCGCCGGTCTCTGGAAGCAAGGTCCCGGCCGAGAACGGTGAGCTTACGATCTTCGCATCGGG